>NZ_JAPDNV010000003.1:0-138814 GCF_026013155.1 Paenarthrobacter sp. PAE-2 | reverse complement strand
GAGCGGACGACGAGATTCGAACTCGCGACATCCACCTTGGCAAGGTGGTGCTCTACCAGCTGAGCTACGTCCGCATTGTTGGTTAGCGTGGGCTGCCTTGCAGGCATTCCGTCGCTTTCCGACGAGTAAAAACTCTATAGGAGGTTCCAGCAATCTCCAAATCGCGCAGCCGCTTTCCATTCGGAGGCTGCCCGGATGCCTGATCTGACGCGGGATTTCGCGTCTTTCACGGCTGTAATTTCAGCTGTGTAGTTTCGGCTCCTGGTTCGTTTTGCATTCCTGCGATGGTGGGCTAATCTTCTATATGCACCGGCCCGCAGTTGCGGAAGCGCGGCAAGGTTCGGGGCGATTGGCGCAGTGGTAGCGCGCTTCGTTCACACCGAAGAGGTCACTGGTTCGAACCCAGTATCGCCCACCAGGAAAAGCCCCCGAGTTACTCGGGGGCTTTTGCTTTTGGTTCGCTGCTGCGTTGCGGATCGGCTACTGCTGCCGATCGACGTCGCCGGCAGAAGCGGCGTCTGTGTCTTCGTCGATCTCCGCTACGTAGTCCGAGGCTGCGCCTTGGACCAGATCCACTTGTTCAGCGAACTTGCCGTCGGTTTGTTCGTCGACGAAGTCGCCCACCTTTTCGATGCCTTCCTTGATGGCTTCTTCGTTGCCGGCTATGAGGTCTCGCGCCTTCTTCTGCAGATCGTTAAAGAGTTCCATGGGTTTCCTCTTCCATGAGTCGTTGTCATCACAGAGCGGGTTCGCTCCAGTGGATCTGTCTGGCAGGGAACGCGTTTGTGTCGCGGCGGGGCCATTCTTCGGATAGGTTTCGTCACGATCATGGTCTTTCGTCACGATCATGGTCGGGACGGCACAGGGGAAGTGTGCACAATCACCATTGCCTCGGAGCCGGCGTCACCACTACTGATGTTTCGCTGGTCCTGCGTGTAGAGGAACTTGCCGGAAAAGCGCCAATCCTGGCCGCGAAGCTTGCCGGACTGGATCCCCGGCACCTCACCACGCTGCTGGGTTCGCCAGCCAAGGGGACTTCCGGCGACGCTACAGATTCCGGATGCGATCTGCCCGGAAGCCTCGAACCGCAGGGCTAAGGGGAATTCTGTCGGTGGTCTGTGTCAGAGTCTTTATATGACCGCACCACTGCTTGCCCACGCTACTGACTACGGACGCATGTACGCCCGCTCCACTACTGAGCAATTCGCTGTTCCTTCCATCACAACAGTGATTGCACAGCAGGCGCACGCCCTGGATGGTTGGTTCAGCTACATGGGAGCAAGCAGCCTTGCCGCGGATCCGGAACTTCCGGCAATGATCGGCAGCCCGGCAAGGATCCGCCAGGCAGTCAACAAGGCCGCCAAAGCCGCTGAAACATACCGCGATGAAGCAGCGGCCCGCGGAGACCGGGTCCATACCTACTGCGAGCAAGTGGCGCTCCGCGCGCTGGGCCGTCCGCACCGCATGCAGGAATGCCGGGACGAACTCGCTTCGCATGGGGAGCAGGCTTTTGCGGCGCGCTTCGACGAGTGGTGGGAGCTGTACCGCGTGGAACCGATCGCGCCTGAGATCACCGTCTGGAACCAATCGGTAGGTTATGCCGGCACCTTGGACTTGGTGGCCCGTATTAATGGACGGATCTGCCTGATCGACTACAAGACCAAAGGAACAACCCGTGACGGCACGGTGAAAGCCCTGGATGACAAGGTGGTCATGCAACTGGTGGCGGGAATGAAAGCCGAGGAAAGCCTGGTGGATCCCGTGGCCGGGCAGTGGGAGCCCTGGAAGTTCGGTGAGAACCCCATGCTCCTGGCCGTAGCCATCGGTGAGACGGAAGTTCGCCCGCAGCGCGCCAATCCGGACGTCCTCAAGCACCATTGGTGGAAGTTCTGCGCCCTCCGCCGCGTGTGGGAGATGTCCGCCGACGTTTCCGCGGCCGGTCAGGCCCTCCTGCCGATTGCCCCGCCTCCGCTGGCGGCTCCTGCCAGGGTAAGCGTTGGGGCCGGAGCGCTGGGCTGAACGCCCGACGCCTCCTTGGCCGTCTCAACTAAACTGGCTTTGGGTCCGCAACGCGGACCAAAGACAGACAAAAGTGAGGACTGGCAACAGATGGCAATTTTGAGTATCCGAATCATCGGTGATCCGGTGCTGCGAACCGTAGCGGATCCTGTAACCGATTTTGGTCCGGAGCTCGCCAAACTCGTCGCGGACATGATGGAGACCATGGAGGACGTGGAGGGTGCAGGCCTTGCCGCGCCCCAAGTCGGCGTGAGCAAGCGCGTCTTCACCTACCGTGTCGGTGGCGTTGCCGGCCACATCATCAATCCCGTGCTGGAAAACAGCGAGGATTTCCAGCCCGATGAGGTGGAGGGCTGCCTTTCGATCCCCGGACTGGGCTTTCCCGTCCGGCGCCACCGTGCCACCCGGGTCACCGGTGTGGACCTTCACGGCAACCCGGTGTCCGTAGACGGCGAAGGCATGCTGGCCCGTTGCTTCCAGCACGAAACCGACCATTTGGACGGCATCCTCTACACCGACAGGCTCCAAGGCGAAGACCGGAAGGCTGCCCTGCGCGCCATCCGCAACGCCAATTACCATGCCGTCACGGAAGAGACCACGTCCAAGCGTGCTTCCTCCGTCGGCTCGAGCTTTGGCGGCGGCAGCTTCGGGATTCCCGAGTGAGGGTATTGTTTGCCGGAACTCCGGTGGTAGCCGTTCCGTCATTGGACGCGCTGGTGAAAGCAGGGTTCGACGTCGTCGCGGTGCTGACCCGGCCGGACGCTCCGCTGGGACGAAAGCGCGTCCTCACTCCATCTCCCGTGGCTGCCCGCGCCGAAGAGCTGGGAATCCAGGTGATCAAGGCGGCCAAAGTAGACGCTGAGACCACGGCGCACATCGCTGACACTTCGCCCGACGTCGCCGCAATCGTCGCCTACGGAGGAATCGTTCCCCGGGACGCCCTCGCTGTTCCCGCGCACGGCTGGGTCAACCTGCATTTCTCCCTGCTTCCGGCATGGCGCGGGGCGGCTCCCGTGCAACGGGCGTTGATCGCAGGCGACGATGTGACAGGCGCGGTGACCTTCCAATTGGAGGAAGGCCTGGATACCGGCCCTGTCTTTGGAACCCTGACGGAATCGGTCCGGGATGAGGACACCGCCGGTGACCTCCTGGAGCGGCTCTCGGTCAGCGGTGCGGTTCTCTTGTGCCAAACCCTCTCCGCGATTGACGCCGGCCAGGCGGCTCCGCAGCCGCAGTCCGGTGAGGTGACCCTGGCCCCCAAGCTCTCCCTGGAAGACGGACGGTTGGATTGGCAGCAACCGGCCCTGGCGCTCCACCGCAGGTCCCGGGGCGTTACCCCCGAGCCCGGAGCCTGGACAATTCTGGAGGGCCAGCGGATCAAGCTCGAGCCCGTGGCCTTACGGCCGGATGTGAACGATCTTGCGCCGGGTCATGTCCGTCCCGAAGGTAAAGCCGTGCTGGTAGGGACAGGCTCCCATGCCGTACAGCTGGGGCGTGTCCAACCCGCAGGCAAAAAAATGATGCTGCCGGCCGATTGGGCCCGCGGCTTGGCAACATCCGAGAAAGTGGTCTTCGAATGAGTGAGTCCGGCCGGCGAGGCCCCAACAGCAGCGGTGGCCGCGACGGGAGTGGCCGGGACAACCGGGACAACCGGGGCGCCCGGGGCGATCGTTCAGGAAGCAAACGCAACGCCCAGGGCCGCGAACGCAACCGGGGTCCGCAGCGGGGCTTCTCCACCAACGCCCCTTCGCAGCGGACCCGGCGTGCTGATCCCGCCCGTCTGGTGGCTTTCGAGGTGCTGCGCGCAGTTGCTTCCGAAGACGCCTATGCAAACCTCGTCCTCCCCGCCCGCATCCGCGAACACCGACTGGACCGCCGGGATGCCGGCTTTGCCACGGAGCTCAGCTACGGAGCGCTTCGCGGGCAGGGAACGTACGATGCCATTCTTGCGCGGTGTGTGGACAGGCCGCTTGACCAGCTGGACCCCGCCATCCTTGATGCCTTGCGGATCGGAGCGCACCAGCTCCTGTCCATGCGGGTTCCCGCCCATGCTGCCTTGGACCAGACCGTTGGCCTGGCGAGGGCAGTCATCGGCGCAGGGCCCTCAGCGCTCATCAACGCGGTCCTGCGTAAGGTGGCGGCGCACTCCATGGAGGAATGGCTGGACCTTCTCCTGGACCAGGAAACGGATGCCACCAGGATTGCCGCCTTGCGCCACTCCCATCCGGAATGGATCGTCCGTGCTTTGCGGCAATCCTTGGTGAACCATGGCAGGCCTGCCTCGGACATCGAGGCACTGCTGGAAGCGGACAACGCCGCTCCGGTGGTAAATCTGGTGGCACTGCCGGGACTCGGAGACCTGGACGAAGCCCTCGAACAAGGCGCCACGGCAGGGGAACTCGTTGAGGGCTCGGCGATGTCCGCGGGCGGTGACCTCGGCAGGCTCGAATCCGTGCGTCAGGGCACCACGCGTGTCCAGGACGTCGGTTCGCAGCTTGTGGCGCGTGCCGTTGCGGGCGCTGACGTCCAAACTTCTGCCGGCGGCAATGAACGGTGGCTTGATCTGTGTGCGGGTCCCGGCGGGAAAGCCGCGTTGCTTGCGGCTTTGGCCCACCGCGACGGTGCCATCCTCCTGGCCAATGAACCTGCACCCCATCGGGCAAAGCTGGTACAGCAGGCGCTGTCCGCCGTGCCGTCCGCAACCTGGTCCGTCCGCACGGGGGACGGCAGGGAAGTAGGCAGCGAAGAGCCGGAGTCTTTCGACCGCGTGCTGGTGGATGTTCCCTGCAGCGGCCTCGGAGCGTTGCGACGCCGGCCGGAGTCCCGTTGGCGCCGGTCACCGAAAGACATCGCAGACCTGGGTCCGTTGCAGCGCGAACTCCTTGCATCCGCCATTGCTGCCGTCAAGCCCGGGGGAGTAGTCGGCTACGTCACCTGTTCACCCCATCCGGCCGAAACCACCGCGGTCGTCTCCGATGTCCTTGCCAAACGGACGGACTTGGAACTCCTGGATGCCGGAGATGCCTTGGACCGGGTCAGCCTGGGCAGGGAACTCGGCGCCGGTCATGAGCTGACAGCCCAGCTCTGGCCGCATGTCCACCAAACGGATGCCATGTTCCTGGCGTTGATCCGCAAGAAGGCCTAGTTCTGCTGCAGTTGTTCGCCCCACCAACCACCCGAAGGATTTTCCTTGACTCAGTGCTGTATCAACCCGAGCATCCTGTCCGCGGACTTCGTCAACCTTGAGGCCGAACTGCAGCGCATCAGCAATGCCGATGCCGTGCACGTGGACGTGATGGACAACCACTTCGTCCCCAACCTCACTCTCGGGCTGCCGGTCGTCCAGAGGATTCAGGCTGTCAGCCCGGTTCCGCTGGATGCACACCTGATGATCTCCGACGCCGACCGCTGGGCGCCGGCCTACGCGGACGCAGGCGTCGCTTCAGTGACGTTCCACGCGGAAGCTGCGATGGCTCCGGTCAAGCTTGCCCGCGAATTGCGGGCGCGCGGCGCCAAGGCCGGTATGGCGTTGCGGCCGGCAACTCCCGTGGAGCCTTATCTGGACATGCTGAGCGAAGTGGACATGTTGCTCATCATGACGGTCGAGCCCGGCTTCGGGGGACAGGCATTCCTTGACATCACGCTGCCCAAGATCCGTCGGGCACGCGAGGCAGTTGAGGGTTCGGGAATCGGTGTCGCCATCCAGGTGGACGGCGGGATCACCGAGGAAACCATCGTCCGTGCCGCCGAAGCCGGGGCCAATGTCTTCGTGGCTGGCTCGGCTGTTTACGGCCACGCGGATCCCGCGGCGGCGATCGACCGGCTCCGGCTCGCCGGTACCAAGGCCACGCAGCCCGCTGTATAGGCGGCAAGGCAGCCCAAGCAGCAACAATGTGTCACGAAGATGGTCGGGAATAGCCCGGCCATCTTCGAGGTTGTGGCACAATAGCACCACACATATACGTGCTCCGGGGTCGGTGTAAGTCCGAACCGGCGGTTATAGTCCGCGACCCGCGCGCTTACGGTTACCACTCTTGTGGAGCCGGAAGCAGACGGTTGAACCGGTGGAATTCCGGTACCGACAGTTAAAGTCTGGATGGGAGAAGCACGTACAGGTATGCCGTCGGCGTCCTTCAGGGATGGCCGGGCATGCGCTGTCGTACACCCCCGGAGCCATCGCGGTTACTGGGAAGGAACGGCATGGACTTTCTGCGATGGCTCTTCGAAGCACAGATTCCCGTTGGCGGGTCTGCGCTTGTTCTACGCGAAGTGCTTGGCAACATCTTTGGGCTCGCCAGCGCCCTCGGCGGAATGCGCCGCAAAGTCTGGGCATGGCCTGTTGGCATCCTCGGCAACGTCCTGTTGCTGACAGTGTTCCTCGGGAACGTCTTTGGCGCGGCGGCGCCGGCAACGTTGTGGGGCCAGGCGGGCCGCCAAATCATGTTCATGGCCGTCGCAATCTACGGCTGGTACCGGTGGCAGCAAGGACGACACCTTGCAGGCGAAGGCCACGCAATCGTGCCGTCCTGGGCCAGCAACAAGGTCCGCATCGCTTTGATCGGCGCCATGGTGGCGGGAACGGCAGCACTGACACCGCTGTTCGACGCCCTCGGCTCCTACCCGCCGGTGTGGGCGGACGCCTGGACTTTCATGGGGTCACTGCTGGCCACTTATGGCATGGCCCGCGGATGGACCGAATTCTGGCTGATCTGGGTGGCCGTGGACGTTGTGGGCGTCCCGTTGCTGTTCACCGCCGGGTATTACGCCAGTGCCTTCATGTACCTGTTCTATGGATTCTTCACGCTCGCCGGATTCTTCGTCTGGCGGCGGGCATCCAAGCGCGCAGCTGCAGTGGCCGGTCCGGTTCCCGTCACAGTGGGGGCCGCCCGATGAACGCGGTTGCCACCACCTTCAGCGTGCTTGAGTCTGCGGCCATGGACACGGCTCTGCGTGCGGCCTTGCAGGGTCCCCGTGGCGCCAACCCCTTGGTAGGTGCCGTCATCCTGAACGCCGACGGTGAGCAGGTCGCCGTCGGCTATCACCGTGGCGCCGGAACGGCACATGCCGAGGCGGACGCTATCCTCGGTGCGCGGAAAGCAGGGATCGAGCTGCGCGGCACCACCATGGTGGTGACGCTGGAGCCCTGCAACCACGTGGGGCGTACCGGTCCCTGTGCCCAGGCGATCATCGCCGCCGGTATCACCAGGGTGATTTACGCCGTCGACGATCCCCATGATCCCGCAGCAGGAGGCGCCCACACGCTCCGTTCCGCGGGCATCGCAGTGGAGTCGGGCCTCGCGGCAGCAGACGCTCTGGAGCTGAACCGGGAATGGTTCGACGCCGTTGCCTCCAAGCGGCCCTTCGTCACCTTGCATATCGCCCAGACGCTGGACAGCCGCATCGCGGCAGTGGACGGCACCAGCCAATGGATCTCCAGTCCGGAGTCGCTGGCGGACAACCACAGCCTGCGCGGACTTATTGATGCGATTCTCGTGGGCACCGGGACGGTCCTGATCGACAACCCCCGGTTGACTGCAAGGGATCCGGAGGGTGCACTTTCCGGGCGTCAACCGCTCCGCGCGGTCATGGGCCGGCGGGAGGTGCCCCAGGACGCGGCAGTGCGCGGGACGGACGGGCGCTTCCTCCACCTGGCCACCCGGGATCCGCACGAAGCGTTGTCCATGCTGTTCGAGGAGGGCGCCCGGCACGTCATGGTGGAGGGTGGTTCGAGCATCCTCAGCACCTTCCTGGCGGCGGGCCTGGTGGATGAATTGATTGTCTACCTGGCTCCCACCCTGCTGGGCTCCGGAACCCCTGCCCTGAACGACCTCGGCATTACAACCCTGTCCCAGGCCCAGCACTGGATCTGGGACGAGGCCGGCGGCGGTTCCGTGCGGACCCTCGGCAATGACCTTCGACTTCATCTCCGGCCCACCCGGCCGGCTACCCCACAAGAAAATTCCCTTCACGGCAGCGAAGCCGCGGAGTACGTCTCAGGAGGACACTGATGTTTACCGGAATCGTTGCCGAACAGGGCACCGTACTTGGCATCGACCACGACGGCGAAGCCAGCGCCAGGTTGCGGCTTAAAGCCCCTACCACCACGGAGGGCCTCGCCTTGGGCGGTTCGATCGCCGTCAACGGTGTGTGCCTGACGGCTACGCAGATCACCGGGCAGGAGTTCAGCGTCGATGTCATGGGGGAGACTCTGCTCCGGACCACCATCGGTCAGTTGGCGGCCGGGGACAGCGTCAACCTGGAACGGTGCGTTCCTGCCGGCGGACGCTTGGACGGGCACGTGGTCCAGGGACACGTCGATGGCGTCGGCGAATTGCTGGAGCGTGAGGCACTGGGTAACTGGGACCGCCTGAGGTTCGGTGTACCTGCCACGTTGGCCCGCTACATTGCCGAGAAGGGGTCCATTGCCGTTGACGGCGTGTCGTTGACCGTGACCGCCGTCAGTCCCGCTGCCGACCCGGAGCCATGGTTCGAAGTCGGCCTGATCCCCACCACCCTCGAAGAGACCGGCCTGGGTGCAAAGCCCGTGGGTGCCAAGGTCAACCTCGAAGTCGATGTCCTGGCCAAGTACACCGAACGGTTGCTTTCCTTTGCACCCCAGGGCAAGCCTGCCCACCGTGCCGATGATGAGAGCCGGTCCGTAAGCCCCGAACAGACCACGGAAGCCCAGGAGGCTGTGCGATGAGCGCCCCCACCAAGACCAATCCCGCCCGGGTACGCAGGCAGGGCCTGGACCCCGTCGAAGCGGCCATTGCCGCAATGGCAGCCGGCAAAGCAGTGATCGTGGTTGATAACGAAGACCGCGAGAACGAAGGCGACATTATCTTCGCCGCCCAGCACGCCACCCCTGCCCTTATGGGATGGACCATCCGCTACTCGTCCGGCGTCATTTGCGTGCCGTTGGAAGGAGAGCGGGCGGACGCCTTGGCACTGCCGCAAATGGTGGCCGTCAATGAGGACGCCAAGGGAACCGCCTACACGATCTCCTGCGATGCTGCCCACGGAGTGAGCACCGGGATTTCAGCGACGGACCGCGCACTGACAGCCCGGATCCTGGCGGATCCGGCGAGCACCCCGGCCCACATCACGCGCCCCGGGCATATTTTCCCCCTCCGAGCAGTTAAGGGAGGAGTGCGTGAACGCCCCGGACACACGGAAGCGGCTGTGGACTTGTGCCGGCTCGCCGGGCTTGCCCCGGTGGGTGTGATCGCGGAGTTGGTACACGACGACGGTGAAATGATGCGCCTGGACAGCCTGCGCGAGTTTGCCGCCGGGCACGGATGTCCCCTCATTTCCATTGAGGACCTGGTGGCATACGTCGAGGCGGTAGAGTCCCAGCAGGAAGAGATTCCAACGGCACACCTTTCAGTGGCAGACGAGGAGAAGCGATGACGGCATCCATCACGCGCAGCAGCGACGAGACCGAACGCACGCCCCACCCCGTGAGCGGAGGGCCGATCGTCCAATTGCCCACCGCTTTTGGAGACTTTGTGGCACAGGCCTGGACGGACCACGAGACCGGAGTTGAACACCTGGCTGTCAGCTCGCCGAATCCGTCAAAGAGCGGGAAGGCTCCGCTGGTCCGGCTGCACTCCGAGTGCCTCACCGGGGACGTCTTCGGGTCCTACCGCTGCGACTGCGGAGAGCAGCTGGCTTTTGCTCTCGAACTCATCAACGCCGAGGGCGGCACGTTGTTGTACCTGCGCGGGCAGGAAGGCCGGGGCATCGGCCTTGCCAACAAAATCAAGGCCTACGCGTTGCAGGAAGCCGGCTTCGACACCGTTGAGGCCAACGAGCAGCTGGGCCTGCCGGTCGATGCGCGTTCTTACAACGCTGCCGCGCAGATCCTGGCGGAAATGGGCCTGCAGGAAGTCCGTTTGTTGAGCAACAACCCGGACAAGCAGAACCGCTTGGCACAGGCGGGCGTCACCGTGGTGGAGATGGTGCCCACCGAGGTTCCCTCCCGCGAGCAGAACCTGCGCTACCTGCAGACCAAGAAAGACCGCATGGACCACCGACTGACGCTCCAAGCAGAGCACGCAGGCAACGGGAAGACCCCGCTGGCCCACCCCTTTGACAGCATCAACGACTGAACGGATTTACTGCACACAATGAGCGGACACGGCGCCCCCACCATTGACCTCACCACCCTCAACCCCGAGGAAACGTCACAGCTGAAACTTGCCATTGTCGCGGCCAGCTGGCACACCCAGATCATGGACGGCCTGGTTGACGGAGCCCTCCGCGCCGCCAAGGAAGCCGGTATTGCCGAGCCCGTCCTGCTGCGCGTACCCGGCAGCTTCGAACTCCCGGTCGCGGCAGCTCGCCTCGCTCCGCACTTCGACGCCGTTGTTGCCCTGGGCGTCGTCATCCGCGGCGGCACCCCGCACTTCGATTACGTCTGCCAGGCCGCGACGTCGGGACTCACCGACGTGTCAGTCCGCACCGGCGTGCCTGTCGGCTTTGGCGTCCTCACCTGCGATACCGAGCAGCAGGGCCTGGACCGCGCGGGACTTCCCGGCTCCAGCGAGGACAAGGGCCATGAAGCTGTTACCGCCGCCTTGGCCACGGCAGTAACGCTCAAGCAGTTCCAGTAAAGAGCGGCGAGCTGCCGCCCCCGGAATAAGGCCCGGCAAGGGGATGTGGGTGTGTGTTCACTCACATCCCCTTCGTCATCCAAGGCCCCAACAAGCGGTGGTTGCCGTGAAGGAAGTAGTCTGTAGGGCGTGAAGAATTTCGAGACGCTGTTCGCAGAACTGAGTGAGAAAGCAGCGACCCGCCCGGCAGGTTCGCGCACGGTAGCCGAACTGGACTCCGGAATCCACGGCATCGGCAAGAAGGTAGTCGAAGAAGCCGCCGAAGTGTGGATGGCTGCGGAATACGAATCCGACGAAGCCGCTGCCGAGGAAATCTCCCAGTTGCTGTACCACCTGCAGGTCCTCATGCTCGCCAAGGGCCTCAGCCTGGAGGACGTTTACAAGCATCTTTAGCCACGCCTCCCGGGCTGTGTCCTGCAGTGGAAACAACCGGGCCCGCAGCGTGGCCGATGTGCCTGAAAACCTCCAACAACAACAGAAAGTCTCCCAATGCTCCGTGTAGCAGTCCCCAACAAGGGATCCCTCTCCGAAGCCGCCTCAGCCATGTTGTCCGAGGCCGGCTACCGCCAGCGCCGCGACAACCGTGAACTGGTGATGGTCGATCCCGACAACGACATTGAGTTTTTCTTCCTCCGCCCCCGGGACATCGCGGTCTACGTTGGACAGGGAACGCTGGACGTGGGAATCACCGGCCGCGATCTCCTGCTCGATGCCCAGGTTGAAGCCGAAGAGCTCCTCCCGCTTGGCTTCGCCGCGTCCACCTTCCGCTTCGCGGGGCCCGTCGGTGACTTCTCCGCCGTCGAAGAGCTCGAAGGCAAGCGCCTGGCCACCAGCTACGACGGCCTCTTGCGCGACTATCTCGCAGAGCGCGGGGTCAACGCGAAGGTGGTCCGCCTGGATGGTGCCGTGGAATCGTCGGTGCGCCTCGGCGTCGCTGATGCCATTGCCGACGTCGTCGAAACCGGAAACACCCTCAAGGCTGCCGGGATGGAAATCTTCGGCGATCCGATCCTCCGCTCCGAAGCGGTGCTCATCCGGCGCGCAGGCAAGAGCGGTGCCGCCAACGGTACTGCCAAGGAAATCGACGTCCTGATCCGCCGTCTCCAGGGCGTGCTGGTGGCACGGCAATACGTGCTCATGGACTACGACATCCGCAAGGACCTCGTGGAAGACGCTGCAGCCCTCACCCCGGGCCTGGAATCGCCCACTGTGTCTCCGCTGCGGGACTCGGAATGGGTTGCCGTGCGGTCCATGGTTCCCAAGAAGGAAACCAACCGGATCATGGATGAGCTCTACGACCTGGGCGCCCGGGCGATCCTCGTCAGCAGCATCCACGCCTGCCGTATCTGACCCGCGCTCCGATCAGCAGAACCGCAGAATTGAGGATCAGCACATGGCTGTAGCCGTACGCGTTATTCCCTGCCTGGACGTTGATGCAGGCCGCGTAGTCAAGGGCGTCAACTTCGAGGGCCTCCGGGACGCGGGGGACCCGGTGGAACTGGCGCACCGTTACGACAACGGAGGCGCCGACGAACTGACGTTCCTGGACGTCACGGCGTCGTCCGGCAACCGCGAGACAACCTTCGATGTTGTCCGCCGGACGGCCGAGGAAGTCTTTATTCCGCTCACCGTCGGAGGCGGCGTCCGTGGCGTTGCCGAGGTGGACAAGTTGCTCCGCTTTGGTGCCGACAAGGCCTCGATCAACACCGCAGCCGTCGCCCGGCCGGAGGTCATCGACGAAATCACCCGCCACTTCGGCTCCCAGGTCCTGGTGCTGTCCGTGGATGCGCGCCGCACCCGCGAAGGTGACGCCCCGACGTCGTCGGGCTTTGAAGTCACTACCCACGGCGGCCGCAAGGGCACCGGGATCGACGCCATTGCCTGGGCGAAGGAAGCCGCGGACCGTGGCGTCGGCGAAATCCTGCTGAATTCGATCGACGCTGACGGAACCAAAGACGGATTCGACCTTGAACTCATCCGCCTGGTCCGGGCAGCCGTGAACATTCCGATCATCGCCTCCGGCGGTGCGGGGGAGCCGCAGCACTTCCCGCCCGCTGTGGAAGCAGGAGCCGATGCCGTGCTGGCTGCCTCCGTGTTCCACTTTGGACCGGACGACATGATTGCCCAAGTCAAGGCAGCGATCGCGCAGGCCGGCTTCGAGGTACGGTAACGACATAGCGTTCACAACAACGAAAGGGCCACCTGCAGGTGGCCCTTTCGTTGTTGTTGTGGGTTTGCCCTAAAGTCCGATGTCGGCCGACTGCAAAAGCGCGACGGCGTCCGGCTGGCCTTCGAACGTGACCAACGCCTGGTTGGTCCGGCCGTGGGCGTGCATGATCAGTTCGCCCGGCTCTCCGACGATTGCCACCGATACGGGTGCCCGCTTGGCCACGTGGCGGGGCCCCGTGGGCCGCACGAGCACGATGCCAAGATCGACTCCGCGGTAAAGGAAAGCTGCCCGCTTGATGAGATCGTCCCAGAGGGCGTCCGAATAGGCTTCGTCCAAGGCGCGGGGCGCCCAGCGGTCACCGGCCCTGCGGATGTCCTCGGTGTGCACGAAGTATTCAATGAGGTTGGAGGTCTCGTCCAGGGCTTTGATCCTCAGCGGCGAAAGGGCCGGCGGGCCTGCCCGGAACGCCTTGACCAGCTTGGCGTAGTCCTCGGCAGTCTTCAGCTTGGAAGCCAGCTTGGCGGTCGCCTTGTCCGAGGCCTTTCCCAGGCTTGGGATCAACAGCCCGATGCCCACGGATGCTTTACGTTCACGCAGGTACAAGTGGGCGGCAAGATCGCGCGTCAGCCACCCTTCACAGAGCGTGGGGGAGTCAGGTCCGGCCGCCAGCAAGGTTTCGGCCAGTACTTCTCGGGAAGGATCGACGAAATGCATCACTTGTGAAACTAGCACGATCGAGCCGCTGTTGCGCAGAGGAACCGCCGCAGGAACCGGGCCCCGGCAAAGGCACTAGACTTGATCTGATGTCTGAGCAGTCCACCCCCAGCCCAACTCCCGCCGCGGAGGCAGCGAGCGACCCCGCCGCAACCCTGCCGCAGGAGATTTCCAGCGCGCTCAAGCGCGATCCTGCAGGCCTTGTAGCCGCCATCGTCCAGCAGCATGACACCAACGAGGTCCTCATGCTGGGCTGGATGGATGACGAAGCTCTTCGGCGCACGATGACCACCGGTCGTGTCACTTTCTACTCCCGCTCACGCCAGGAGTACTGGCGCAAGGGCGACACTTCCGGGCATGTCCAGTTCGTGAAGTCCGTCGCCCTTGACTGCGACGGCGATGCCCTTCTGGTCCGGGTGGACCAAGTGGGCGCTGCCTGCCACACGGGAACCCGGACCTGCTTCGACGGACGCGAGCTGGCCGTCGTCGCCGGCAACCGTGACTAGGGCCCCATCCTTAACCACTGACGCACCACCTCACACAAAGGCGGAAAGATATAGCCATGCAGGACCTTGGAATCATCAGCCCGGGCCTGGAAGAGTTCCGGAAACTCGCCGCCCACAGCCGTGTCATCCCCGTTCGACTCAAAGTACTGGCCGACGCCGAGACACCCATCGGCCTCTACCGGAAGCTGGCGCAGGGCCAACCCGGCACCTTCCTGATGGAGTCCGCTGCCGTCGGCGGCTCATGGTCCCGTTACTCCTTCATTGGCGCCAAGTCCCGCGCCACCCTGACCACCAAAGACGGAAACGCGCACTGGATTGGCCAGCCGCCGGTGGGTGTCCCGACGTCCGGCAACCCCGTGGAAGCCGTCCGCGACACCGTCGCGGCACTGCAAACCGACCGTTTTGAAGGCCTGCCTCCCTTCACGTCCGGCCTGGTGGGCTTCCTCGGCTGGGAAACAGTGCGCCACTGGGAGCGTCTGACCTCCCCGCCCGAGGACGATCTGCAGTTGCCGGAGATGGCCCTGAACCTCGTGACGGACATGGCCGTGCATGACAACGTGGACGGCACGGTCCTGCTCATTGCCAATGCGATCAACTTCGACAACAGCTCCGAGCGCGTGGACGAGGCATGGCATGACGCCGTGGCGCGGGTCAAGGCGTTGCTGGAGCAGATCAGCACGCCCGTCGCCCAGCCGGTCTCCGTGCTGGAAAGCGCCGCCTTGGACTTCGCTTCCAGTGTGCAGGAGCGCTGGGACGAGAACCAGTACTTGGAAGCCATTGACCGCGGCAAGGAAGCCATTGTTGATGGTGAAGTCTTCCAGGTGGTCATCTCGCGCCGGTTCGAAATGGAATGCGCCGCTGATCCCCTGGATGTCTACAGGGTCCTGCGCAATACCAACCCGAGCCCGTACATGTACATTTTCAGCCTCGCCGATGCCGACGGCCGGGAGTACTCAATTGTGGGTTCGTCCCCGGAGGCGCTGGTCACCGTGACCGGCGGTGAAGTCATCACCCATCCGATTGCAGGTTCGCGTCCCCGGGGCAAGACCGTGGAAGCTGACAAGGCCCTTGCCACGGAGCTGCTGGCTGACCAAAAGGAACGCGCTGAGCACCTGATGCTGGTGGACCTCTCAAGGAACGACCTCTCCAAGGTGTGCGTGGCCGGAACCGTGGATGTCACCCAGTTCATGGAGGTGGAGCGCTTCAGCCACATCATGCACTTGGTCTCCACCGTGGTGGGGGAGCTGGCTCCCGACGCCAAGGCGTATGACGTCCTCAAGGCGACCTTCCCCGCGGGGACCCTCTCCGGTGCCCCCAAGCCCCGTGCTTTGCGCCTCCTGGACGAGCTTGAACCACACCGTCGCGGAATCTACGGCGGGGTGGTGGGCTACCTCGACTTCGCCGGCGACATGGATATGGCCATTGCCATTCGCTCTGCCCTGCTGCGCGAAGGCCGGGCCTACGTGCAGGCCGGCGGAGGCATCGTGGCCGATTCGCACAAGCCGTCCGAGGCCTTGGAAACCGTTAACAAGGCGGCAGCACCCCTGCGCGCGGTCCACACCGCCGGTTCGCTGCACAACATCGCTGCTGACGGCGTGGGCGAGGCCGGAGCCGACGAGGACGGAACTCCTGCACCGTGACCGCAAAGGCGCAAGACAAGACCACCGGCGTTGAGCGGCGGTGGACCCGGAAATCTACCGTAGTCCTGGCCACCGTGATTCTGGCCTTCGCGGTCTTCGGCACTACTACGCAGACGTGGATCGAGGTCCGCTTGGACCCGGCTGCCGTGTCCAACAGCAACCTCCAAGTACCCGGCAACAAGGCCGCCACCGCAGTAACAGCCCTGGCGCTCGTAGCCTTGGCCGGTGCCCTAGCGGCGTCCATCGCCGGCAGGATTGCCCGGTGGATCATTGCGGTGATCATCGGGTTGTCGGCCGTCGGTACCATCCTGGCTGCCGGAACGGTCCTCGGTGATCCGTTGGGTGCCGCGCAAGGTTCCATCGCTGCAGCAACCGGGGTCTCCGGCGGGCAGGCCGGAGTAAGTACCACGGTGTTTCCTGTGCTTGCTGTTGCTGCGGCCGCACTCCTGGCAGGCTGTGCCGTGTGGCTCCCGTTGGCCGGGCGCCACTGGAAGACCAGGACCAAGTACGACGCCGCCGGCAGCGCAGGGGAGCGCGGCACCGGTCCGGTCGATGAGATCGACAGTTGGGACAGTCTTTCCCGCGGGGAAGACCCCACGTAAGCGGCGTGTCCGGCGCGGGGGCCGCCGTCGAACATCAACTTCCGCAACAAAAGGGGCCGGCACTCGCCCTGACGTCGGTCGATGTCCCGGCCACCGCCAATAAATGGCAGAATGTAAGCAGTATTCATCCCGAGGAGATTCCACATGAGCAAAACCACAGTGTCCGCCAACCAAGCCGAGTCCGCCATGGCCAGCCACGCTGACGCCATCGGCCACGGAAACAGCCCGGCTGCCTGGACCTGCGTGATTGTGATGCTGGTCGGCGCCCTCGTTGCCTCCATCGCTTTCGTGATTGCCAGCACGCCCATCTTCATCGGCGGCATCGCAGTCATGGTCATCGGCCTGATTGTTGGTTGGGCCATGCGCAAGGCCGGCTACGGAGTGGGTGGCAGCAAGCTGCAGAACAACGGCCACTAATCGTGACCGTTCTTGACGACATCATCGTCGGCGTCAAGGAGGACATGGAGGCCCGTCGGCGGCTTGTTTCTCCCCTTGAGCTGAAGGACCGCGCAGCGGCAGCCGCCCCGGCACGTGATGCTTGGGCAGCGCTCGGCGGACCCTCCACCACGCGCGAAGACCTGAAGGTCATCGCGGAGATCAAGCGGCGCAGCCCCTCCAAGGGTGACCTTGCACCGATCGAGGATCCGGCATCCCTCGCCGCGCAGTACGAAGACGGCGGTGCGTCCGTCATCAGCGTGCTGACGGAGCAGCGCCGATTCGGCGGATCGCTGGCCGACCTGGATGCCGTTCGCGCCACCGTGGACATCCCCCTGCTCCGCAAGGACTTCACGGTTGACGAGTACCAGATCTGGGAAGCCCGGGCCCACGGCGCCGACCTCATCCTGCTGATCGTCGCCGCGTTGTCCGACGCCCAACTGGCGGACTACAGCGCACTCAGCCGGGAACTTGGCATGAACGTCCTGGTGGAAACCCACACCGAGCAGGAAATTGAACGCGCCGTGGCGGCCAATGCCCGCATCATTGGCGTCAACGTCCGCAACCTGAAAACGCTCGACGTCGACCGCTCCCTTTTCGCCTCGCTCGCCGGTCTTATTCCGGCTGAGGCGGTCATTGTCGCCGAGTCGGGCGTGCGCAGTGCCGATGACGTTTCGCACTACGCCGCGAGCGGTGCCAACGCCATCCTCGTGGGTGAAGCGTTGGTCAGCGATGCCACGCCGCGGGAACGCATCAACGAATTCAAAGCAGCTGGAGCTGCCGCCATCGCTGTCAGGAACTGAGACGCACCTGAAGCAAGGCGTTAGCTACGAGGCAGCCCGGACCGTGGTCCGAGGCTGCCTTGTGGCACGTGAAAACCCATTGAACTAACTGGAACAGGACGGTGAGACTGATGGTGGACGCGCCAACAGCCAACTCGGAAGAGAATGCGGCCGACGCATTCCTGCAAGGTGGCGTTTCGCTGCGCAACGCTGCTGGCCCGTACTTCGGCAAGTACGGCGGCCGCTGGATGCCTGAATCGCTCATCGCTGCCCTGGACGAGGTCCAGGACACGTTCGAGAAAGCCAAGGCCGATCCTGATTTCCTTGCCGAACTGAAGGACCTCAACAAGAACTACTCCGGCCGTCCGTCGCTTTTGACCGAAGCCAAGCGTTTCTCCCAGCATGCCGGGGGCGCCAGGATCTTCCTCAAGCGCGAGGACCTCAACCACACCGGATCGCACAAGATCAACAATGTCTTGGGCCAGGCCCTCCTTGCCAAGCGCATGGGCAAGACCCGCGTCATCGCCGAGACAGGCGCCGGCCAGCATGGCGTCGCCAGCGCGACTGCCGCAGCCCTGCTGGGCTTGGAGTGCGTGGTGTACATGGGCGCCGAGGACTGCCGCCGCCAGGCCCTCAACGTGGCCCGGATGCAGCTCCTTGGAGCAACCGTGGTGCCGGTCACCAATGGTTCCCAGACGCTGAAGGACGCCATCAACGACGCCCTGCGTGACTGGGTCGCCAACGTGGACAACACCCACTACCTGCTGGGTACTGCGGCAGGGGCCCACCCGTTCCCCGCGATGGTCCGCTTCTTCCATGAAGTGATCGGCGAGGAAGCCCGCGCCCAGATCCTCGAACAGACCGGCAAACTCCCGGACGCCATCTGCGCCTGCATCGGCGGCGGCTCGAACGCGATCGGCCTGTTCCACAGTTTCCTGGACGACGCTTCCGTGAAAATCTACGGTTTCGAGGCCGGAGGCGAAGGCCTGGAAACTGGACGCCACGCTGCAGCTATTTCGCTGGGACGTCCGGGTGTGCTGCACGGTGCCCGTTCCTACCTCATGCAGGACGAGGACGGACAGACGGTGGAGTCGCACTCGATCTCCGCCGGCCTGGACTACCCGAGTGTCGGACCCGAACACTCCTACCTTGCCGACATCGGCCGGGTGACCTACGAGCCCATTACGGACACGGAAGCCATGGATGCGTTCAGCCTGCTCTGCCGGACCGAAGGCATTATTCCCGCGATCGAGTCCTCGCATGCCCTCGCCGGGGCCATTAAGGTGGGGCAGCGACTCACTGCAGGTAAGGAGAACCCGGCCGAGGTGACCATCATCGTCAACCTCTCCGGACGCGGTGACAAGGACGTGGAGACCGCTGCGGCATGGTTCAACATGCTCGATGAGGAAGGCCACGTCAAGGGCACCACACTGTCCACCCGCAAGCCCAAGGGGCCCACGGAGCACACCTCCGAAGCTGCCGTGGATGTCAACGAGGACCAGAACTGATGACCGAGCAATTCCAGAGCAAGTCCGCTGCGGCGATCGACCGTGCCAAGTCCGAGGGGCGTGCCGCCCTCATCGGGTACTTGCCGGCCGGCTACCCCACGGTCCAAGCCAGCATCGACGCCGGTATTGCGCTGGCCCGCAACGGCGCTGACCTGATCGAGATCGGCATCCCTTACTCCGATCCCGTCATGGACGGCCCCGTCATCCAGGCAGCCACTACCGAAGCCATCAACAACGGTTTCCGGGTTTCCCACGTGTTTGACGTCGTTGCCGGCATTACGGCGGCAACGGATGCCGCCGTCCTGGTGATGACCTACTGGAACCCCGTGATGCGCATGGGCGTGGACGAGTTCTCCCGCCGCCTGGCAGAAGCCGGGGGAGCAGGCCTCATTACCCCGGACCTCATCCCCGACGAAGCCGCTGAATGGTTCGAAGCCTCGGACAAGTACGGCCTGGACCGCGTGTTCCTGGTAGCACCGTCCTCCACTCCCGAGCGCCTGGACATGACAGTCAAGGCCAGCCGCGGATTCGTCTACGGCGTCTCCATCATGGGTGTCACGGGTGCCCGCCAGTCGGTCAGCAGCAGCGCCGAGGACGTCGTGGCCCGGGCGCACGCGGCGGGGGCCGAGCGTGTCTGCGTGGGCCTGGGTGTTTCCAACCCTGACCACGTCCGCGAGATTGCCGCGTATGCCGATGGCGTGATCGTCGGCACCGCCCTGGTGGCGGCCCTGCGCGATGGCGGCGTGGACGCCGTCGGGCAACTCACCAAGAACCTCAGCGCCGGCCTGGGCCGCGCAGCTGCAGACGCCTAGGAAAAGGAACAGCGACGCACATGCACAACGTCCTCCACGCAGCGGCCATGGTCCCGATGAGCATCCCAAGCCCATCGTGGTCCGGATTCGACATTCCGCTCCCGTGGGGGACGTTGCGCATCCACGCCTACGCCTTGTGCATCCTTGCCGGGATCATCGTTGGCCTGTGGCTCACCTCGGTCCGCTGGAAGCGTCGCGGCACTCCGGAGGGCAGCTTGTGGGATATTGCCATCTGGGCGATTCCCCTGGGAATCATCGGCGGCCGGCTCTACCACGTGTTCTCGTCACCGGACGCCTACTTCGGCCCGGGATTCGACGGCACAGGTGACTTGTCCCTGATCCCGCAAATACAGCGCGGCGGCTTGGGCATCTGGGGTGCGGTGCTCTTGGGTGCCGTAGGAGCCTGGATTGGCTGCCGGCGGGCAGGGGTCAAGCTGACCGCCTTCCTGGACGCGGCAGCTCCGGGACTCCTGCTGGCGCAGGCGATCGGCCGCTGGGGCAACTGGTTCAACCAGGAACTGTTCGGCGCCCCGACGACGCTTCCCTGGGGGCTGCAGATTGATCCGGCCAACGCGAACTTCCCGGCCGGCATGGCTGCCGATACCCTCTTCCACCCCACGTTCCTCTATGAGTTCCTGTGGAACCTCGCAGGCGTCGGCATCCTGTTGCTCCTTGACCGCAGGTTCAACTTCCGGAAGGGACGCCTGTTCTGGCTCTACGCGATGTACTACACCGTGGGCCGCGTATGGATCGAGGCGCTGAGGATAGACGATGCCGAGCAGATCAGCCTCTTCGGTATCACCACCCGGCTTAACGTATGGACCAGTATTTTCGTGTTCCTTGCGGCGCTGGTGATCTTCCTACTGCTGGGCAGGGGAAGGCGCCCCGTGCCTGACAGCCCCTATCTGCCGGGCAAGGAGCCGTCCCCGGAGGCTACTCCCGAAGCTTCCACCCGGTCCGCCGGGGCTGCCTCGACGGTGACGAGCGTCACGAGTCATGATGCGGACCGATCTGTCTCAGATAGTGGTTCCCGTGATAATCTCCCAGATAACCAAAGCGATCCGGGCCACGTTGACCAGCCGCAGGAAGCAGCAGGGGATTCCGGCCGAGGCACCCAGGCCACGACGGAATCGGAATCTGCTGGTACTGCCGCGAGGAAGGCCCCCGGATCTTCGCCGGAAGGTGACGTCACCAAGTAGTCGCGTCCGGCAAAAAGGGGCAACAGAGTCACCGCTCGTAGGGCCCAGTCCACAGCGTCGTGGCACCCCGGAACCCGGATCGCAAAACACACCGATGTTCACCGGTCTTGCCGGGGCCAGTGGTCTGCGCAGCTGTTCAGCTGAGTTGACTGGCTGGCCTACAATTTCCATTAACTAGCGCTTTGTTGTGCCCATCACAAGGGCCTGCAAGGTGGGGCCAACGTTGTCCCTTCCATACGCACGATCTCGAGGAAGGACGTCTCCCATGACCCATCTTCATAACCCCGGTTGGTCCGAAGAAATCGAACCCCAGGGTGCCATGTCTCCGTTCAAGCGCTTCGCTGCGCTGCCGGAGGCGCAGGGTCTCTACAACCCTGATGCGGAGAAGGACGCCTGCGGCCTGGCCATTATTGCCACGCTCCGCGGGGAACCGGGATACGACATCGTGGAAGCGGCCCTGACCGCGCTCCGCAATCTCGAACACCGCGGTGCTGTTGGCGCCGACGAGGGAACCGGTGACGGCGCGGGCCTGCTCATGCAGATCCCCGACGAGTTCTTCCGTGCAGTGGCTGAATTCGAACTCCCGGCGCCCGGCCAGTATGTCGTCGGTACCGCGTTCCTTCCTGCCGAGTCACGTGAAGCTGCTACGGCCAAGGCCGGCATCGAAGCACTGGCCGCCGATGAGGGCCTGAAGGTCCTCGGCTGGCGCGAAGTGCCTGTGGTCGCCGACCTGGTCGGTGCCATGGCACGGGCATGCATGCCGTACTTCTCCCAGCCCTTCCTGGCCTCTGCTACCGGCGAGCAGCTGGAGCGCAATGAGCTGGACTCCCGTGCCTGGCGGATCCGCAAGCGCGCGCAGAACAAGTTCGGCGTCTACTTCCCGTCGCTCTCCTCGCGGACCATCGTTTACAAGGGCATGCTGACCACGGCGCAGCTCGAGCCGTTCTACCCCGATCTTTCGGACAAGCGTTTCAAGACGAAGCTTGCGATCGTCCACTCGCGCTTCTCCACCAACACGTTCCCGTCATGGCCCTTGGCGCAGCCGTTCCGCACCATTGCCCACAACGGCGAAATCAACACGGTCAAGGGCAACCGCAACTGGATGCGTGCCCGCCAGTCGCAGCTGGCCAGCCCGCTGCTGGGCGACACCCCTGAAGAGCTGTACCCGATCTGCACCCCCGGTGCCTCGGACTCGGCATCCTTCGACGAGGTGGCCGAACTGCTCTGGCTCTCCGGCCGCCCCATTACGCACTCGATCATGATGATGATCCCGGAGGCGTGGGAGAATCACGCAACCATGGATCCGGCACGCCGCGCGTTCTACGAATACCACTCCCTGCTGATGGAACCGTGGGACGGTCCTGCTGCAGTGTCCTTCACGGACGGCAACCTCGTCGGCGCCACCCTGGACCGCAACGGCCTGCGTCCGGGCCGCTACTGGATCACCGAAGACGGCCTTGTTGTCTTCGCATCCGAGGTGGGCGTTATTGAAGTCGAGCCCTCCAACGTTGTGAAGAAGGGCCGCGTTGCGCCCGGCAAGATGTTCCTGGTGGACACCGAAGCCGGCCGCATCATCGATGACTCCGAGGTCAAGGCAGAGGTAGCAGCTGCGAACCCGTGGGCCGAGTGGCTCAAGGACAACCTGATCGACATCAACGAGCTCCCCGAACGTGAGCACGTCCTGCACACCGCAGCTTCGGTCAACATCCGCCAGCGGACCTTCGGCTACACCACCGAAGAGCTCAAGATCCTGCTCGGGCCCATGGCCCGCACCGGCGCCGAACCCCTCGGCGCCATGGGATCGGATACCCCGGTTGCTGTGCTGTCCAAGCGCCCCCGCCTGCTGTTCGACTACTTTGTGCAGTCGTTCGCCCAGGTGACCAACCCGCCGCTGGATGCCATCCGCGAGGAACTCGTGACCTCGCTGAAGTGTGCCATCGGCCCGAACGGCAACCTCCTGGACGGCAAGCAGGTCCGCCAGCCGCAGATCTCCCTGCCGTTCCCGGTGATCAACAACGATCAGCTGGCGAAGATCGCGAACATCGAAAACCCCGACGGCGACCGCATCGCCATGAAGGTACGCGGCCTCTACCGCCCCGAAGGTGGAGAAGCTGCGCTGCGTGCCCGGCTGACCGAGATCTGCGAACAGGTTTCCGGTGCCATCAACCGCGGCGTCCAGTACATCGTGCTCTCAGACCGCGACTCGAACGCCCAGTGGGCCCCCATCCCGTCGCTCCTGCTGGTCAGCGCCGTCCACCACCACCTGCTCCGCAGCGCCAACCGCACCAAGACGGCGCTCGTGGTGGAAGCCGGCGACGTCCGCGAGACCCACCACGTGGCAGTGCTGATCGGTTACGGCGCCTCCGCCGTGAACCCGTACCTTGCCATGGAGTCGGTGGAACAGCTGATCGCCAACGGCGACGTTGTGGGAGTGACGCCAGAAGATGGCGTCTACAACCTCATCAAGGGCCTCGGCAAGGGTGTCTTGAAGATCATGTCCAAGATGGGCATTTCCACGGTGGCTTCCTACACCGGCGCCCAGACCTTCGAGGCACTGGGCCTGTCCCAGGAACTCGTGGACGAATTCTTCTCCGGCACCCACTCCCAACTGGGAGGCGTCGGCTTGGATGTCATCGCCGCGGAAGTTTCCGCACGGCACCAGATGGCCTACCCCGACGGCGGCATCGAACAGCCGCACCGTCCACTCCTGGGCGGTGGCGAGTACCAGTGGCGCCGCGACGGCGAACCGCACCTCTTCAACCCGGAGACGGTGTTCCGGCTGCAGCACGCCACCCGCGAACGCCGGTACGACATCTTCAAGTCCTACACCAAGGGTGTTGACGACCAGTCCGAGAACCTGATGACGTTGCGCGGCCTGCTGAAGTTCAAGGCCGGCGTCCGTCCTTCGGTTCCGCTCGAGGAAGTGGAGCCCGTCTCCAGCATCGTCAAGCGTTTCTCCACGGGTGCCATGAGCTACGGCTCCATCTCCAAGGAAGCGCATGAGACACTGGCGATCGCCATGAACCGCCTGGGCGCCAAGTCCAACACGGGCGAAGGCGGCGAGGACGTCGAACGCCTGCTTGACCCGGAGCGCCGCTCTGCCATCAAGCAGATTGCGTCCGGCCGTTTTGGCGTGACCAGCCTCTACCTGACCAACGCCGACGACATCCAGATCAAGATGGCGCAGGGCGCGAAGCCCGGTGAAGGCGGCCAGCTGATGGCACAAAAGGTGTACCCGTGGGTGGCCCGGACCCGCCACTCCACGCCTGGCGTGGGACTCATCTCCCCGCCCCCGCACCACGACATCTACTCGATCGAAGACCTCGCGCAGCTCATCTACGATGCCAAGCGCGCCAACCCTTCGGCCCGGGTACATGTGAAGCTTGTTTCGGAAGTCGGGATCGGCACTGTGGCGTCGGGCGTCACCAAGGCGAAGGCCGACGTCGTGCTGGTTTCAGGGCACGACGGCGGTACCGGCGCCTCGCCGCTGAACTCGCTCAAGCATGCGGGTGTGCCGTGGGAACTCGGCCTCGCTGAGACCCAGCAGACCCTGATGCTCAACGGCCTCCGCGACCGTGTTGTGGTCCAGGTGGACGGCCAGCTTAAGACCGGCCGCGATGTTGTGATCGCTGCACTGCTGGGCGGTGAGGAGTTCGGCTTTGCCACCGCTCCGCTGGTGGTTGAAGGCTGCATCATGATGCGCGTCTGCCACCTGGACACCTGTCCCGTGGGTGTTGCCACGCAGAACCCCGAGCTCCGTGCGCGGTTCAACGGCAAGCCCGAGTTCGTGGTCAACTTCTTCGAGTTCCTCGCAGAAGAAGTCCGCGAAATCCTGGCTGAGCTCGGCTTCCGCAGCCTCGAAGAGGCGATCGGCCACTCCGAGGTCCTGGATACCCGCGACGCGATCGATCACTGGAAGGCAGACGGACTGGATCTCGATCCGATCCTGCACGGCCTCGAGTTCGACGACGACGTGCCGCTGCGCAACATGGTGGGCCAGAACCACGAGCTGGACAAGCACTTCGACCAGCGGCTGATCACCATGGCACAGGAAGCCCTGAGCGACCGCATGCCCGTGAAGATCACCCTGGACGTCATCAACACGGACCGTTCCGTGGGCACGATGCTGGGCCACGTGGTGACCAAGACCTTCGGTACGGACCTCCTGGCTACCGACACGATCGACGTCACCCTCAACGGCACCGCCGGGCAGTCCCTTGGCGCGTTCCTTCCGGCCGGTATCACCCTGCGCATGTTCGGCGATTCCAATGACTACGTTGGCAAGGGCCTGTCCGGTGGTCGCATCATCGTCCGCCCCGACCGCACCAACGTGTTCCAGGCAGAGCGGAACGTCATTGCCGGCAACGTCATCGGCTACGGTGCCACCAGCGGCGAGATGTTCCTCCGCGGCCAGGTGGGCGAACGCTTCCTGGTCCGCAACTCCGGCGCGACAGCCGTCGTCGAAGGTATTGGCGACCACGGTTGCGAGTACATGACCGGTGGCCAGACGCTGATCATCGGACGCACCGGCCGCAACTTTGGTGCCGGGATGTCCGGCGGTACCGCCTACGTGCTGGACCTGCAGCCCGAGCGCGTCAACAAGGATGCCCTCGACTCCGGCGAACTCCAACTCATGGAGCTGGATGCCGAAGACCGCGACATCGTGCACGGCCTCCTCACCAAGCACCTTGAGGAGACCGAATCCGTCCTGGCCGGCCGTCTGCTCGAAAACTTCGACGACACCGCCGCCCGCATCACCAAGGTACTGCCGCGCGATTACGCTGCAGTGCTGCAAACCCGACTCAACGCCATCGAAGAAGGCCTCGACCCCGACGGCGAAGAAGTATGGTCTCGAATCCTGGAGGTAACCGGTGGCTGATCCACGCGGATTTCTGAAAGTCCGGCAGCGCGAAACGCAGCCACGCCGTCCCGTTCCCGTCCGCATCATGGACTGGAAGGAAGTGTACGAAGCCCAGGAAAAGGGCGTCCTGAAGAGCCAGGCCGGCCGGTGCATGGACTGCGGCATTCCTTTCTGCCACCAAGGCTGCCCGCTGGGGAACCTCATCCCCGAGTGGAACGACCTCATGTGGCGGGACAAGGGTGAAGAAGCGATCGAGCGCCTCCATGCCACGAACAACTTCCCCGAGTTCACGGGCCGCCTGTGCCCTGCACCGTGTGAAGCGTCCTGCGTGCTTGGCATCAACCAGCCGGCTGTCACCATCAAGCAGGTGGAGGTCTCCATCATTGATGAGGCTTTCGACAACGACTGGGTTCACCCGCTTCCGCCCACCCGCCTCACCGGCAAGACGGTCGCCGTCGTTGGTTCCGGCCCCGCGGGCCTGGCCGCTGCCCAGCAGCTGACCCGCGTTGGCCACACCGTTGCCGTGTATGAGCGCGACGACAAGATCGGCGGCCTGCTCCGCTACGGCATCCCCGACTTCAAAATGGAGAAGGAACAGGTTGACCGCCGCCTGGAGCAGATGAAGGCCGAAGGCACCCGTTTCCGTACCGGGGTGGCCGTTGGTACCGACGTCACCTGGGAGCAGCTCCGCCGTCGATATGACGCCGTGGTTGTTGCTACCGGTGCCACGGTTCCCCGCGACCTGCCCATCCCGGGCCGCGACCTTGACGGCGTCCACTTCGCCATGGACTACCTCGTCCCGGCAAACCGTGTGGTGGCGGGGGAGAACCCCGCGAATCACATCGATGCCCGCGGCAAGCACGTGGTGATCCTTGGTGGTGGCGACACCGGCGCCGACTGCATCGGCACCGCGCACCGCCATCAGGCAGCATCGGTGACGACGCTCGCAATCGGCAAGCAGCCGCCGTCGGAGCGTGCCGCACACCAGCCGTGGCCTACGTTCCCCACGCTCTTTGAGGTGGCCAGCGCCCACGAAGAAGGCGGCGAACGCACGTACCTGGCGTCCACCGTTGAGTTCGTCGGCGAGAACGGCAAGCTCACGGGCGTGAAGGTTGCCGAGACCGAATTCGTTGACGGCAATCGTCTCCCCAAGGCCGGAACCGAGCGGGTCATCCCCGCGGACCTCGTGTTCCTCAGCCTTGGTTTCACCGGCCCTGAACCGGCCGGTATCACCGAACAAGTAAGTGCAGAGTTTGACGGTCGTGGCAACGTTGCCCGCGATGGCTACTACATGACGAACACCGAGGGCGTGTTTGTTGCCGGCGATGCCGGGCGTGGCCAGTCTCTGATTGTGTGGGCCATCGCGGAAGGCCGTGCTTGCGCGGCAGCCGTAGATAAGTTCCTCATGGGAAGCACCATCCTGCCGGCGCCGGTAGCCCCCACAGACCGGGCAATCGCGGTCTTATAGCGCCGGAAGGAACCTTCTTTTACTCAATCAGCAGCACACTACTTAGGGTAGGTATATGAGACGCGCGAAAATTGTGGCAACATTCGGCCCGGCTATTTCCAGCTTCGACAACACCCTCGCGGTGCTGGAAGCCGGCGTTGATGTTGCGCGTATGAACATGAGCCACGGCGACTACTCCGTGCACGACAACACCTATGAGAACGTCCGCAAGGCTTCCTCGCAGCTGCGCAAGCCGGTGGCGATCATGGCTGACCTCCAGGGCCCCAAGATCCGCTTGGGCCGCTTCGTGGACGGTCCGCACGAGTTGGCTGTTGGTGACACCTTCACCATCACCACCGAGGACGTTCCGGGAACCAAGGACATCTGCTCCACCACGCTGAAGAGCCTCACCGAGGACGTCAACGTGGGAGACGCCCTGCTGATCGACGACGGCAAGGTCGCGCTCCGCGCGATCGAGGTGGACGACGTCAAGGTTGTTGCCACCGTGACCGTGGGCGGCAAGGTGTCCAACAACAAGGGCATCAACCTCCCCGGCGTTGCCGTGAACGTTCCCGCCTTGAGCGAGAAGGATGAGGACGACCTCCGCTGGGCGCTCAAGCGCGGCGTCGACCTGGTTGCCCTCTCCTTCGTGCGTGACGCTGCTGATATCAAGCGCGTGCACGAGATCATGGACGAAGAAGGCCGCCGCGTGCCGGTCATCGCCAAGATCGAAAAGCCGCAGGCCGTGGACCAGCTCCACGAGATCATCGATGCGTTCGACGCGATCATGGTTGCCCGTGGCGACCTTGGCGTTGAGCTTCCGCTCGAAGAGGTGCCGATCGTCCAGAAGCGCGCCATCGAACTGGCCCGCCGTTGGGCCAAGCCGGTCATCGTGGCCACGCAGGTCCTCGAGTCCATGATCGACAACCCGCGTCCGACGCGTGCCGAGGCTTCCGACTGCGCCAACGCAGTGCTCGACGGCGCCGACGCAGTGATGCTCTCCGGTGAGACGTCAGTGGGTCAGTACCCGATCGAAACCGTCAAGACCATGGCCCGGATCATCGAATCCACCGAAGAACACGGTCTGGAACGCGTCCCCCCGCTGGGCACCAAGCCCCGCACCCGCGGCGGCGCCATCACTCGTGCCGCCGTCGAAATCGCCGACCAGCTGGACGCCAAGTACATCTGTACGTTCACGCAGTCCGGTGACTCCGCACGTCGTCTTTCCCGCCTGCGCCCGGTGAAGCCCGTCTTCGCCTTCACGCCGGTGGAGCACGTCTGGAACCAGTTGGCCCTCACCTGGGGTATCCGTCCCGTGCTGGTCTCCATGGTTGGCCACACCGACGAGATGACCGCCCAGGTGGACAAGAGCCTGCTGGACATGAAGCTCGTGGACGAAGGGGACCTGGTGGTCATCGCTGCCGGTTCGCCTCCCGGACAGGCCGGCTCCACCAACTCGCTCAAGGTCCACAAGGTGGGCGACCTCGCAGACACCTCCAAGGTCTCCGGTTCGCGCAAGGAACCTGTTGGACCGTGGCCTGAAGACGAGACCAAGAACAAGGCCTAGCCTTCGTAGTGGCTTGGCAGGACCCCGCCTCTTTGAGGCGGGGTCCTGTTTTGCGTTTAAGCACGACGGCGGGAGGTGGCTGTGTTGCTTTGACGCCGGGTGGTGACGTTGTTGCTTTGGCGGCGGGTGGTGACGTTGCCGCTTTGGCGGCGGCCGTCGTCGTGCGTGTTTCTGGGCACGCAAAAGGCGGCCTCCCGAATGGGAAGCCGCCTCTCCTGGCGTTAGTTGACCTGGTTGATGATGGTCTCGGCAACCTCGCGCATGCTGAGGCGGCGGTCCATGGAGGTCTTCTGGATCCAGCGGAAAGCCTCGGGTTCGGTGAGGCCCATCTTGGTGGTCAGGAGGCTCTTGGCGCGCTCCACAAGCTTGCGGGTGGCGAACTGTTCCTGCAGGTCCGAGACCTCGTTCTCGAGGGCCTTGATTTCCTCGTGGCGGGAAAGGGCGATCTCGATCGCAGGGACCAGGTCCGCCGGCGTGAAGGGCTTCACGACGTACGCCATGGCGCCGGCGTCGCGGGCGCGCTCCACCAGTTCCTTCTGGCTGAAAGCCGTCAGGAGGACCACGGGAGCGATGCGGGCCTTAACGATCTTCTCAGCTGCGGAGATGCCATCCATCACGGGCATCTTGACGTCCATGAGGACGAGATCCGGCTTCAGTTCCTCGGCCAGTTGCACGGCTTTCTCGCCGTTGTCCGCCTCACCGACGACGTCGTAACCCTCGCCCTTCAAAATCTCGATAATGTCCAGTCGGATGAGGGTCTCATCCTCGGCAACGACGACGCGTCGGGCCGGCTGGGCTGCGGGTGCGGACTCCGTCTGTTCTGTCACGGGATCTCCTTGCAAAGGTTCGGCGGGTTCATGTCCATCTTAGTGCGGGCGCATCCGGGGCAGGTTTTGTTGCACGCGGCGCGTCCGGTTCTTTGAAACAGCCTATCTGCATGTAGAGTAGTTTCGCGTGCTGGGAACGGATCGCGTTGCTCACAGAAATGGAGCCGCTTTCAACCCGGTATCTCCGCGCCCGAGTGGCGGAATTGGCAGACGCGCCGCACTCAAAATGCGGTATCGAAAGGTGTGTGGGTTCGAGTCCCACCTCGGGCACGGCATGAAAAAGACAATTCATGACGACCCTCTCACTCAGCACAGCGTCCCCATTACGGCGGCGGATACTCGACAACAAGAGTGCGGCTATGTAACGGGGGGACGGCTCGCTACCGCAGGCAGTGGCGCAAATACACCTGAAGGGCTCCGGAGCTTTCCCACTCAGCAGCCGTCATCACCTTCTTGACCTTGCTCACATAGCCGGAGGCGGTGTCGAGGAGCTCACTTGAGAGGCCGGTAAGGTCCACTACTTCGTTGACTGCATCCAGTTGGTAGTTGGCCGTCGTTATGGCTCTCCGAAGCTCTTCCCACACAGTCTTGTGCGTCGGGGGCTGGGAGGGGCCAGAGGAGGGGATCCCTGGCAGTGGGCTAGATGAGCTCTTCGAAATCCCCGACATTCCATCGGCGTACAGCGAGCAAGTAGTGCTTTTCAGTAGCCGCCGTGCTGTGGCATCCAAGTGCTGCCTGAACGCTTGCGAGGGCGTTCTCATCAGGGAAGCTGATACAAGTTCGACCGCGTCCTTGCTGATGAAACCCATGACCTCATCTGAGGCGCCCAACATTGCAGCAACCTGTTTTAGGGCCGCTGCTCGCTGCGCGGCGGCATCAACGGTTGCCTTCTCGGAAGCACTCAGCGAGGTTCCTTCCGGGATGTCTTTCAACATGTCATCAATCTTCGTGGACAGGCTTTTGAACTCCGAAGGGTCCGCCGCCCTGCTCAAGAGGCTTCCGGCTTCATCTGCGCTGCTCTTCAGATTCGCCAAGGCCTGAACAGGTTTGCTGCACGATGTCAGGACCAACAGCAGAGCGGCGAACAACACCGACAGGAGATACTGTCGTCGTCCTTGCTGCCGCATACTGGCCACCTTCAGCCGCTGGATCCTGGACTCCTGTATACGCCGAGTGGGCAGCGGCGTCCAGAGGGTGTGGCGCCATTGGAAGTCAGCTACAGACGCCGTTCCGAGAGGAATATGAAGGCGCTCCACGGCCTCAATACCAATCGACAGTCCTGCCTGTGCCGGGCAGCAAACGAGGGCTGACGCTTCTGTCCCGCACGGAACATAGCCCGTGCGTCACAGGACAGGCAAACCAATTAGGGGGCCGCATGTTTCACCTCATCAATGTCCGGACAGATGCCACATGACCGGTCGGGCGCTTATAGCCCAACCAAAGCTGCCTTGACCATGCTGGCCCAGACACTTGCCTTGGAATGGGCGCCGGACGGCATCCGCGTCAACGTCGTGTCCCCGGCATGACTCAAACGAGGATGACCGCAAAGATGTATGAAGATCCAAAAATCAAGAAAGCTAGGGGAGACATCATCCCGCTGGCATGGATCGGAGAACCAATAGACATTGCCAACGCTTAGCTCGCTGTCGCGGAAGTTTCAGTCCGGTTTGTGGACCAAGTCATCGGCAACGCGCCGAAGGTCTTGGAGCCAGCCGATTGAACGGGTAGGCGCCGCAGTGTTGGATTCAAAGTTTTCCAAGGCTGTGGCCAGATGGTTCAGTGCTTCGGATAGGTTGGCTTTGACGGCTGCGTATCCTTCTTCGGAGCGGGGGTCGGCTGAGGCCGTGGACAGTTGCTCGGCACCGGCTTTGATGATGAGTGAGGCTTCGAATTCGTTCATGTGCCACCTCGCGTCTTAAGGCCGGGAACAGGCGTTTCCCGGTGTGCCAACCGTACACCCGGAGCAGGCTCCCGGGCTGGAGGTCTTCTCGATGACGCGGCTTGCCGGCCGAATCAAAATCTGTACTAAAGGTTTCTCCTCCGTGGGACCAGTAGTGGATCAACCTGGCTTCGCCGAGGGCTATGAGCAGGTTTGTCGTACAAGGGTCACCGGAGTAAGGGCAGATCCAGGGCTCGGCGGATGTTGCATTCAACCATCGCGGTCTTTCCGTGCCGAGTCCTTCCTCTTAGGCGTGTGGAGGAGGGGAGCGGTGGAGAATTCATGCCCAGGCCACGCGCGCTGCTTTCGTTGGACTACATCCATGCTTCTTTGGCCGCCCTCCCGTACCCCGTCAAATGGAAGAACAAAGATTCGCAAGTGCCCCTGTCAGCGAGGACGACGGCGGGAGTTATCCTCCCGCCGTCGTGAGCCGTTCGGCTTGACGCGCAGAATTGTTGGCGCGACGCTCAGCCCTCAAGCTTGGAATGCTCGCCCAGACGGTGCCATGACCGGTTGTGGTAAACCAGAGCGTCGCCGGGTTCGCCCGCGTGGACGTCACGCAGCACCCGGGACTCCAGGGCGTGAACGGCGATGATGGTGGAGGTCCCTACCTCCATGCGATCGATGACGGCGCAGCGCACCCAGGCGCGGACGTCGTCATACACCGCTTCGCCGGTTGCAAGCGCCGACCAGTGGTGCGTCTGGTCAAAGCGGTCGGCGCCGGGGGTCGCTCCAAACTTCGCCAAGTCGACGTCGTGAGCGTCCAGCAGGTGCACGATGACGGTCTCGGCGCGCGAGAGCACATCCGACGCAGAGGACAGTGCCGAGACCGAGAAAATCAGCAACGGAGGTTCCGCACTGACCGACACGACCGACGACACCGTCAGTGCCACCGGTCCTTCGCCGGCATCGGCCGTGATGACGGCGACACCTCCCGGGTGGCCACGGAACAGTGCCTTGAAGTCGTCGGCCGAGAGGGAAGACGGGAAGCTTTGCGTCGGAGCCCCGAACCAAGTGTCTGCGGGGTAGGCGTGAAACATCGTTATGACGCCCTGGGGGCGGAGCGCGCGAGTTCCTCGCGAATGATGTTGGTCCCTGCGCTGAGAGCACTCAGCTTGGCCAGTGCGACGTCCCGGGGGAACGGTGCCATGCCGCAGTTGGAGCTGGGGATGAGCTTGTCCGCATCGACGAACTTGAGGGCCTTGCGGAGGGTGTCGGCGACCTCCTCCGGGGTCTCAATGGTCTCGCTTGCGACGTCGATAGCACCAAGCATGACCTTCTTGCCGCGGAGAAGCTCGATGAGGTCCATGGGCACATGGGAGTTCTGGCATTCCAGCGAAATGATGTCGATGCTGGAGCCCTGCAGCAGCGGGAACGATTCCTCGTACTGCCGCCACTGTGAGCCGAGCGTCGCCTTCCAGTCCGTATTGGCCTTGATGCCGTAGCCGTAGCAGATGTGCACGGCGGTCTCCGCACGCAGTCCCTCTGCCGCTCTCTCAAGCGCAGCCACGCCCCAGTCCTTGACCTCATCAAGGAAGACATTGAACGCGGGCTCGTCGAACTGGATGATGTCCACGCCGGCCGCCTCCAGTTCTTTCGCCTCCTGGTTCAGGATCGTGGCGAACTCCCAGGCGAGCTTCTCGCGGCTCTTGTAGTGGTCATCGTAGAGCGTGTCCACCATCGTCATGGGACCGGGAAGAGTCCATTTGATCGGCTGGTCCGTGGCTGCGCGGAGGAACTTTGCGTCTTCGACGAATACCGGCTTCTCGCGGCGCACCGGTCCGACGACGGTCGGCACGCTGGCGTCGTAGCGATCCCGGATGCGCACGGTCTTGCGCTGTTCAAAGTCGACCCCGCTGAGATGCTCAATGAAGGTCGTGACGAAGTGCTGGCGGGTTTGCTCGCCGTCGCTGACGATGTCGATGCCGCGCCGGCTCTGCTCGTGGAGCGCGATGCGCAGCGCATCCTGCTTGCCCTCGATCAGCGCTTTTCCCTCCAGCTTCCATGGGGACCAAAGAGTCTCCGGCTGCGCGAGCCAGGATGGTTTCGGCAGGCTTCCGACAACGGTGGTGGGCAATAGAGTGTTCATGATTGACGATTCTCCGTGGGTCAGTTGACGAGGGCGGGATAGTTGGCGGTCCACTGGTCCAACAGGTCCTTGTGGGGGGTGATGAAGTGCTCCTCCGTGTACTTCGCCTGCGTGACCGCGAGCTGGCTGCGCTCGACGCGGTCGTAAGCGATCTGGGTCCGCGAGAAATCCTGCTCGCCCAGGCTCGGCTGGTAGACGTGGGCGGCGGCCGAGTTCGCGTTGTAGATCTCCGGGCGGTAGATCTTCTGGAACGTCTCCATGGTGCTGATGGTGCCAATGAGCTGCAGGTTGGAGTAGTCGTTGAGCAGGTCGCCGCGGAAGTAGAAGGCGAGCGGCGCAACGCTGCCGCGTGGCATGAAGTAGCGGACTTGCAGTCCCATTTTTGCGAAGTACGCGTCCGTCAGCGAGAACTCGTCTTGCTGGTACTCGACGCCCAGGACCGGGTGACGGTTTCCGGTCCGCCGGTACGTCTTGCTCGTGGAGACGCTGATGCAGACCACCGGCGGCTGCGGGAAGCGTTCCTGGCCTTCGGGGGAATCGAGGAAGTGCTGGAACAGTTTGCCGTGAAGATCGCCGAAGTCCTCGGGAACGGTGGGCTTGCCCGAGTCGCCTGCTGCCGCGGGCAGCACGACGCTGAAGTCGAAGTCACGGACGTAGGAGGAGAAGTTGTTTCCCACAATGCCTTGGTGACGAACCCCGTTCAGCAAGTCGAGGATCTGGATGTCGAGGACTTCGAACAGCGGGAACTGCTGATCCGTTCCATCCCCGGTGAGCTGTATCTGCACGGAGACGATCTCAAGCTCCAGGGCGTAACGGTCCCGGTCCGGATTATCCCAGTCGGCGAGATCGTTGAAGCGGCGCCGCATCATGGTCAGGGCATTGCGAAGGTTCTCCTGGCGGTGCTCGCCACGTGCCAGGTTGGCGAAGTTCGTGGTGATCCGCGAGCCTTCCGAAGGGGAGTAGTCCTCGTCGAAGCGGGTGGTCGTGATGCTGAAGGAGAAGTCGTCTGCCATGCGCTGCCAATCCGTGGGTGATGGGCCGGGACGGCCTTTTCGAAAGGGGATGCATCCATGGTGCCGACTTTCAAGGGGTATCAAGTAACTCGTGGTTACTATGCATTCATATAGACTTTTCCTATGCCCCAGATTTCGAGCGGATTGACCCTTCAGCAGCTCCGCTACTTCATTGAAGTTGCCGCTGAGGGGTCGATCTCCGCGGCTGCCGATCTTCTCTACGTAGCGCAGCCGACAATGTCCGCAGCGATGAAGGAGCTTGAGGCCCGGGTGGGCCGTGCGCTCCTGGTTCGCTCCGCGCGCGGGGTCACCCTTACCGCAGACGGGGCAGAGTTCCTCGGCTACGCCAGACAGGTGGTCGAGCAGTTCTCCCTCCTCGAGCAGCGCTACCTAGGCAGGCCACCGACTCGGCGACTGCTCGGAGTCTCAACGCAGCACTACTCGTTCGCGGTGGACGCGTTCGTCCGGATGGTCAAGGCCACTGAGGTGGCCGAATACGAGTTCTCGCTTCGTGAGTCCCGCACCTGGGACATCATTGAGGATGTCCGGACTCTCCGCAGCGAGATAGGCATCCTCTACCGGAACGATTTCAACCGGAAGGTCATCGACAAGCTGCTCCGGGAATCCGGGCTCGCGTTCACACCGCTTTTTCTCGCTGATCCGCACATTTTCATTTCACGAAAGCACCCGCTCGCCTCCAAGGAGCGTGTAACTCTCGCTGATCTCGCCGGCATGCCGCGGCTAACCTTCGATCAAGGTGCGAACAACTCCTTTTACTTCGCCGAGGAAATTCTCTCCACGCTGTCCAGCAAGCAGGAGATCCGGGTTTCTGACCGTGCCACGATCTTCAATCTCATGATCGGGCTCCACGGTTACACGATCTCGACTGGCATCATCAGCGGGGAGCTCGACCCGGAGATCGTGGCCATCCCGCTAGACGTTGACGAACGCATCGAGATCGGCTGGATCGGCCACGCCTCGATTCCGCTCACTGACCAAGCGCAGCGCTACCTCAAGGAATTGCGCGCCGTGGTTGCTGAGTTCGGCGTAGCGCTACTCGACTGACTGCCGTACAGCGGACGACGTAAAAATATCACTTGATTGTCTAGATATATGGCAAGCTAACTAAGCGAGGCAATGCACAAGGTCTAAGGTGACCTACATCACACTATTTCGGCCGTGAGGATTCGTCTGGCAGGCACGTCTTATTCATGACGGCGCACAAGGAGCGCCGCAATCAACGGACAGGAGCATCGCCATGACGATCCAGACGCACACCCCCGCAGACGTACCGGCCAAGACCAAGCAGAACGCCTCTGCAGCCGTGGCGGATGCACCCACCCGGGACAAGGGCAAGGACGGCCGCGGCGCAACCACCGTCGCCGATGGAGTAGTAGCCAAGATCGCCGGCATCGCCATCCAGGAGATTCCAGGAGTGCATGCCTTGGGCGGCGGTGCGGCACGCGCCATCGGTAACCTGCGGGAGAAGGTTGGCCAGAAGGACCTCACCCAGGGGGTCAACGTTGAGGTAGGCCAGACCCAGGTAGCCGTTGACGTGACCCTGGTTGTCGAATACCCGCACCCGCTCCAGGAAGTAGCGGACAACGCCCGCGACGCCGTGTACACCGCCATCGAGGACCTGGTGGGCATGGAAGTAACCGAGGTCAACGTGACCATCACGGACATCCACGTTCCATCCGAGGACTCCGATTCCGAAGACTCCGACCGCGAACCGAGGGTCGCATGAGCCGCACGATTGCGGGCCTTGCCGTAGGGGCGGTGCTTGCGCTGGCGGGTCTTGCCTTCGGGTTCCGGGGCCTGCTGCTGACGGCACTTTTCATGGGTGTCGGGGCGGTGCTGGGCCGTTCCGCCGAGGGAAAGCTTGACCTTCGCGGGGTGCTTGATGCCCTGCGGGGCAAGCGCTCCTCCTCATGAGCAGCGCCGCCGCCGCGAACCGTGGCTCGATCGATGTTCACCGGATCGGACATAACCGGCTAACCCACACCGCGATCCGGAAGACCGTGGAGTCGGTCACGGCCCAGGCGTTCCATGTAGATGCGGGCGACGTGTCAGCCACGGTGGAGGACGACGCAGGAAAGCTCGGCGTCAGCGTCTCCGTCAAGCTGACCCTCCCGCCGCTGCTGAAGCCTGTCCCGCTGCTGAAACCTCAGCCCGGCAGGGAACCACAGCCCACCCCAGCGACCGTTTTCGAACAAGCCCGGGCTGTCCGGAAGGGAATCGTGGCCCGTGGCACGGCAATGACTGGCCTGGACATAGGCCGGGTAGACATCCGCCTCACCGGAGGAAAGTCCGGACAGCCCAAGGAAAGGAGGGTCGAATGAGCAAAGACGTCACTATCCGCCGCCTGGTCCAGCGTGAAACTCACTCTTCGAGGGCGGTCCCGTCCATTGTGGTTGCCTCCCTCCTGATGGTCGCTTCGCTGTGGTTGGCCTTGGAATCCGTGCTGTGGCTGCTCAAACACCAGCCCCTGCTGGCCAGCCCCGCAGAGATGTTCCGCTGGTTGATCGAGCTTCCGGCCAACACCACACCTACAGGCCTGGTGGCGTCCGGTGCCGGGTTGGGAATCCTGGCGCTGGTGCTGCTCGGACTGGCCTTTGGGAGGGGCCGCAGGCAACGCCTGACCCTGGGTAGCCAACGCGCTGCCGTCGTGGTGGACCACGAGGTGATTGCGGCAGCGGTGTCCCGCAAGGTCCGCCGCGCCGCGGGCCTCGCTCCGGGCCAGGTGACCACCACCGTCGGTGGACGGTCCGTCCGTGTCCAGGTGCGTCCGACGTCGGGCGAACCGCTGGTGCCGGCAGACATCCAGGCGACGGTCGACGGCGAACTGGCCGCCTACGCGCTGGATCGTCCAGTGCGGTCCAGCGTCAACATTTTGAACGAAGGAGCGGTAGGGCAATGAGAAACACGAACAGGGCCCTCAACCGCATTCTGCTCAGCGTTGCGGGGGTGGTCCTGCTGGGAGCCGGAGCCGCATTGATCGCGGCCGGCAACCTGCCTGGGGCGGCAGAGTCCTGGACAACCACAGCGGCTTCAGCACGGGAGGCCGTGCGCGAGCTGGCGGGCATTGCGCCCCTGCCTGACCCCGTCCGGAGCTGGTGGTTGGTGTTGGGGATCGCCGTCCTGCTGGCAGGCGCCATCCTGGGCGCGGCCTGGATCGCGTCCCAGGGCGGCGGCAGGACACCACGCCTCGCCGAGGACTCGGAAGGCATTGCGGGCCGAACCGTGGTGGATGCCGGGCTGGTCTCAGCCGCCGTCAAGGAAGCCCTGCGTGGTAACCCCGATGTGCTCGCCACCTCTGTTTCCGCGTGGGAATCCCGGCGCGGCACTGCCTTGCGGCTCCGTCTGGAAGCCCGCAACGGGGCATGCCCCAGGGAGCTTGCCGACACGGCGGTCCGGCTGCTCCAGCAACTTGATGCCTGGCTTGGCCATCCGGTGCCCGCCCTGGTCCGAATCACCACCGGTCCCAGGACCCAGGTGTCCGGATCGCGCGGAGCCCGGTAAGCAGACCCCGGTAAGCAGAGCCCGGTAAGAGGCATCGCAACGTACTTCACACAGGAAAACACCAACAGAAAAGGGAGCACCATGGGAATCAACGACAAGATCAACAACGCCGCCACCGAGCATCTTGGCGCGGCCAAGGAAGGTGCCGGCAAGCTCACCGGCGACTCCGCCCTGGAGCGCGAGGGCCAGCACGACCAAGCCCAGGCCAAGCTCCAGCAGGCCGGCGAAAAGGTCAAAGATGCCGCAGCTGACATCGGCGGGAACATCCGGGACGCTGCCCGAAAGCTCAAGGAAGGCTTCACGGAAAAGTAGGCCGGCAGCAGGGACGGTTCCGCCGCACGCGGAACCGTCCCTGTCCATCCGCAGATCAAGCGCCGCACTCACAACACTGGAAAGGCAGGAACGTGACTGGTTCACCTGTGGCCTCTGCCGCAGCTAAGCAACACCTGGACCTCGTGCCGGACGCGTTGCTGGCCGGCCGGGCAGCAGATGGAGACACTGCCGCTTTCGAGGCACTGGCCCGGCGCCATGGACCGCTGATGCGGGCGACGGCGCGGCGGTTGACCGGCACCCTGGCAGACGCTGACGACGTCGTTCAGGAGAGCCTGATGCAGGCGTGGAAACAACTGGACAACCTTCGGGATCCCGCTGCAGTAAAAAGCTGGCTGCTTCGCATCGTTGGCACCCGCAGCATTGACCATCTCCGCAAGCGGCGCAACGACGTGGCCTTGGACGAGGCGGAGACACTCGCTGATGCCTCTTCCGGCCCACGCATCCAGGATCCGGAAAGCACCGCGGTCAACGCCTCCAGGGTGGACGCGTTGAAATCGGCGCTCCAACGGCTTCCCGAGGAACAGCGCCGCTGTTGGGTACTCAAGGAATTCAACGACCTGAGCTACGAGGAGATTGCACTGACCTTGAACATAAGCCCCGACAGCGTTCGTGGCCGTCTCGCCAGAGCACGGACTGCCTTGGCCCGCACAATGGAGGAGTGGCGATGAATTTCCCTGGCGATGCACTGGAATGCGGGCACAGCCTCGCGGAACTGAGCGCCTACTTGGACACGGGATACACTGCTGATCCCGCACACGTAGATGCCTGCCCCGAGTGCCAGGCCGGCCTGGCTTCTTTGCGCAGGCTCGCCGAACTGGGCCATGAACTGCTGGCCTCGGACGTGGCCGACGCCGGCTCGGGCAACGATGACTGGATGCAGAACATCCTGAACAACCTTCAGCTGGAGCTGCGTCCTGGCCGCAGCATCCCGCTCCGCTCTGAGGACCCGCACGATGCCCTCTGGGAGACCGAGGGCTCGGTATCTGCGTTGATCCGTTCAGTGGTCGACTCCATGCCCGGAACAGCTGCCGGTAAATGCCGCCTGACGGGAGACATCACGACGCCGGGAGCAGGAATCGACGTCGACGTGGAGATCGCGGTGGTCTTCGGACGCTCTCTGGAAGAGCACGCTGTGACGCTGCGGAATGAGCTGGCGGACATCCTGGCGGTCCAGACCGAACTCACCATCCAAGCCATCAACATCACCGTCACCGACGTGCTGGAGCCTCCCGCCCCGGCCGTCACGCCCACCACGGAGGACCAGCCATGACGGAACATGTGGAGACCAATACCCCCGCCCTTGCCGAGGAACTCCTCGGCGTTGTCCAAGCGGTGGACGGGGTCACGGCGGTCTTCCCTGCCCAGCCCTTGTGGCAGTCGATAGCCGGCGCAGCAGCCGCGGCGGTCACCGGGGAACAGCAGCCCTTGGTCGGCCTTTCGGGACAGGGGGAGGGAATGGGCGTCAAGGTGCGGATCGGCGTCGGAATTCACCGGCCCGCCCCGGAAGTGGCCCGCGACGTGGCCGCAGCGGTCCGCAAGCACTCGGGAAACGCGAGCACCGTCGTCGAAATCCTGGTGGTCAAGATAGGCCAGTAGAAACCTGTCCTTGTTTGGAAGGTGTCCGGGTCATCAGTGCTGGGTGCCTTCCTGGTGGTTGCGGGCGTCTGCGTTTGGGCGCCTCAACGCCAGGTCCTCAGTCTCAGGCTGACCGCTGTGGCATCCGGGGCAGCACCCGGAATCCGGGGCCCCGCTGCCGGCCTGGCCGGTAGGGGCGCCCAATAACTGGATAGGGACCGGTTCGGATGTGGCAGCCGGCGCGCAGCAGACATCGCCTTTCCAGGCGTTAGTGCCTTCGCGGACCGCGATGGCTGCGATCACCAAGGCGGCCCCGGCGTCCGCCCACCACCAGCCCAGGGTGCTGTTGAGGAGCAGGCCGACGAGAAGGACAGCGGACAGATACGTGCATAGGAGGGTCTGTTTGGAATCTGCGACTGCTGTTTTGGAGCCCAGTTCGCTTCCCGCCCGCCGCTGTGCCCATGACAAGACCGGCATGATGGCCAGGCTCAGCGCAGCAAGGACAATGCCCGGGGTCGAATGCCGGGCCTCACCGGTACCGATCAGGGAGCTGATAGCGTCCACGGCCACGAACGCGGCCAACGCGAAGAAGGAAACGGCGATGATCCGCAGGGTGAGATGTTCGCGGCGTTCCGGGTCTTGGGAAGAGAACTGCCAGGACAGGGCCAAGGCGGAAGCTACTTCGATGACCGAGTCCAGCCCGAAACCGATCAGGGCAGAAGAATCAGCGACGCCGCCGGCCCATAGTGCCACAGCCGCCTCAAACACGTTGTAGGTGATGGTCGCCGCGGCGAACAACCGGATCCGACGCATCAACACCAGCCGACGCTCCGGTGCCGGAGCTTGCTGAACGGCACTCATGCCACGCACGTGCCGTTGGGGGCACGGCAGGCCGGGTCAACAGCCAGGACAACACCGAGCAGATCTTTCAGGGCATGCCCCAGCCGCTCGTCGGCCAATTCATAGCGGGAGCGGCGCCCGTCCGGTACCGCTACGACCAACCCGCACCCCCGCAGGCACGTCAGATGATTCGACATACTCTGCCGCGACACCCCGATATTGTCCGCCAGGTCGGACGGGTACGACGGCGCCTCCGCCAGGGCCAGCAGGACCTGCGCCCTGGTGGGATCCGAGACCGCATAGCCAAATCGGGCCAGTACAGGTGCGTGCACTAGGGTTTCCATGAACCCGACAATACATCCTCTGCTGTATTCATCGAAATGTGTATCAAACATCGTCCGCGCCACCGAATGCTGCCATCCAAAACCTCGTAGTGCAGAATTGGCGCAGTGACCAGTACCCGAGCCATGTTCAAAAAGCCCAAGTCCGTCCTGCGCCACGTAGTGAATGTGTTGCTCGCCACCGTGTTGGTGCTGGCAGGACCCGCCCTGATGATCACGAGTTATCAGCAAGTCGACGCCGACGAAGAGCTCGCCCGCACCGGCGTCCACGTCACCGGGACCATCACCTATTTCAGCGACGCCAGGAAGGCGTCGAACCGGGACATCACGGTGGAATACGTGGCGGCCGACGGCGTGAACCGCTACGCCAATGCCCCCGTGGATCATGAGCAGCACCCCTCCGTTGGCGGGCAGGTCACCGTCTCCTATCGCGAACAAAACCCTGATCAAGCAGTCGTGCTCGGCTATGGAAGCAACAGCGGGTTTCCGGGTGGTGTCGGCCTGATCTTGACGGTAGTTTTTACAACGTCCGGCCTCGCGCTCATCGTTTCAGGGTTGCGGAGGCGGCGACGGGCCGCGGCCAGTGGCGGCTCCGGGCCTTAGCGCTGACCAAGCCCAAACAGGCCTGCCGGCAAACTATTTGGTTGCGGCCGCGTGCTTTGCCTTGTAGCGGTTTCGTCGTGCCCGGAGGTATAGCGCTCCAATGGCGGCAACGATGACGGGAACTGTAATGCCCAGAGGAGCAGCCCAGTCCTTGGTGACGTCGCTGACGACTTTGAGGATGCTGACGTTGACGTTGATGTCCCGTGTGTAGGTTTCAACTTCGAATTCGCCGTCGACGTTCGGAATGGGGGCGATCAGCCGGAGGGTCAGCGTTTGCGTGCCGGGTTTGTTGGGTGTGATGTACCAGCCCCATTCGCCAACTTCGTCGCTTGGCAAGGCGATAACGCCTGAGGAATCGCCACGCCGTTCGATGTCGAAGCCTTCACCGGTGAGGTCGGCGCGCATGAGGGCGCAGATCCGCGGGTGTTCGGTGGCTACCGGGCTGCCGCTGGGGAAGCCTGTGGCCGGGTTCTCTTCCGCGCCGTGCAGGGCGACCCGAAGGATGAATTCTTCGCGGCTCCCCAGTTCCATGGCTGCCGGAGGTGAGTAGGCGACTGTGCCCTTGAGGCATTTCTCCAGATATTCCTGAACATCACTTCCAGGCTCTGCGGAGGACGTTGCCGTGGGGTCCGGCGTCCCGGTATCGCTGGGGACGGGGCTGCCGGAATTGCTGCCGCTGGCTGTTGGAGTCGTGGAAGGAACAACAGGGGTTCCTGTTGGCTTTGGCGTGCCGGTTTCTGTTGGCGGCGGTTGTTCCTGCGTTATCTGGAGCTCGATGGCTTGTGACTCGCCCTGGGCGTTCGTGATTCGGGCGGTGTAGGTTCCGGGGGCCGGATAGGTGTGGTTCGTGCCGGCGCCGCAGGGGAACGTGATGGGGGCGGTTCCGTCTCCGGCGTCGAAGGTGCAAGCCGCCGACGGCGGATACGTCACCTTTGGTTTGAAGGTGCATGACGAGGTATTGCACGCGGCCGAATAACTCACTGACAGCACCCCCGCATTCGTCGGAGCGAGTTTGTCAGGTCCAAAATCCGGACCCACTCCTCCCAGGGCGGACGCCAAGCCAAGCAGCAATGCGCCGGCCCCCCGGCTCCAGCGGCTTATACCGCTCCGGCCCTTCGGCAAGTAGAGCATGGCATACCGAACCCATTGAGTATCCGCGACGATGCACGTCCTTTAGGGGCAGTTTGCGCCCTCACGTGGCCGGATTCAACCATCGATTTTATGGTGGGATGAAGTGGGAGAACGCCATCAGTGGGGCTAAATTCACCGCTGCGGAAGTGCCTGAGAAGTTTTAAACAAATGAGAAAACTTTCTTGCTTTAACGTGACCTGCGGCATAAGCTCGATTTATCAGGTTTTCCGGGCCGGACAGCCAGCCCAAACAGTCGGAGGCACGTCATGTTGCGCATAGTTGGAGAACACTCGGTCGGCCATACACATCGTTGCCGGTACGTTGCCGGCACGGGTTCCCACTGTCCGGTGAGCGGTATCTGGGCTCCCGTTGGTGTTGTTGGCCAGGGACTTCAGGTGCTGGAAGGAAGCATCATGCCGACGCATAGCAACGCAGCTGTGGTTTGGCATCTGGTCCAGGGCCTTACCAGCCGTGACTTACGTAGCTGAGGCAAGGCCGCGCCGGAGGAAGGCACGCCATGAGCCCCGCCGAAATGCCTTGGAGCGCAGGCTCTCGCAGTCGCGGGTGACTCGAGCCCGGGTAGACAGCCATGTACGGCTGCTGCTCGGGCGTCGAAACGAGGCGATTGGTGCGGCCCTGGCGGACAAGGTCCCCCTGGCCACGGTCTCCAAGATCGTCGGAATCCGGGCGAGCGACGTTAAGAGGCTCGGTGGCGCCTATCAGGATTTAGACTTTTCGGGGTTCCCCGAGGAATGGCACATAGCAGTACTTTCAGCCGCGGTCCGGCGACTCGACAGGGCTTTGGCTGAGAAACAGCGGTCAGTGCACGAGCTCCGCGCTGACGTCCTTGTTGGTTTGGAGCAAGGGGGCATGGATCTCTTCAGGATTGCGGCCCTGACTGCGCTTCCGGCCGAAAGAATCCGTGAGCTTATCCGCGATCCGCGGCCCATCCAGTGAGCGCACCCTTAAGTGCGGCAATCAGCCGGGCGGTGGCTTGGTCTTTGTTGAGGCCGATGGTGTTGATCAGGTCCAGAATTTCACGGGGGTCGAAGAGGATGTTCCACAGGAACATTGCCTCATCGCCAATCGGCGGCAGCCCCAGCTCCTCGCATGCTTCACGCAGCGGCCGCTCCAGGGCATCGGCCTGGACGGTCAGGTAGAACGCCCCCGCACGCAGGCGGGCCAGGTAACCTTCCCCGGAACGGGTGTAGAGCATTGCGCCGCCATGCCGCGTCACGAGGTCCACCCATTTGCGGCTCACGACCGTCAGAAGTTCGACGCCGGCCAGTTCCTGCTGCTTGAGGCTGAAGTCGCGCAGTTTCTCGCCAACGCCGAAGCGGTACTCCGCCAGGATGTCCTCAACGGAGGCGAAGTGCCGGTAAGCGGTGGCGGTGGAAATTTCCGCATGCTTCGCCACATCGGTCATGCTGATCGGGCCGCGGCGGGACGCGAAAAGCTGCCCCGCGGCCTTGACCAACTGTCTGCGGTTGCGCTGTGTATCACTACGCATTGATAGGCACCCTTTCGTCACCTCAAGCTTAGGTCCTTGAAGACGACCACCCGGTCAGGGCGGCCGTGAACGTTGTGACCAGCCGGGCAGATACCTCCGCCCCGTCCAGATCCAGGCTCCGGAGGAGGTCGTGGATCTCGCGGGGGTCGAAGAATCCGTTCCACAGGAAGAGTGCTTCGTCGCCTGGATCTTCGATGCCGAGGGCCTCTGCGGCCTCCCGCAGGGGCTTCCTGAGTGCCTCTGCCTGGACAGTCAGGTAGTAGGCCCCTGCTTTGACGCGGGCCAGGTACCCTTCCGCCGACCTGGTGTGGATCATGGACTCGCCGTGCTGGACCACTAACTGCACCCACTTGCTGCACACGGCATCCAGCAGTTCCAAACCCTGGGCTTGATGGTTTTGGCTGAACGCCAGGAGTTCACGGCCCACCTCGAAGCGGTACGCAGCCAACACGTCATCCACTGATGCGAAGTGCCGGTAGGCAGTCGCTGATGAGATGCCGGCTTCGGCTGCGATCTCGCTCATGGTAGCCGAACGGCCGGCTCCGAAGAGCCGGCCGGCGGCATCCACCAACAGGGTCCGGTTCCGTTGCAGATCCAGGCGCTGGCCGGATGGTTGGCTGAGCAAGGTCATCCTACTGGCCGCAGTGCCGCCAGGCCTGCGGCCAGCCGTTGGACGCCGATGGAAATTGCTTCGGCACTGGCGGCGTAGGAGAGGCGGAGATGGTGTTCACCGTTCCTGCCGAACTCGCTGCCCGGACGAACGGCGACGCCGAACTCACGCAGGTGCGTCACCATCCGGGCCGCGGGCATGTCGACGTCGTACTTGGGGAATAGGTAGAACGCGCCTTCGGGAGAGCTGACGGTAAGGCCCGGGATCTTGCTGAGGCCCTCAACCATGAGTTGCCGGCGTTCGGCGTAGGAGGCGTGCATGCGCTTGATGTCCGGCCCGCAGGTCTTGAGCGCTGTCAGTGCCGCCATTTGAACGGCAGTGTTCATGGAGCCGTTGAAGGTGTTGTGGACGCGGGCGGCAGAGGCGATGACCTCGGACGGCCCCCAGAGGTAGCCGACTCGCCAGCCTGTCATGGCGTAGCTCTTGGAGAACGTCTGGCAGTAGATCGTCCTTCCGGCCAGTCCGGGGATCTCCAACGCAGAGGTGAAAGGTTCTTCCGTGTAGACGAGGTCGCTGTAAGCCTCATCTGACAGGACAAGGGTGTCCGTGTCCGCCAACATCCCGGCGAGCGCTTCGAGCTCTGCGCGGGAGTGGACTATGCCTGTGGGGTTCGACGGGTTGCAGAAGACGAACATCTTGGCGCCTTCAAGGGCTGTGGCCAGCGCCTCAAGGTCCCAGTGCAGGTCCTCGGTCAGCGGAACGGGAACAACCATGCCGCCCGCCATGCTGACGAGGTCCGCATACAGGGAGTAGGTGGGATCCGGAATGACCACCTTGTCGCCAGGGTTGACGATCCCCAGGATGGCCGCCGAAAGGCCGGCTGTTCCGCCTTGGGTGATCAGCACGTCGCCGGGGCCGGCCACTTCGCCGAGGAGCCGGCCGATACGGGCAGCCAGCTCCTCGCGAAGCACCAGCTCGCCGAGCAACGGCGAGTAGTGGGTGTACCCCTCTTCGAGTGCGCGTGCGGCGGCGGCGCGTACTTGTTGGGGGGTGTCGAAGTCCGGCTCGCCCATGGCGAGCGAGACGAGGTCGCCTTTGGACTGGGGTTGCTGGACGCGCAGAGACGTGCGCTGGACCCGCAGCACAGCTTCAGAGGGTTGGAAGGTCGCGACGGCGGTGGATGGTTCGAGGGTCATGGCAGTCCTGCTTCGAAGTGGTTGGGCTGGAAAGTATGGGGGAGTAGCGGTCAACGCTGCGGCAGATCGTCCTGGGGCGCGCCGGTCCAACGGCTGATTTCGATGTCACCGGAGGTGTCGCGCTGCACGGTGGGTGCGATCACGAGCTCCTGGACCACGGTGCGCTGCGGCAAGGTGGCCACCAGGTGGATGGCGCGGGCCACGTCCTCCGGTTGGACCATGGCTTCGCGTTCCTCGGACCTGGGTGGCCGGGCCCGGTTGTCCAGGATGGGTGTCGCCGTTTCCCCGGGAAGGATGGTCACGGCGCGGAGCCCTTCATTGCGGAAAGTGTTGTGGAGGTAGGTCATGAAGTTCCGGACCGCGGCCTTCGCTGCACCGTAAGCTGCGCCGCCCAGGAGGTTCGGGTTTACTGCCGCCAGTGAGGAGACAGTGATGATGGTGCCCGTGTTCCTGGAGAGCATGCCCGGAAGCACTGCCTGCGTCAGCAGGTAGACGGCGTTGAGATTCACATCCAGGACGTCGTTCCATTCCTGCTGGCTGATCCACCGCACATTGAGCACCCTGCTGGCACTTCCGGCGTTGTTCACCAGGATGTCCACGGGTCCGAAGTTTTCCGAAACCCACTCAACCAGGGCATCGACGTCGTCCTTTGACGCGATGTCCGCGGCGCGGGCCTGCACTGTGCCGCCGGCGGCCTTGATCTCTGCGGCGGCTTCCTCAAGAACGGCGAGGCGCCGGCCCACAAGGACCACGTTCGCTCCTTCGGCTGCGAGCAGCGCGGCGGTGGACCGGCCCATGCCGGTGCCCGCGCCGGTAATTACGGCAACTTTGCCTTCGAGAAGTCCCATGGTTCCGTTCCTGTAGGGTGGGTGATCTTGAGAGATCCATCGCATATGCGAAAAGTTTCTCATTTGTTGGGTCTGGTGGTCAAGCGTCGCCGGGGAGAATGATCAGGCCGCTGTAGCGGTGGTGACCTGCCCGGAATGATGCGGGAGGCCGGTGGCCGCGAACAGGTTGGCTACCCGCGAATCGAGCAGGCCAAGCAGGCGTTGCGACTCGTGGTACGCCTCCACGGCATCGTGCTGGCTGACCCAGCGGAAGGTCATCCGCTGGCCGGGACGTGCCTGTCCCAGCATGGGCAAGGACGCTTTGGTGGCGAAGGCCACGATCGGGTATCCGGCGGTGAGCGTCCGGTAGCGGCCCAGGATGATGAGTTCATCCCCGTGCGGAATCTCGAAGGCTCCGATCGGAACGCCGTGGGACACTATCTCGCCGAGGCCCTCAGGGTGAACCACCGGTCCGTCCAAGCGGAGTCCGACGTGGTTGGACTTGGCTGTGACTGTGTATTCACGCGAGGAGAGCAGTTCCCGTATTCCGGCCGCCGCATCTGTCTCCGGGCCTTCAACGATGTCAATGGTCCAGAGCGGGTGGTCAAACGACGGGATGGGCACGGGAAGCCTGAAAAGGGGCTGGGTGAGGTACGGGTGCTCGAAGCCGGCATAGGAGGTCCTTAGTTCCAGTTGCTGCCCCGCCGCAATGGTTTGCGGAAAGCCCATCCGCGCTTCAGGTGCGGCGCTCCCCATGAAATGTCCTGATGCCAAGGTTCCGTTGAAGGCCACGTAGTTGCGCATCCCGCCGTGGGCGTTCGCAATCACCACCCGGCCCTTGGCAGGGACGCAGACGGGCTCCCATAGAGAGGCTTTGCCGCCATTGACCGTCACGTCCGCCGGGGCTCCTGTCACCGAGATCAGGATCGGCTCGGAAGCCGTGAAGGAAAACCGGCCGCCCATAAGTTCCAGCAACGTGGCCCCTCGCTGATTGCCTACCAGGACGTTGGCCACAGCTGCTGAATGCTGGTCCGCAGCTCCGCCGCAGGGAACACCCAAGGCTTCAGACTGTTCCCTGCCCAGATCCTGGAAGGTGGCCAACCAGGCTGTCTCGCGGACTTTGAGGGTAACGTCCCGCTCCGGTGCCATCAGTGTGCCCTTTCCATCAGGTATGGCTCGTTCATGAGGAACTGCCCTTCCAAACGCTCCCACTCCGACTCCGGCACGACCTTGAACCTGACGGTATCCCCGGGTGTGTAGGAAGTGGGCGGGTCCTGCCGGATATCGCAGATGGTCAGGGGAGTGCGCCCGATGACTTTCCAGCCAGTGGGGCCGGGGAAGGGCTGGATGATGGCGTTGGTTCCGGCGACCATGACGGATCCGGGATCCACGTTGGTCCTTGGCTCCTTGCAGCGGCTGACCTGTCCCGGGAACTGTACTGTGCCCATCATGGGGGCCATTGCGGATGCCAACAGATTGATCGACAGCAGGGAATCCTGGAGAGAGTCCAAGACCGCTTCCTCGCTGATTCCCAGCTCCGCGGCAACGTCCTGCAGATCCGGCGCGAAGGCTTGGTTGACCACCATCGGGATCACGAAATGCTTGTGGGCATGAGTGTGCCCGGCGGTGTCCTGGAAGCGTCCGGCGGCGGCCAACCGGATGGTCTGCGCCAGCTGCTCGTGGCCCACGGCCAGGCAATCGAACTCCACCAATAGCGAGTCGACACCAGCTACGACGTCGTGCAGTCCGTAGGGGCGGACGTCGAGGAGGATTTCGCGGAGCCTGCGGCTGCCCGCTTGTCGTTCCTCGACGGTCCCGGAGGCCAGGCTGATCATCAGGGCGGAGTCGCCGAAGGGGACCGCCTTGATGTCCGGAGTCTGCCCGGTGTCTGGGTTCGTACTCATGGGTCCTTAGCTTGTTGTCTCAGGGAAAGGGTCAGACGGCGGCCAGCTTGGCCTTTTCGGCCAGCACTTCCTGCAGGCCCGTGGCCTGGATGCCGGCCTGGGCCAGCGCGGCGCGAAGTGCGGTGCCGTTCTCGAGGACTTGCGGGTGGTCGCCGTGGAGAAGGGCGACGTCGGCATCGTGGCCGAGCGGGACCACCTTGCCCGTCACGGCGCGCACCGTTCCTTCGGTGACTACCTGGACAACGCGCCGGCCGATCTCCCCGGGGTCATGAAGAAGGGCGCCTTCAGTATTGCGGGAGACGGGCATGCCGTCCTCGCCGTAACCACGGTCAGCCAGGAAAACGTAGCCAACCTCCAAGCCACGTTTGCGGGACTCCTCGGCGAGCAGGCCGTTCTGGCAAATCACAATGTAGGAAGGGTCGTAGGCCTTGATGGCGTCGGTGATCGCGCGGGCGTGCTTGGCGTCGGTCTGGGCGATGCTGCCCATGCGGCCATGTGGGGCAACGTGGCTGATCCTGCCGCCATGGATGCGGGCAAAGGCGTCCAAAGCACCGATCTGGTAGAGGACATCCGTGCGGATTTCTTCTTCGCTGGCTTCGATCAGGCGGCGGCCGAAGCCCACGAGGTCCGGGTAGCCCGGGTGCGCACCGAGTTCGATGCCGCGCTCGACACAGGCCTTGACTGTGGTGTCCATGACGCGGGGGTCTCCGGCGTGGAAGCCGCAGGCAATGTTGGAGGCCGTGACAAGGCCCAGCAGGGCGTCGTCATCGCCGATGGTGTAGTTTCCGTAGCTTTCGCCGAGGTCTGCGACGACGGCGACAGAGTTGATGCCCAAAATGACTCCCAATGGTTTTCGTTGTGGTGCTTCATGGTCCAACGACGGCGGCCGTGCGGCAATGGCGGCAGGCCGCCGTCGTACTGTTTTGTTAGTGCGTGGCCAGTGGCTGGCCCTTGGTCTCCTTCAGGAAGTAGACCGAAACCAACGTGATGATTGCCGTGCCGATCGACGCGTATGCCGGGACCATGCTGTTGCCTGTGGCCTTGATGATTTCGGTCATGACCAGCGGAGCACTGCCGCCAAAGATGATGGTGCTGAGGCTGAAGCCGATGCTGTAGGCGCTATAGCGGACCGTGGTGGGGAACATTTCGGTCAGGACCGTGTGGACTACGGCTGCGTGGCCGGAGAACGCGATGGCCATGACCACCGTTGCGATGCAGGCCATGAGCATGTTGCCCGTGGTGATCATCGCGAACATCGGATAGGACACCACGGCCATGAGGACGGCGGAGAGTGCCAGTACCGGCTTCCGGCCGATACGGTCCGAAAGCCGCGCCATCAGTGGGATGGCGATGATGATGGCTACCAAGCTGAAAGCGGTGACCGTCAAGGCCTGCAGCATGCTGAAGTTGTTGCCTTGTCCAAGTTGCGTCTTCAGGTAGGTCGGCATGTACGCGAAGAGCAAGTAGTAGCCCGGGCCGTTCAGGGCCGGAAGGAAGATGGTCAGGGCAATGGCCTTGAGGTGGCGCTTGGAGGTGAAGACGGCACGCAGCGGGTTGCGTTCCACTTCATTGCGCTCCCGGAGTGCCTCGAAGTGCGGGGTGTCTTCCATCTTGGAGCGGATGTAGTAGCCGACGTAGCCCAACGGCACAGCGAACAGGAATGGAATGCGCCAGGCCCAGGATTCCATGGTGACGTCGCCCAGGGTGGTGATGAGTACCGCCGAAAACGCGCTGCCGAAGAGCAGGGCGCAGAAGGAGCCGACGGCGATGAAGCTCATGGAGAAGTTGCGGTGCTTGTTGTGCGCGTACTCGCCTACGAAAGCCATGGCGCCGGCCACTTCGCCGCCGGCCGAGAAACCCTGCAGGATGCGGAGCAGGATCAGCAGCGCCGGAGCAGCCCAGTCAATCACGGACGACGACGGGATCAGGCCGATGCAGGCAGTGGCGCCGGAGATGAGCAGCAGGAGCATGGACAGCAGGTTCTTGCGGCCCAGCTTGTCACCGAGGTAGCCACAGATGACGCTGCCGAAGGGACGTGCCAGGAAACTGACCAGGAAGCCGACGTTGGTCAGGAGCAGGGACCCGATGTCCTTGGAGCCCATGATGTTGATGGCGAGGTACGTTGTCAGGAGGCCATAGATGCCGTAGTCGTACCATTCCACGAAAGAGCCCATGGTGCCGGCAATGGTTGCTTTGCGGACCATCTTGCCGTCAGCAGTGACGACTTTTACTTGTGCGGTGTTCAGTTCCACTGATTCCGTCGATGAAGTAGACATTGGTGGTTCTCTCAGTTTAGGTCCCGGTATGGGGGCAGGGCGGAGATTAGCTGTATTCCCGGGTGATCTCGGCTGTCATTTCCGCCTCGTGGACTGCTACGGCTCTGACCAGTTCGAGGATTTCCGCGGCCCGGGCCTGCGGGATGATCACGACGCCGTCATCGTCTGCGGCGACGATGTCACCGGCGGAGCATACGATTCCGCCGATCGCGACGGGCTCACCAATCACCCCGGGCCCGTTCTTGAACGGGCCGGCGGGGGTGGTGCCGCGGGCGAAGACCGGGAACTTGATGTCGGTGATGGTCGCCCGGTCGCGGATGTAGCCATCAATGACGGCGCCCGTTGCACCGGCGGCCTCGAAGCGCTGGGAGAGCTGCTCGCCCACCAGGGCCCGGTGCTCATGGCCGAAGCCGTTGATCACAAGGATGTCGCCTGGCTCAATGTAGTTGAGGGATTCGATGACCGCAGCGTTGTCGCCTGCTGCACCCAGGACGGTGAGGGCTGACCCGACACATTTGGCGCCGGCCCAGACGGGATTGATGTTGCCGTCCACGAGTCCGAGGCGTTCCATGGCGTCGCCGATGTTGGCTACCGGGAACTCTTCGAAGGCGCGGACCAGTTCCCGCGGCGGGCGGGTCCACTGTGCCTTGCGGACTGTGAGCTCGAGAGTTGTTGCCATGGGTGTTCCACCTTTGGGGTTGGTGCGAAGTCGGGGAGACTGCGGCGGTTGAGACCACAATCACATATGAGAAAAGTTTCGCGTTTTTTCGTCTCCGCGTCAAGCCCTCATGTCATCTGCCCGAAAAAGAAGGAGGGCGGCCTGGGCTCCTGTGGGTGAACTCACAAAAAAGCGTTGACTTACGGTTCGCGATTTGCGAAGCTCTTCTCATTCGCGAAACTTATCGCAGTTCACTTCCCTTGGATTCCAGCCGGCTTCGGCCCGTTCGCATCCGCCGAGGCCAGGCCCAAGGGCGACCAGGAGGTTCATCCCCTATGCAAGGACGTTCCACGTTCATGGCCGCGGCGGCAGCTGCCACTGCCGCCGCTTTCCTCTTGACCGCTTGCACCACCGGCGGCCAGGCTCCGGCGGGCAGCACTGATGGCGGTGGCATGTCCACGGACACCATCCGAACGGCGCTCAATGCCGACCCAACCACCTTCAACGCCGCCAAGGCCAACGCCAAGGACGACTACGAGGTTGCCAGGTTCCTGTTTGACACTGTGGTCAGGCGTGATGCTGACGGCAAGTTCATTGGAGGGCTGGCCACAGAGTGGGAGTCCACAGCCACCAACGCCACCTTGACCATCCGTAAGGACGCCACCTGCGCAGACGGGACGCCCATTACCCCCTCGATCGTGGCCAAGTCGCTGAGCTACTTTGCCGACCCGGCCACCAAGAACAACTTTGGCAAGCTCGTCTTCGGTCCAGGTCAGCCCACCATCACCGGTGACGACACCGCCGGTACCGTGGACATCAAGCTGGCCCAGCCGTGGTCCGAGCTCATCGGCGGCCTGACCCTCGCCCAGACAGGCATCATCTGCCCGGCCGGGCTCGCCGACCTGGAAGGGCTGGCCAAAGGAACAGTCAAGGGAGCCTTTTCCGGTCCCTACACGCTGACCAAGGCCAGCCACGGCGTCAGCTACGACATGACGCTTCGTGAGGACTACGACGCCTGGCCCCGGTACTCCAAGCCGCTGGAAGGTGTTCCGGCCAAGACCGTCCGGTTCTTCCCCGGCGTCAACAAGACCACAGTGGCAAACCAGCTGCTCACCGGTGAAATGGACGTCTCCGACATCGCACCCGCAGACGTCCAGCGTTTCGAAGGCAATAAGGACTACACCGTCACGTCGGTACCCTTCGCCGGCATCTTCCTCTTGTTCAACCAGCGTGAAGGCAGCCCCTTCACCGATCCTGCCTTGCGCAAAGCAGTCGCCCAGCTGATGAACCAGCAGGCGTTCAACGCAGCGGCCTATGCCGGTAAGGGCATCACGTACAACTCCATCGTTGCGCCTACAGTCCCGTGCGTCCTGCCCGATAACTCCAGCATGACCAAAGAGGACGCCGACGCAGCCAAAGCCGTTCTGGCAGGGAAGACCTTCAAGATGGTCGGCACCACCAGCATCGGCCCCAACGGAGCAGGCAGCACCTATGTCCAGGAAGCCCTCCGGGCAGCCGGGGCGACCGTAGACCTGCAGCTCGTGGACAACGGAACCTGGGCCACAATGACCCAGACCAAGCCGGAAACCTGGGACCTGACCGTCCAGGGCGACGCCAACTTCGTGGGGACGGTCGCGGCCTCCCTCACGCGCATCGCCGGAGTACCTACCGAAAAGGGCGGCCGGAACATCGGCGGCGGCGAGAACGCGGACATCCTGGCCGAAATCGCTACTGCACAGTCAGCGACGGACGAGGCCGCCCGTTGTGAGGCCTACACGAAGGCCCAGAAGAGCATCCTGAGCGACAACGACATTGTTCCCTTCGTCGGTGAACCGCAGATCGTCGCCCAGCGCTCCGGATTCTCCATCCAGGCGCCATCCGGGATTGTCGACTACGCCACTCTTCGCATCACCAAGTAAGCAAAGGTTTCACGATGACTGAACCCACCATGCTCTCCAAGGAAGTACAGATCCTTGAGAGCCAAACCCCGGGGGCCGCCAAAGGCCCCCGGGGCAGGGCCCTGAGCCTCTCACCTTGGGCCGACTACGCCCTTCGCCGCGCCGGCGGCGTCCTCCTCTCCGTCGCCCTGCTCGTCGTCGTGACCTTCTTCATGGTTCCGCTCATCCCGGGCGACCCGGCAGTTGCAGTAGCCGGCGCTGACGCCACCACCGAACAGATCGAGGCGATCCGGAACAACCTCGGACTCAACGATCCCCTCTACGTGCAGTTCATCAACTACGTCGGCGGCCTCCTCACCGGTGACCTCGGCGAATCATTCGCCTACAGCACCTCCGTGTCCCAGATCATCGCCACCAAGCTGCCGTTCACCGCCGAAATCGCCCTGCTCGGAATCATCCTGGTGCTGGTGGTTTCGGTTCCGGCGGGCATGCTGGTGGGAATCCTCACCCGCGGAGGACGGAACAAATGGCTCGACGTTTCCTTCGGGATGCTGACAGCCTTCTTCCAAGCTGTACCCCAGTACGTGGTATCCACCATGCTCGTTGTGGTTTTCGCCATCATCCTCAAGGTGCTGCCCGCCGCGGGCGCCGCCTCACTCAGCGCACTCATCCTTCCCGTTGTTGGCTTGTCCATAGCCCCCATCTGCTCCATTGCCCGAGTGGTTCGCCGCGAGACGGCAACTGTCCTGGAGCAGGACTACCTGCGGACCGGACGTGGCTGGCGGCTTCCGGCGCTGCGGCTCTATGCCCGGCACGCCTTGCCCAACCTGCTCACCACGGCCCTGACCCTGGCTGGACTCATCCTCGCCGGCATGTTGGGCGGGGCCATCATCGTAGAGAACGTCTTCAACTGGCCCGGCCTCGGACGGGAGATCGTCACGGCGATCGTGAACAAGGACTACCCGGTCATCCAAGGGATCATCCTGGTACTGGGTTTTCTGGCGATCCTGCTCAACTTGCTGGTCGACGTGATCCTCGGCCTCATCGACCCCCGTACGCTGGGAGGCAAATCCAATGGCTGAGACAGCTCCGCGCCACAGGTTCCGTTGGACCACCGGCCTGATCATCGGCATCGTGCTCATGACTGTCATGGTGCTCACCGCCCTCATTGCACCGTTGTTCCTCAGCGAGGCTGCCGAGAAGCTGACGCCCCAAGCGTCCCAAGGCCCCAGTGCCGAGCATTGGTTGGGAACTGATGACTTCGGCCGCGACGTCCTCGCCCGGTCCTTGGTGGCCGCCAGGTTGACCCTGCTCATGACCGCGGCAACCACGGCCATTGCCGTCGTCGCCGGCATCGCGGTGGGTACCGCAGTCTGGCTCGCACCGCGCCGCATCCGTACGGCGGTCCTCCGGGTGCTCGAAGCTGCCGTGGCCTACCCGAGCCTCATCTTCTCCCTGCTGATCGCGGCCATCCTGGGCCAGGGCACCTGGTCGGCCGTACTGGCCATTTCCATCGCGAGTATCCCGGCCTTCGCACGCTTGACGGCGAACATGGCGGCCTCAATATCCCAGCGCAACTACGTCTCCACGGCCAGGTTGCTTGGTGTATCAGGGCCGCACATCATCACCCGCCACCTTCTGCCGAACATGGCCGAACCCCTCCTGGTCCTGACGGCTACGGTGTTCGCCACTACCCTGATCGACCTGTCCAGCCTGTCCTTCATTGGCCTCGGCGTGCAGAACCCCGAGTACGACTTCGGCCGGCTCCTCAACGAAGCCTTGGTCAACATCTACTCCCAACCGCTGCAGGCAGTGATGCCGTCCATCATGATCACCATCACCGGACTCTCCGCGATGCTCATCGGTGACGGTCTCGCCGCAGCCACCGATCCCCGCGGCGGCCGCAAGTTCGGCAGCCTCCGCAAGGCATCCGAGGTACCCGCCTCCCTGCGGGCCGACGCCGAAGCGCTGGTTGAGGTGGACAACCTCACTGTCACCACGCCGTCGGGCATTCCGTTGGTGAAGGGCGTATCGCTCAGTATCCACCCGGGCGAAGTGGTCGGGCTGGTAGGCGAGTCCGGCTCCGGCAAATCGTTGACGGCCATGTCCATCGCCGGGCTGCTACCCGAAGAGCTGGGGGTCAACGCGAAGACCATGCGCTTGGGGGAGCTCAACCTGCTCAAGAAGAACAACCCCCGCGAGCTCGCCACCTCCATCGGACTCGTGTACCAGGATCCGGGAACCAGCTTCAATCCGGCCCTTCGCATCGGCTCGCAGCTGACCGAAGTGAGCCGTGTGCACCTGGGGCAATCCAAGCAAACCGCCGTTGCGCGGATGGTCAAGGCGCTGGCCGATATCCGGATCACGCAGCCGGAGAAGCGCATGAAGCAGCACCCGCATGAACTCTCTGGCGGCATGCTGCAGCGGGCCATGATCGCCTCCACGCTGGTAACAGACCCGCGCCTGATCATCGCCGATGAACCCACCACGGCTCTTGACGTGACCGTCCAGGCTGATGTGCTCCGTCAGTTCCGGACCATCAACCGCGAGATGGGCACCGCAATGCTGTTCATCTCCCACGACATCGGTGTAGTCCAGGCACTGTGCGACAAGGTCATTGTGATGAACGGCGGCAAAATCCTGGAACGCCTCACGGGCGAGGAACTGGCTGCCGGCAAGGTCAAGCATCCGTACACCAAGGCCCTTCTCGCCGCGACACCGTCGATCGCCGAGCGCAAGGCCGAACTGGTGACCGTCAAGGCAACGGACTTCGAAATGGACGAAATTTACGACGACGAACCAGCCGCCGGCAGCAGGGTCGAGGAGGCAGCACAATGAGCGCACAAGCAGTGTTGGAACTGCAGGATGTCAGGGTCACCTTCGGTTCCGGGCGGTCAGCCGCAACCGTACTGAAGGGTGTCAGTGCGAGCATTCCCCAAGGGAACACCTTGGGAATCGTGGGGGAGTCCGGCTCGGGCAAGTCCACCATGGCCAAGGCGATCGTCGGGCTGGTGAAACCCAGCGGCGGCACCATCTCCTTCGACGGACGCGATGTCACTGCGATGTCCGGTGCAGACCGCCGCCGGATGCGACGTATGGTCCAGATGGTTCCGCAGGATCCCTATTCCTCCTTGAACCCGCGGAGGACCATCGGACAAACCTTGGCCGAGGCTATTGATCCGTTGCGGGCCAATCCCAAGGAGCATCGCGAGAAGATCTCGTACTGGCTCTCCACCATCCGGCTCGATCCGGACGTGGCCGAACGCTACCCCCACGAGTTCTCCGGAGGGCAACGGCAGCGCATCGCCATAGCCCGGGCACTGGCTGTCCAGCCGAAGCTCATCATCGCAGACGAGATCACCTCCGCGCTCGATCTCTCCGTTCAAGCCGAGATCCTGAACCTGATAGGGCGGCTTCGTAAGGAACTGGACCTGACAATGGCCTTCATCTCCCATGACTTGGACGTGGTGCACCACGTCAGTGACCAGATCCTGGTGCTGTTCCACGGGGAAGTCGTTGAACACGGGGACGTCGATGCCGTCTACGGCAACCCCCGGCATCCCTACACCCGTCGCTTGATCGACTCCGTTCCGGGCGGGCCGGGCTTTGATATCGGCGAACGGCGCGTGGCGGCAGCATAGGAAAAATCCAATCCGGGAAGGCCCTTGGGCGCCAGCCAATCCATGCAGGGGCTGGCGCCAGGGGCTCGGCTGGTGCCTTGACGATCACCTGTTCACTTGGTGTTGGCGGGGCCGAACGTTGCGCCGCCATCGGTGGACACCACGACCTCATCAATGGTGGCCGCCCACAAGGACGGAGTGCCGCTTGGTCCGCTCCCTGCGGCGATGGCCTGGACCTCGGACGCGACGCGGCCTTTCCTGGTCCAGGTAACACCGGCGTCGGCGGAGTGGTACGTGGTTCCGTCCGGAGCCACGCCGAAGGCGTCGGTGGGGTCCGCGAACGCGGCGAACTGGATCACTGGTCCGTCGGGGACCGCTTTCCAGGTCTTCCCGCCGTCGGTGGATCGCTGGATCCCGTTCTCGGTGGTGGCCAGCACCGTGTCAGAGTCGGCATGTCCGGCCAGGACGGCAGGGGCGAAGCCGGCAGCAGCGACCTCCCAGGCTTTACCGTCAGCACTTCCGCGCAACTGGCCGTCGTAGCCGACAATTCCGGACTTGGTGACCGTCAGGGCGTGGAAGTCTGATTCGCCTTGCCGGGAGAGTGCTTCCCAGGTCTTCCCGCCGTCGGTGGATTTCATCAATCCCAGCGGATCCGGCAGGGACGACCCGGGCCCGGGATGGCCGGAGGCGTAGAAGACGTTACCGGCGCCGACGGTGAAACCCATGAGGTCGTTCGTGTCACCGATCTTGGTCGCGGGGGTAACAGTAACGTCAAACAAACCCTCGTGGGTGGCGAGCAGGACCTGGCCGGACGCACTGTTGACGGCCAGCGCGTGCACGTGGTTGCCGGGCAGCGCGTTGTCCGTCATCCCATGTGAAGACTCTGCAGGGCCGGAAGACGGAGAGGGCTGGGTGCAGGCAGCCGTGGCAGGAAGGAAGGCGAGGAGTGCGGCGACTCCTGCCGCCCGGTATAACGACGGTTTGGCTAAAGGCATGGGAAGCTCCAGGGCTCGATGGCGGGGATGAGTCAAAGACGGAGGGGAGTGCCGGCGCTTCCAAGGCCGGCACTCCGCTGGCTGCTAAAGGACGGCGCCGGCCGCTAGAGGCTGGCCAGCAGTTGCTCCATCTCCTTGATCTCTGCCTCCTGCGCGGTGATGATCTCCTTGGCCAACTTCACGGCATCGGTGTTCTTCCCGTCGCGGGTTTCCGTCTCCGCCATCGCCACGGCACCGCGGTGGTGGGCAATCATCTGCGACAGGAACAGTTTGGCAGCCTCGGTACCCTGGGCTGCGTCGAGCTTGGCCATGTCATCGTCACTCATCATGCCGTCCATGCTGTGGCCCGAGGGCATCATCGTGGACTCGTTCCAGCCTTTCAACCAACCGGTCATTGTCTCGATTTCCGGGCCTTGGGCATCCTTGATACGGGTTGCCAACGCGCTCACCTGGGCAGGGATGTCCTGCTTGGCGAGGATCATCCCGCTCATCTCCACGGCTTGGGCGTGGTGGGGGATCATTGCCTGCGCGAACATCGCGTCGGCCGCGTTATGGTCCTCGGCGCTCGCGGGCGCGGATTGCGCGGGGGCGCTGGAGGAGCCCATATTTCCATGGTCCATCCCGGGCATGGACGTCCCCGACGAACCGGGGGTTCCGGTGCTGCATCCTGCGAGTGCCAGGGAAGCGACAAGGGCAACAGCGGAGAGGGGCAAAAGCTTTTTGGTTTTCACAGAACAGTCCTTCAAGCGGGTATTCGTGAACGCCGACGCGCTCACGGCAAAGCGGGATATGTGGACGCCGGGCCGGTAAGCCCGGGCCGCCGAGGGGGCGGCGCAAGACAGAGTGGCCCCTGGGTGAGCGGGGCGCAGGCCGGTGCCTATGTTCTGCTGATCGACAGTTCGCCCGGGGAAGGACTTCCGGGCAGGTAGGACCATAGCGTGCTGGAACCTGTAGCGACAGGCCGGAATGAGGACGGCACCGTCGTGGAGGTGTCCGGGAGCGGGGCTGCCAGGACGCTGGTGGCGGTTGAGGGGACGCAGGAGACGCCCATCGCATGCTCCGTGGAGCAGTTCCCCGAGCAGGCGCATTGTGCCAGTCCACCCGCGGCCGGACCCACGGCCGGACCGGCGTCGGCCTGCGCATCAGTGATGCCCGCCCCTCCGCCGTGGGGGTCGTGGGCGGCGGTGCCATGGTCCACCGTTTCAACGGATATGACCGTTGTTGTTGCTGCGGTGGTCATGGTGTGTTGGGTGTGCAGACCGGTCATGACGTGCATCCCCAACACGCCGGCGATCAATGCCATGACTGTCACCAGCAGCCCGATGTTAAGGAAGGTCCCGGTCATGGTCCGACGTGCCTGCATGACTGTCTCCTTCCTTTCGTGCGGGTTGCATGGCTTCTTGTGCTTCCAGCCTATCGGCCCCCGGCCCCGCCCCGATCCGTGGGGCGGGGCGCCCGGTGCGTGGTTGGTTTAACGAACCTGGGAGGGGTTCAGTTTCACCCGTCGGAGAAGCTGGGCGTTCAGGGCCACGACGATCGTGGACGCAGACATGAGCACTGCCCCGGCTGCCGGGGACAACACGACCCCCGCGAAGGCCAGAACGCCGGCAGCCAATGGCACGGCGATGATGTTGTAACCGGTGGCCCAGATGAGGTTCTGCCACATCTTGGTATAGCTGGTCCGGGACAGATCAACCATGGACAGCACGGCACGGGGATCGTTGCCGGCCAGGATGACTCCGGCCGATTCCATGGCGACGTCGGTGCCGGCGCCGATGGCGATGCCGACTTCGGCCCGGGCCAGGGCGGGGGAGTCGTTCACCCCGTCACCGACCATCGCAACTTTCAGCCCGCGGTCCTGCACTTGCGCGACCTTCTTGTCCTTGTCGGCCGGGAGGACCTCGGCGAAGACCTCGTCGATGCCAAGCTCGGCTCCCACAGCATCCGCAACCTGGCGGGCGTCACCGGTGATCAGAGCCACCTTGATGCCCCGGGCCTGCAGGGCCTTCACTGCTTGCCGTGACTCCGGACGGATCGCATCTTCCAGGCTCACCGCTCCGAGGATCCGGTCACCCTCTACGACGTGCAGCACCGCAGCGCCACGTCCGGCCCATTGCCTGGTGGTGGCGGCCATGGCGTCGGTTTCGGTCAGGTCGAGTTCGCGGAGCAGGGCCGGCCCGCCGACCTGCACTGTGCGGCCATCGATCATCGCCCTCACTCCGCGGCCGGTCATTGAGGAAAATCCGGTCGCGGTTGGCAGGTCCAGGCCTTGGTGGTGCGCGGCGCGGACGATGGCCCGGGCGACGGGGTGTTCACTGTCGGATTCCACGGCTGCGGCCACTGCCAGCAGTTCCCGGGGCGTGGTGCCGTCGACGGCGGTGATGTCTTTGAGCTCAGGTTCGCCTTTGGTCAGGGTGCCGGTCTTATCGAACAGGACGACGTCGACGGTGCGCATCCGTTCAAGGGCCATCCGGTTCTTGATCAGCACCCCGACCCGGGCGGCTTGTTCGGTGGATATGGCGATGACCAAAGGGATGGCCAGGCCCAGTGCGTGAGGGCAGGCGATGACGAGCACTGTGACAGTGCGGGTCACGGCTTCGGGCAGGCTGCCGAGCAGGATCCAGGCGATGAAGGTGACGACGCCGGCGATCGTGGCGAAGTAGAACAAGAACGCCGCCGCCCTGTCGGCCAGGGCCTGGGCTTTGGAGGAGGAAGCCTGCGCTTCCGCGACCAGCCGCTGGATACCCGCCAGGGCTGTGTCCTCTCCGACGGCGGTGATGCGCACCCGGACGGTGTTGTCCGTGGCGACTGTGCCGGCAACCACGGGGTCTCCGGGCCCTCGGGCGACGGTCTTGGACTCGCCGGTGATCATGGATTCGTCGAACTCGGCCTGCCCCTCCACGATCGTCCCGTCCGCGGGCATCCGGGCGCCGGAGCGGACCAGCACTACATCCCCTGGAGCGAGGTCGGTGACGGGGACTGTTTCCGTGCCGTTGGGGGTGACGCGTTCTGCTTCATCAGGCAGTAAAGCGGCCAGGGCATCCAGGGCACCTTGGGCCGAACCAAGGGCGCGCATCTCGATCCAGTGCCCCAGCAGCATGATGGCGACCAGCAGTGCCAGTTCCCACCAGAAGTCCAGATCGAAGTTCCCGATCCGCAGGCTGGTGGCCCACGAGGCGATGAACGCGACGCTGATTGCCATGGCAATCAGCAGCATCATGCCCGGCTTCCTGGATTTCAGCTCACTGAGTCCTCCTTTGAGGAACGGCATGCCGCCGTAGAAGAAGATCACGGTGCCCAGCGCTGGTGGGATCCAGGCCGAGCCCGGAAACTCCGGCGGCATGTAGCCGAGCAGGTGGGCGAACATCGGGCTGAAGAACACCACCGGGACGGACAATGCCAGGGTCAACCAGAACCGGTCCTTGAACATCGCCGTACTGTGCCCGGCATGCTGCCCATGGCTGTGCACCATATGGTCGTCGTCCGCAGCGTGGCCGTGGTGCTGTTTGTGCTGGTCGCCGTGCATTTCAGGGCTGTGCCCGGCGTGGTGGGTGGGGTCCGGTTCGGGTTCCCTGACCGGTGAGTGCGGGTGGTGGTGGGTGTGCTCTGTCATGGCGTGGTCCTCCAGTAACGGCCGCTTCAACGCCACAAGAGGCGGCACTGGCCGTTGGTGTATGGACTAGCGGTTGTTGGTGAGGCTGTAGCCGGCGGACGCCACAGCGTCCCGGACAGCGGAGGGCCCGGCAGGCCCGGTGACGACCAGGCGGGAGACCCCGCCCGGGACCAGCACGACCGTGGCGGACCCGACGCCGTCGACGTCCCGTACGGCGCGTTCAACGCGGTCCGCACAGCTGCCGCAGGTCAGGCCTTCGACGCCGTACTCAACACCTTGGGCGGTGGAGGCGGGGGATTCGAATCCGTTGGTGGAACAGCAACCGCAACCTGAGGAGGACTTTGCGATGAGGGGCAGTTCGGTACGTGGTGGTGTTTGCATGCCAGTTTCCATTTCTTAGCAGATGAGCGATGGATGCTGGGGATGAACGGCTGTGAAAGAGGGCGGACCCTCCGGGACATACCACTTCACTGACAACACCATTAACATACCCCTAGGGGGTATAAGAGGCAATGCCGGGCGCGCATGAGCTAGGTCACTTCAAGGGCCCCCATCATTCCCAAATCTTCGTGGTCCAAGATGTGGCAGTGATAGACGGACCGCCCGCTGAAGTCCTTGAACGCCACCCTGACCTTCACCCGCCCGTTGGCGGGTACATTGACCACGTCTTGCCAGATCACATCGTCCACGGACTGACCGTTCTCCTCGATGATCTGCATGGGCCAGACATGGAGGTGGAACGGGTGATCCATGGGACTGGCGTTGCTCAGCGTCCATTCCTCCACGGATCCGGAAGCCACCCTGGTGTCTATCCGGCCTTCATTGAACTCCCTGCCATTGATCGTGAAGCGCATCATGCCCATGCCCATGCCCATGCCCATGCCTCTGCCCATGCCGGCGGCCAGTACGATCCGCCGGCGTGCCGCCACCGCCGCTGACCGCAGGTCTTCAGGCACGTCTTGGATGGGCACCGTCGGAAGTGGCGGGACCGGTTCGCCGGCCACGCGGAGAGTTGCCAGTGCCGTACCGTCCGGCTGGTCGGCCGGGCCTCGTTCTCCGGGCATCTGCCCCATCATCCCCGGCATACTTCCCCGGTCCTGGTAGAGCGCGCGCAGTACCGATCCGCCGTCGTAAGTCACAAGAAGGTCAGCGCGGTTTCCTGGGGTCAGGAGAACTTCATTGACCGGCTTGGGCGCCGGGAACCGGCCGGAGTCCATGCCCAGCAGTTGCATTTGCTGACCGTCCAGCCGCAACCGGAGGTAGCGGGCCACGCAGGTGTTGACGATGCGCCACCTTTCGCGCTGGCCCGGGCGGGCATCGAAGTGCGGGTTACTTTGACCGTTGACAAGGAGCAGTTCACCCTGCCGGCCCATCATCCGTTCCATCATGGGCACTTGTGCAACGTTCCCTTGCCCATCAAGGGTGGTGTCCGAAATAAGCAGCACCCGCTCCAGGGCTGACTCAATCGGTTTCCGGTCTTCGACGATGATTGCTCCGAAGAGTCCTGCGAAGATCTGGTCGGCTACCATGCCGTGATGGTGGGGGTGATACCAATAAACGCCCGGGGGATGGTCCGCAGGGAGTTTGTAGCCATAGGAAAAGGCGTCGCCGGGGTTCACCGAAACAAAAACGTTGTCGCCGTTGCCCTCGGGTGAAACGTGGAGCCCGTGCACATGCAGGTTGGTGGCTTGGGCAAGCTTATTGACGAGTTCCACGCGGAGCACATCGCCTGGAAACAAACGAAGCGTTGGGCCGGGAATGCCGCCGTTATAGCCCAGCGCCGTGGCTTGCCGTCCTCCCAACACCATCGGTCCTGGTGCTGCTTGGAGGCGGACCTGCAACTGGCCGTTCGTGCTCCGCACTTCCGCGGGCTGGACCAGTTCGCCGCCCGTCCCGGCCGTCGTCCGCGGGGCCAGGGTCCAGGCCAACCCGCCCCCGCCGGCCGCAGTTGCCGCTATGCCCACCCCGCCAAGGAGCAACGCCCGACGGCGACTGAGCGGCTTCATTACGGGCCCTCATCAAGCACTTTGAGATGTTCGCGGTACTGGTCTGCCGTGAGTTCTCCTCTGGCAAAGCGCTCATCGAGGATCCGGCGGGCCGTGCTCCGTCCCGTAGGCGGGATGCTCCCCGGCATCTGTGGGTCGGCGGGTCCGTGTCCGCCAAAGAGCTTGACTGCCAGAAGTACCAGAATCGCGACGCCGACCAGCAGCAGGGGGACCCACAGCCACATCCACATCATGCCTTGTCCGTAACCCCACATCATGACCGGTCCTTCCGCTTTGGAGGTTTACTCCAGTCATAGCGCGGAGCCATGGCGGGTGGTAGGGTCCGAGGTCCCGGCGAGGCCAGGATGATAATTGACGCGGCTCAGCCCACGCCCCAGGGGTTTTCGGATCCTCAGCTGTTCTTGCTGCGGTCCTGAGTGAGGAAAGTCTGCAACGCTTCGACCACCAGCTCATGGTCGTCTTGCTGTGGCAGCCCGGACACTGTGGCTATGGCAACCACTCCTGTTCCGTCGACATGAATCGGGACCGCTCCGCCGTGGGACGCATAAAGCCGTTCGTCGAACCAGCCGTTGTCCTCAAGCCTTCGCCCGCCCCGCCGTCCCTTGAGCCCAACCAGGAGGGAGGGTTCCAGATAGCGCTGGGCTGTCCTGCTCTTGCGCTCTATCCATACGTCGTTATCAGGTGTGGCCCCCGGCAGGGAGGCATGGAACAGGATGTGCTGCTCCCGTCGGATGTCGATGGCCACCGGAAGTGCCCGGGTTGTGGCCAGGTCAACGAGCAGCAGACCCAGTGCCAAAGCATCCGATTGGTCGAACCCGCCAAGACGCAGCGTTAGTGCCTGGGTTTCCAACCGCTTGATGAGAGCGTCCAGGGCCTGTTCGGACTGCTCGCCAAAGTAATCGGGGTCGAAGGGAGCCGTTGCGTCGTGCGTGGCGGGGGATGGGGTGGAGTTCATGGGCGGTCCCTTGCTATGTGTGACGGGGGCTAAGTGTGAGGGCGCCGCTGCTGCCTGGTTAGGCGGACAGTGTTCGGGGGCGCCAGGTGGCTGTGGAAGACCTGATCTTCAGTTGTGGTTCGATGAGGGTGACCTGGGCAGGGGCGTCGGCGTTTCCTTCGGACAGACGGGCCATCAGCATTTCAGTGCCTTTGGAACCCACCTCTCCGGGGAAGCCCGCCACTGACGTCATGGGCGGGACCTGGGCAGCTGCGATCCGGGTGTCGTCGAAGGATGCAACGGCGATGTCCCTCCCCGGTTCCAGGCCGCGGCGGCGCATCTCGTCGTAAACCCCCTGCGCGACGACGTCGCTGTAGACCACCACCGCGTCGGGCAGGTTACCGCGGTCGAAGAGCCGGCCGAGGGCGGCGGCTCCGCCCTCCGGTGTGACCGGGCTACGGAGTTCTTCGCTGCTCCACAGCTGCACGCCATGGGCCTCGAGGGCGATCCGCAGGCCCTTTTCCCGTTCCCTGTACGACGGCGCAGGCCGGCCACCCACGAAGGCCACCGTCTTGCTCCCAAGAGCCGCGAGATGCTCTCCCACCATCCCCGCGCCCTTGACGTTGTCGCTGCCTACGTAGTCGAAGCCGGGGAAGTGGCGGGCCAGCAAAACGACGGGAATGTTGGCTGCAGTCACCTGTTTGGCCAGGCGTTCCCGGTCGGTGTCCAGGGCGGGAAGTATGAGCAGGCCGTCAACTTGGCGTTCAATCATGGAGGCGACGATCTCGTGTTGCCGGTCTTCGAGGTCCCGGCTGTAGCCGATGAAGATCGTGTAACCGGCATCATGGGTGATCTGGTCCACGGCCATGGCAAGTTCTGCGAAGTAGGGGTTGATGATCTCGGTGACGATCAGGCCCAGGGTCATTGTCCGGCTTTGCCGCAGGTTGGCCGCCTGCCTGTTGTACACGTAGCCGAGCTCATTCATGGCCTGCCGGACTTTCTCGGCCGTGGACTCGGGGATCCGCGAGCTGCCACGGACGACGAGCGACGCTGTGGAACGGGAGACGCCCGCGGCCTTGCTTACGTCTTCAAGGGTGATGCGGGGTGCCATGGTTTGTTCCTGCCCGTAAAGTCGAAAGGTGGAGACTGGAATCTCCACCTTTCGACTTTATCAATCCGGGGTGGGGTCTTCGCGGACGTGGAACAGCGGGTTACCGGCCGTTCTCCACCTCCACGGCGTCCCGGGGGTCTTCCAGGCTTCGACCTGCCGTTTCCGGGGTAAAGAACGTCGCGATAATGGTGATTACCGTAAGCAGCGACAGATACCCGGCGATGGGCAGCCATGCTCCGGTGCCGGCGTGGGGGACGGCGGAACCGCCCTCTGCGGTGACAACCAGGGACATCAGCCACGCGCCCACCATCGGCGCGATGCCGCCGGCGATGACAGCGGAACCTTCCCGTGCCACCGAGACGCCCAAGTAGCGCTGGCGGGAGCCGAAGAGCTCGCACATCAGCGCGCTTTGAGAACCAAACATGCCCCAGGTGCCGACGCCCAGGCCCAAGGACACGACGACGATAGTGAGCACGGTGTCACCAAAGCTGAGCGCGTACCAGACCGGGAAGGCCGCGGCCAGCTGGAAAATCGCGAAACCGCGGTAAACCCGGACACGCCCGTACCGGTCGGTGAGCCATCCGGCCAGCGGAACGACGGCGGCACCAACTGCTGCGGCGAAGACCAGGGAGAGCGCACCGATGGGTCCCTTGATCCCGATGGCGGCGCTGGATACGTAAGCTACGGCGAGGGCCTGGTAGATCGAGGACCCGCCGTTTTCGGCCATCCGGAGCCCGATGCCCACCAGCACCGTCTTGCCTGAACGCTTGACGAGGGTGCGCAGCGGCTTCTCGGTGATCTGTTCGTGTGGTTCCAGCTGCGCGAACGTCGGCGACTCCTTCAAACGGAGCCGGATGTAGATCGCGACGCCGAGGATAAGCACACTGGCCAGGAACGGTACGCGCCAGAGCCAGGTGTCGGTGATCATCACGCTCTGGTTGGTGTTCAGCAGCAGGAAGTAGACCAGCGCCGCAGCCACTGTTCCCAGCTGGACTCCAAGGAAGGGCAGCGCGGCGATAAACCCGCGCCGGCGAACTGGAGCGTACTCGGTCATCAGGATGGAAGCGCCGGCCATTTCCGCTCCGGCGCCAAGCCCCTGCATGAGGCGCAGGAAAACCAGGAGGATCGGCGCCAGGAGGCCGACGCCGCCGTCGTACCAGTCTCCTCGTGAGCCGTTGTAGGTCGGGAGGACGCCTATCAGGGTGCTGGCGCCACCCATGAGCAGGACAGTGGCGAGCAGGACGAACTTGCGGCCGAGACGGTCGCCCAGCCGGCCGAAGATGATGCCGCCCAGGGGGCGGACAGCGAATCCCAGGAAGTATGTGCCGAAGCTGAGGATCAACCCGGTGGCGGGGTTGCTCCCGGGGAAGAAAAGGGGGCTGAAGATGATGGCTGAGGCCAGGCTGTACAGCGCAAAGTCGTAGTACTCCAGTGCGCTGCCGAGGGAACTGGCCCAAGCGGCCCTTGTCAGGTCGCGGGTGGAGACATGATGCGCGGCGGGGGCGAGTGTTTGTTCTTGGTGGGAGGTCACGGTTGTCCTGTCCTGTGAGGAAGGGGATTCTTGCTTGCTGCCCGGTTTCCGCGTGAGGTCATGCCGTCGGCCAGGATGGTGTCAGCGACACGCAGGGCGTTGGCGGCGATGGTCAGGGCGGGGTTGAGGGCTGCCGAAGAGGGGAAGAAGGAGCTGTCAACAACCCAAAGGTTGTCCAGGTCATGGGCGCGGCAGTCCGGGGCGAGGACACTCGTGGCGGGGTCATGGCCGGCGACTGCTGTGCCGCATTGGTGGGAGTTGGTTTCAATCCCCATGCGTTGGGTCAGGATCACGGGGTATCCGGCCTTCCGTACTGCCCTCTTGACGCGCCGGACCAGCTCCTTGTGGGGAGCGAGGTTGTTGGGTTCCCACCACAGATGGATCTTTCCGTCGCTGACGCTGACGCCGTTCTCCCGGCGTGGCAGGTCTTCGGTGGTGAGGTAGATGTCGATGCTGCGGTCCGACATCAGTTTCAGGAGGATTTCAGGCGCCCACGGGCGGGCCATCTTGAGCATGCTGGACCTCAGTTTTCCCAGCATCTGGAGGTTTCCGAGCGGGTACCGGGTAGTGGGGCCTGCCTCGTACCAATCATTGAGGCCAAGGGTCTTCTGCCACAGCGTGCGGTTGATCCTGAGGGGATTGATGCCAATGAAGAAGGTGCTGTTGTGCACCATGTAGTTCCGGCCGACCAGCCCGGAGGAGTTGGCGAGCCCGCGGGGGTTGTCCTTGGTGGCTGACCTCAGCAGCAGGGCAGCTGAGTTAACTGCGCCGGCGGCGAGGATGAACTTGTCCGCCTCGATGCGGATGATCCTTCCGTTGTTCTCGGCGAGTGCCGCAACTATGGTGCGGCCATCGCCTCCCGGAATAAGCCTGGTCACCGTGGTCCCGGTCATGAGCCGCACACCCGCAGCTATTGCGGGGTCGACGGCGATCTTTTCGGCGTCCGCTTTCAGCCCCGCCTCGTTGGGCGCACCGTCGCTGGTTGCGCACAGGGCCCGCTTTTCGGGGGTGTCGGCGTCCAAACCGTTGGCCATCCGAAACGGATGCAGGCCCTGCCGGCGGAATGATTCGGCCAAATCCCGGATGGCCGGTTCATGGTCCAGTGCGGGGTGGGGGTAGGCCTCGGAGTGCGGCGGCTCCGTGGGATCTTCGTCCACCTGCCCGCGGACCTGGAAGAGCTTCTCAGCGCGGGTGTAGTAGGGCTCCAGGTCGGCGTAGGTGAACGGCCATGCCGGGGAGACCCCGTCCGCGTGCCGGACTTCTTCGAAGTCGCTGGCCCGGAACCGGGGAAGGCACGCGCCATAGACTTTCGTGTTGCCGCCCACCCAGTAGTAGACGCCGGGCTTGAATCCCGCCCCTGTGCGGCCGTTGTACCACGTGTCCGCATTCTTGTAGCGGCCTTTGAGGTAAACCTCCTCCAGGTCCGAGTTTTGCGGTTCGGTGGGGAGCCGGTTCCCGCGTTCGATGACCAGTACGTCCGCCCCGGAGTCCTTAAGGGCGTAGGCCATGGTGCCGCCGCCCATGCCTGAGCCGATGATCGCGACGTCGGTACGGATCACTTCGTCCGCGGTGATGGGCTCGTCGAAAGCCTGGGGCAGCGGTGCCTCGTCAATTGTTGCGTGTGCCATATCGCTCACGAGCTCCTGTGTTCGTTCCTAGCGGCGGGGCGCGTCGGGTGCGTCGACCCAACGGGTGCTCCGCGTCCCGACCTGGAGCTGGATCGTCTTCAGCTCACTGAACTCGGCCAGCGCCTGGCGGCCCAGTTCGCGTCCGATTCCGCTCTGTCCGTAGCCACCGAAAGGTACTTCCGGGTAACCATCCATCCACCGGTTCACCCAGACCGTCCCTGCCCGCAGGTCCCGGGCCGCGGGCAGTGCTTCATTAATGTCGTTGCTCCAGATACCTGCCGACAGGCCGAACGAGGTCGAGTTGGCGATGCTGATGGCTTCCTCGAGGGTGTCGAAAGGCAGGACTGACAGCACCGGACCGAAGATCTCGTCGGTGGCGATGGACATGGTGGCGGTGACATCGGTGAAGACTGTCGGCTGGTAGAACCGGCCGCCGTCGAGCCCTGTGTCGAGGAGACCGCCGCCGGTCAGCAAGTGCGCTCCTGCTTCGCGGCCCTCGGCGACGTAGCGTTCGACGACGGCGAGTTGCGCGTCATTGACCAGGGAACCGACCAGGGTTTCGGACTTGAGCGGGTCTCCAACGCGCATGTGGCGGGCGCGCTCCACCACGGCTGCTGCGAATTCGTCAGCGATGGAGCGATGCACGATCAGGCGGCTGCCGGAGTTGCAGCACTGTCCGACGTTGAAGTACCCGCCGAAGACACCGGCGTCCACGGCGGCGTTGAAGTCGGCGTTGGCCGTGATGATCTGGGGGTTCTTGCCGCCCAGCTCCAGTTCGACCTTCTTCAGGTCGCGGCCGGCGATGGAGGCGATCGACTTTCCAACACCGGTGGAGCCGGTGAAGCTGATCATGTCGATACCGGGATGTTCAGCGATTGCTGAACCGACCACACGGTTGCCGGTGACGACGTTGACGACGCCTGCAGGGAAGCCGGCCTCCCGGACCAACTGCCCCAGCATGACGGTGGTGGCCGAGGTGCTTTCGCTGGGCTTGATGACCGCCGTGTTGCCGGCGGCCAGCGCGAAAGGCAACTTCTGGCTGATGATGAGGAGCGGGAAGTTCCAGGGGGTGATCATGCCAATCACGCCGATGGGTTCGTGGACGACGAGGGCCAGGGTGTCCGGTCCCAGGGCATTGTGCGCATCGCCTTGGGTGTTGCGGGCCAGGCTGGCGGCGTACTCCCACAATTCGGCGGTGCTGGCTACCTCGTTGCGGGATTGGGTGATTGGCTTGCCGGTTTCGAGGGTTTCGGCCAGTGCGAGCTGTTCGGCGTCCCGGCGGATCAGGTCAGCAACCTTCAGCAGCAGTTTCGAGCGCTGGGCGCCGGTCGACTGGCGCCAGCCGTGGTCCAGGGCCCGGCGGGCGGAGGTGACTGCGCGGTCTACGTCTTCCGCGGTGCCCTTCGGGAATGAGGTGACTTCGACCTCGTGGGCGGGGCTGAGGCGGGTGAAGGTCTCGCCGGAGCTGGCCCGGGCGTCCTCCCCGTCGATAATCATGGGGCGGTAAGTGGGCTCCACGTCCGCGAGGGTGTAGTTCTTGGTTTCCATGTCGGTACGTCCTTAAATCCGTGTTGTTCTAGTTGTCGGTGAACCGGGCAGTGCGCTTCCCGCGGAACGCTGCAACGCCTTCGGCGAGGTCCGCGGTTGCCGCGGCAAGGCCGCCGGCCAGGGCTTCGAGCACCCTGGAGGGCGCGCCGTCGGCCGCAGCGTCGATGAGCTGCTTTCCGAGCTGCACCGCCACGGGGGCGCCGGCGAGCAGTTCGCCCGAGAGGCCGGCAACGGCGTCTTCGAGCGCGGAACGTGGGGCCGCAGCGGTAGCCAGGCCCCAGGCGACTGCTTCGTCGCCGGTGAGCTGCCGACGGGTCAGGACCAGCTCCTTGGCACGTGCCCTGCCGGCCAGTTCCGTGACCCGTTCGGTGCCGCCCCATCCCGGGACGGTGCCCAGTCCGGTTTCGGGGAGGGCGACCTTCGCTTCCCGGGCAATGACGCGGAAGTCGCAGGCCAAGGCCAGTTCCAGGCCGCCGCCGAAGGCAAGGCCGTCGACGACGGCGATGCTCGGCTGCCGCAGGCCGGCGAGGGCATCGAAGGCCCTGTGCCCGGTGGCAATCCAGTCCCGCCACATGCCTGCAGCGGAAAGGTCGGCGAAGTGGTTGATGTCGGCGCCGACGCAGAAGACCTTCTCCCCGGCGGTGCGGACGAGGACCAAGCGGGCCGTGGAGGCGTCCACGTCGCGTACGGCCGCTTCGAGCTCGTTCAGCAGCTGCAGTGTGAGCGCGTTCAGCTTGGTGGCCCGGTCGATCAGGATCGTGGCCGTATGCCCGTCGGGGGAGTATTGGACAGTGACCGTGCCGAGGTTCTGTGCCGTTGTTGCCGGGGCGCTCATGACTGGACCTTCCGCGTGCCGCCGAGTTCTCCGGCGAGGTGTTCGGCTGCGCGCATCACCACGGCCCAGATCGTCAGGGTCGGGTTGATCCCGGGGCAGCTGGGGAAAGCGGCACCGGAGTACATGAAGAGGTTGGGGGTGTCGTGCACGGCGAGGTGCTCGTTGAGGACCGTCCCTGCGGGGTCGTGGCCGAACCGGGCACCGCCCAGGTCATGGCTGGATCCCACTCCGGTGAAGTAGGGGCCCTGCCAGGTCTTCGTGGCTCCCATGTCCTTCAGGAGTCCGGTGGCTTTGTCAGCCATCCAGGAAGCCAGCCGGCGCTCGTTCTCACGCAGCCGGTAAGTTACCCGTACCAAGGGCATGCCCAGGCCGGAAGAATCGCGGTGGCGGGGGTCGACGTCGATCCTGTGGGAGGCGTAGGGCAGTGCGTCCGGCTGGATACGGATGACGCCTTGCTGGGACCACAGCTTGAGGTGGTCCCGGTACTTCGCGCCCCAACGGGGAACGTCCGGCGGCAAGGTTTCGCGGGCGATCTGGAGGGGTAGTGCCTGCTGTTCGGCGCCCAGGGTCGCTCCGCCGATGAAGCCGTGGTCCAGGGACCGGAAATCAGGGGAGAGGAAGTCGTCCAGGACCACGCCTTGGGCTGCGGGACCGGTGTGCCGGTTGAATTCCGTACCGGGGAAGAGGGCATCGACGTGGCCGAACATTTTGGTCATGTAGTGCATGCCGAGCTGTCCGGTGTTGTTGCCGAGGCCGTCCTGATGACGTGAATCCGCGGACAGGTACATCAGGCGCAGGTTCTCGTAGGTGTAGGCGGAGAGGATGACGGCGCGTGCGTACTGGCGGCGTACCCGGCCCAAGGGGTCGACCCATTCGACGCCGCGGGCGGCGCCGGCCTCATCGGTGATGATGCGGGTGACCCGGGAGTGCGTGCGGAGTTCAAAGTTTCCGGTGGCAATGGCAGCGGGAACGGGGCCGAGGCCAGGGTGCCAGCGGTCACCGCGGAAGGACCCGAGTCCGTTGTTCCAGGCACTGTACCCGGTGGCGGGGTGCCCGCCGTAGGACTCCGTGGTGAATCCCACCGGCACAGGGTGCGGGTGGAGCCCCGCGGCGCGGGTGGCGGCGGTGAACTTGTTGCCGAGGATAAACGGCCGGGTGGCCGGCAAAGGCAGCGGCTTGCTGCGCTTGATGAACGGGTTGGACTCGTCACCGGCGATCCCGATCAGGTGTTCGAGTTTGGTGTAGAAGGGTTCAAGATCCTCGTAGCTGACGGGCCAGTCCGCCAAAGTGCAGTCCTCAGGCAGCGCATTCGGCCCGTAGAGGGCGTCGTAGTGGCTCTTGGGCGCAAACTGCCACGCGTGGAAGCGCCGGAGCCAGGACCCGTAATGCCCTGCCGATCCGCCGACGCCGTTGACCATGCGGCCAAGCGAGAAGGTCGCCTCCCGGGTGTCCTCGTCGTCGGCGTTTTCGCGCCAGCGCGGGGTTTCCTGCTGAAACTTCGGGCCAAGGCCACCTCGCGTGTAGTAGGCGTGTTCCAGTTCATCGGGAAGGAATTCATCCAGCGGACGGAACGGGCCCGCTTCGAGGCCAACCACGCTGAGCCCTGCCTCGGCGAACACCTGCGCGCTGAGTCCACCCATGGCGCCCACACCCACCAGCAAGACATCAACCTCGTCGGTCATCTGCGGGTTGACGGCATTCTCGTAGCCGAGTTGCTTGAGCTTGTGCCCTTCGGCGTCGCGCGGAATTTCCTGCATCGCGTCGGAGAGCGTCTTGATAACGCCGCCCTTGGTGACGTGTTCGGGGCTGAGGTTCTCCTCGGCAGAGTTCTCCAGCCACACCCCGGGGTGATTGAGGAACTTCCAGCCGATGGCGTCCTTGTTGCCGCCGTGGGCCGGATCGGCAAAGAGGCCTTCCTGGGTGTGGGCGACCACCAGTCCGAAGAGTTCGCGCTGTTCCTTCACCGGCAGCTGGTCGGTCAATTCGCCCTGTTCCAGGAGGGCCAGCACATCCGCGCGCTCATCCAGGCTCAGGGTTGCGAAGTTGCGTCCGTGTTTGTCCTCGGCGAACCGGTCCAGTGCGCCGAAGAGCCACTGGTACTTGGGCAGTTCCTTCCGTCCATAGCCTTCGAGCGTGAGGTCAAGGTATTCGGTGACGCCGGCTTCCCGGACGTCCGGGCTGTGCCCGTCGGAGGGGAACATCGCCTCGAACATGGCATCGGCGAGTTCGGTCTCGTAGGGGGTAAGAATGCGGAAGCTTCTCATCGCGGTTGGTCCTTTCAGGTTTCGCCGGCGTCAGCGCACGGCCAAGGAAGAGGCCCGCTGCTCAAGGCGTTCGTGCAGCGGCAGTGTGGCCAGGTGGATGCCGGCGGGGGCGTCGGCGAAGAGGGCGAGGTCCATGGTGCGCAGGTCGTCAGCGACGATGAGCGGGAATTCGCTCCGGTCCAGGACGTCTTTCTGCAGATGCACGCCCGGGGCGATTTCCGTGACGACGAGCCCTGCATCGGTCAGTTCCATGACAGCGCGTTCGGTGATGTACTTGACCTTCTGGCCCCGGGCCAAGGCGCGGGGCCCCGAGAAAGTCACGGCCGAGACGTCGTTGACAAGCTTGGTAAAGGGTCCGTCGGCACGGATGTCGAGCCCGTTGTTGCCGGCAGTGATGTCCCGCCTGCCCGCGGTAAAGGCACCCATGAAAACGATCTCCGGGGCCGAGGACGTGATGTCGGCGAAGCCACCCACTCCGGCGGTGACGTGCCGCTTCTTGGGCAGGTGGTGGACGTTGACGTTGCCGTGCCGGTCGATTTCCAGGAAGGAAAGCAGTGAGCGGTTGAAGCCGCCTCCCTGCAACAGGGTGAACTGGTCGATGCTGGGCATGATCGCGTCGGGGTTTTGGGAGCAGCCGAAGGCGAAGTCCAACAGCGGGACGCCGCCGACGGCACCTTGTTCGATGACCCAACTGACCTCACGGCCCTGGCCTTCTTCGACCAGGATGTGGGGGACCAGGGCGGACACGCCAAAACCGAGGTTGACGATTTCTCCGGCCTTGAGTTCCTGGGCTGCCCGGCGTGCCGTGATCTTTTCGATCGAGAACCCTACGTGCGGCAGCGAGGACAGCGGCTTGCGCAGCTGGCCGGAGATTGCAGGGTCATTGGGCGTCAGGGTGGTTTGCAGCTGGTCTTCGGCGATGACGACGGCGTCAACCAGGATGCCCGGTACCTTGACGTGCTGGGGGTGGAGGCTGCCGGCTTCAGCGACGCGCTTGACTTGGGCAATGACGATTCCGCCGTTGTTGTGCGCGGCATATGCCAGATCGAGGGCTCCAAGGGGCGATCCCTCATCTTCGAAGGTCAGGTTTCCGTATTCGTCGGCGGTTGTGGCCCGGATAATGGCCACGTTCGGAACCACGGCCGGGAAAAAGAGCCACTCCTGGCCTGCGACCGTGGCAGTTTCAACGTGGGCTGCCGGGGTAGTGGTGTTCATTCGTCCGCCCTGAAGACGGGGATCGACGAAGGTGTCCAGGCCTACCTGGGTGAAGACCCCCGGCTGCCGGGCGGCGGCCGTACGATGCATCTGGTAGATGACCCCGGACGGAAAATTGTAGGCTTCAACCTCTTCGCGTTCGATCATCTGCCAGATGCGCGGCGGCTCGGCACTGGACGGGCCCGAGGGATAGGACCCGGCGATGACCTTGCGCAGCAGTCCCGGACGCGCGATGTGGTCAATGCCTTTGACCCCGTACATATCCCCGGCAGCGATCGGGTGGATGGACGTGAGATTGGCCGGGTGGCCGGTTTCGTCGAAGCGCTGGCCGATCCCTGAAAGGACAGCGTCGGGGCATCCCAAGGCACTGGAGGAGCTGACGGTGATGACGTCGTCGTCATTAATGAGGTCCGCTGCTTCGCGGGCCTGGAGGAGCTGTACCTTCTGCATGGCGTTCTTTCTGCTATTCGTTGATGCGGACAGTGCGTCCGGTGGTTGCTGACTTCTCCGCGGCCAGGGCGACCTTGAGTGCCATGAGGCCGTCACGGCCGTCGGCGGTGGGGGTTCCGGTCCCATCCACCGCTGCGGTGAAGGCGCGGAGACCGATGACATACAGGTCATCGGAGCAGTCGACGTCTACGTCGCGGGTACCGTTCCTGGTAGTGAGCAGGACCTGCCCCTTGGTGTCCTGGGTCATGGCATCGATGACTTTGATGGTGCCTTCGGTGCCGTGGACCTCCAGGGACGTCTCGGCGTAACCGACCGTAAAGGAGTCGTGGGTTTGGGCAAGGACCGGAGGCTTGCCGTCCTGTTCGTAGCGGATCACGGTCATGGCGGCATCTGCCTGGCCCCCGGCGTTCCACTCCGCCTGCTGGACAGCTACGGCGGTGACAGCAACAGGGTTGCCCAGCAACGGGTTGAGTACGGACGCGTCGTGGCAGGTGATGTCAAGGATGACGCCGCTGCCCGGCTTGCTCTGTCCAAGCCGCCAGCCACGGAGACGGCGGGGCAACAGGACGGCGTGTGCAACCTTCGCCGACAGGACTGTTCCGATGGCGCCGTCGGCGACGAGCTCACGGACTTTTGCGTGGAGGGGGCTGCCCGGGAGGTGGTGGTTCGCGGCCAGGACGAGGTCGAGGTCGTCCGCGAGGTTCACCATGGTTTCGGCTTCCTCTGCGGTGAGGGCGAGGGGCTTTTCGCACAGGACGTGCTTTCCGGCGCGGAGGGCGCGGCAGGCCTGCTCGAAGTGCTGGTCGTTCGTGGAAGAAACGTAGACAGCGTCGATGTCCCGGCCGAGGAATGTGTCCAGGTCCGTCGTGGCGCAGGGCAGTCCGTGGGCAGCCGCGAACTCTTCGGCCCTTCCAGCTGAGCCGCTGACCACTCCTTCTATGTGTCCGCCACTGGAACGGATCGCGTCGATGACACGGGTCGCGGCGATGTCGCTGGCGCCGATGAGGCCCCATTTCAAAGCTGGCATGGTTCTGCTCCTATGTTCGTGGTCGCCATTGGGCGGTGGAGGCGCGGACTTTCAACGCCGGTTCAATGAGGGATCGCTGCGGCGGAAGAGTGGAGTCGCGAATCCGGTTCAGCAGTGATTCCGCCGCCCGGCTGCCGATGTGCCCGGGATACGTGGCTACCGACGTCAGGGGCGGTAGCAGTAGTTCCGATAGTGCGATGTCGTCGAAGCTGGCCACTGCCACGTCTCTGCCTGGTTCGAGGCTGCGGCGGCGCAGTTCTGCGTAGACGCCAAACGCAACTGCGTCGCTGTAGGCGATGATGCAGCCAGGCCAGATTCCCTGATCGAGGATTCGTGCAACGCCCTGGGCGCCGCCAGCCGCATTGTTCGTGGTGGCAGCCGTGCCGTTCACGTCAAAGCCGACGCCGGTCCCGGCGAAGCCCGCTGCCAGCCCCCTGATGCGTTCTTTCCGGGCCGAGGAATTTTCGGGCCCGCCGACCAGGACCGCGAAGGTCACACCAAGGGAAGCGAGGTGTTGGGCCAGTTGCCGTCCCGCGCCGACGTTGTCAGGGCCGACGTAATCCAGTTCCTCGGAAAAGTACCGGGACAGTTGCAGGACGGGCACGTTCAAGCGGTCCACGATGCCGCATACCGGTGCAAGTTCCGATCCTGTGGCCGGCAGCAGGAAGATGCCGTCCACCTGCTGCTGGACCATGGTCTCGATTTGGGCGTACTGCCGTTCGGCATCGTCACGGCTGTAGCCCACGAAGAGTGTGTAGCCGGCGGCATGGGCTGCCTCCTCGATGGCCATGGTCAAGCCTGCGAAGTACGGGTTGCTGATATCCGTCACGATCAGGCCCAACGTCATGGACTCGTTCCGGCGCATGTTGGCCGCTCGACGGTTATAGACGTAGCCCAAGTCAGCCATGGCCAGCTTCACCCGGTCGGCAGTGGCCTCCGGAATGCGCGCACTCCCCCGGAGGACCAGCGAGGCGGTAGATCGAGATACTCCTGAAAGCTTGGCGACGTCGTCGAGGGTGATGCTTTTCATCCGTTTCCACCTCCTGGGGCTTCTCGTGGGACTATTCATAAGCAGTGACAGGTCAGAATGTTACACCGATCTACTAGATGCGCAACAGGCGGTTTTACGGCGTTCGCGGTCGCAGGGCATGGGCCAGGCGAGATGCTGAGATGCGGTCAATCGACATTGCGGGCAGCTTGCAAGAAAACTGTTGCATCGTTCTACTAGCTTATGTAACCTGAACCACAACGCAGGCTGACGCCGACCGTATGCGGGCCGGCGTCTCATAAACCCAAAGGAGAGTAGTCATGCGTGCAGGGAACAAAATCAAGGTTTCGCTCGCCGTCTCGGCAGCGGCGGGCCTCATTGCAGTAACGGGATGCTCGGCCAACCAGCCCGCCGGAAGTTCCCCGGGGGGCGGCTCCAACAAGCTGGAGATCACCTCCTGGTGGACCTCGGGATCAGAGGCGGAGGCGCTCAACGGGCTGATCGACGGCGTGAAGAAGGCTTCCCCGGGCCTGTCGGTGGACAACGCTGCAGTATCCGGCGGCGGTGGCGCCAACGCCCGGCAAGCCCTGGCGGCCCGGCTGCAGGCCGGCAGCCCGCCGGACTCCTGGCAGCTGCACCCTGCCGGTCAGCTGAAAAGCTATGTCGACGGCGGTCAGGTAGCCGACCTGACGGATCTGTGGACCCGCAACGACTGGGCTTCCAAGCTGCCCAAGGACGTCGCCGAGGCGCAACAGGTGGACGGCAAGTACTACACCGTTCCCATCGGCGTTCACCGCGGCAACGTCTTGTGGACCAATCCGGCAGTGCTGGCCAAGGCCAATGCCAAGGTCGACCCGGCCGCCGGCGTCGATGGTTTGATCAGTACGCTCAAGCAGGTCCAGGCCTCCGGTGTGACTCCTGTCTGCCTTGGCGACAAGGACATCTTCGCCTCGGCGGAACTGCTGGAATCCATCATCATGTCCCGCACCGGGGCAGATAACTACAAGAAGCTCTTCACGAACGAATACTCTTTCGATTCTCCGGAGGTGAAGCAGGCCCTGGAGGACTACAAGGTCATCCTGTCGCTCTCCAACAAGGACCACTCCGCTGTCACATGGGATGAGGCGGTGAAGAAGATGGCCGACGGTAAGTGCGCGGTCAGCCTCATGGGCGACTGGGCCTACGGCGAGTTGGTCAACGCGAAAAAGACCCCCGGAACTGACTTCTCCTGGGCCACCTTCCCGGGCAAGGAGGACATCTTCGACTATGTGGGCGACGGGTTCTCCATCCCTGCCCGGAACATTCCCCATGCAGAGGCAGCCGAGGCCTGGCTGACGACCCTCATGGACCCGAAGATCCAGACCGAATTTGCTGCCAGGAAGGGGTCGATTCCGGCCGTCACGAACGCCGACGTTTCAACCCTTTCCCAGTACCAGCAGGAAGCAGCGCAAAGTTTCTCCAAGGCGTCAGTGGTTTCATCCATCGCCCATGGCCAGGCGGCCACGGCTGAGTTCGCCCAGACCTACGCCGACGCAGTATCCACTTTCAACGGCAGCGGCAACGTCGATGCCTTCCTTGCCAGCATGACCCAGGCCCAGAAGACCCAGCTCTAGCGGCGGGCAAGCCAACCAAGTCGCCAAGGGTGTGGTTGCCGGTCCCACGGCAGCCACACCCCGGACAGGATCAGTTCATATGACATCGTCAACAACACGACCGCCCGCACCCACTGGCACGCGGTCCAAGAAACAAGTTCCCCACAACGTCAAAACCTCCCGGCGTTCCGCCTTGATTTTCACCCCCAGCCTGCTGGTGAGCTTCGTCTTCGTGTACGTCTTCATCGGCATCACCGTTTACATTTCGCTGTCGAACTGGAAGATCGGAACCAGCCCCGACTTGACACTTCGCCAGCCCTTCGGCGGAACCTACGGCGAAATCATCCAGGAGCAGCGCTTCCAAGCGGACATCCGGAACGTCGTTATCTTCACGATCATCTTCCTTGTCCTGGCGATCGTGGGCGGTCTCATTGCAGCGCTGTTCATCCACCACGTCAGTGTTGGCAAGGGCCTCTTCCGTACCGTGTTCCTGCTGCCCTACGCGTTGTCGTTCATCGTCACCGGCGTCGCATGGCGATGGATCTTCTCCCCGTCCACCGGCGTCAACGAGATCCTGCGAAGCATCGGAATAGAGGACCCGCCCGGATGGACCACGGACCCTACAGTCCTGGGTGCCTTGAATGACCCGTCCGGGACGGATTTCCTGAAAGTGCAGTTCGGCATCCCCGTTGCGCTGCTGCCCATCATTTTCGCCGCTGCCTGGCAGTTGGTTGGTTTTGCGATGGCCATGTACCTGGCGGGCCTTGCCTCGATCCCTGAAGAGCACCTCGAAGCGGCAAACGTCGACGGTGCGAACACCTGGCAGCGCTTGCGGCATATTGTGCTTCCCCAGCTCTGGCCCTCCACCATCACCTGCTTCGTCCTGCTGCTCCACGTAGCCCTGAAGATCTTCGACCTTGTGGTCGCGATGTCAGGCTCCGGGCCCGGGTTTGTCACCGACGTACCGGGCATCTACATCTACAACTACCTCACCAGCCGGTACGACAAGGCCTCAGCGATGGCAATCATCTTGCTCCTGCTGACACTCGTTGTGATCGTCCCGTACCTGATCCGGGGCTACCGGAAAGAGCGGAAGGCATAAGAAATGGCTGTCGACACTCTGCAAGCAAAAACCTCGCTTCCGGCCGAACCGGGCAGCCGGAAGACCCCGCGCGCGGTCCGCAAGCCCCGGGGCCGGGGCCTGCCGAAGTCCCCGGGCGGGTGGGTTGTCCTGGGCATCTGCGTCATTGCCACCCTCGGCATGCTCGTCCCCGTCTATGTCATCATCGCCACTGCCCTGTCCGGCAGCAACGGAGCTCCCAACTTCTTCCTCGCCTTCCCTGACGCTCCAAGCCTTGAGGCATTCAAGGGAGCCTGGACGAAGCTCCACGGCTCACTGGCGAACTCCCTGCAGATCACCATCCCTGCGGCGCTCATTTCCTGCCTGCTCGGTTCGCTGAATGGCTACCTGCTGTCGAAGTTTCCCTTCCGTGGCTCGAACGCCCTGTTTACGGTCCTGCTGGTGGGTATGTTCATTCCGTTCCAGGCTGTCATCATCCCGGTCTTCCAGTTCCTGAACCTGGTCAATATTCAAGGCAGCCTCGTCGGTCTGATCCTGGTCCACATCATTTACGGCATCCCGATCACCACCCTGATCTTCCGGAATTACTATGAGGGCATCCCCAACGCCATCATCGAGGCGGCCGCGATCGACGGTGCAGGCATCTGGAAGACCTTCACCAAAGTCATGCTGCCGTTGTCCATCCCCGGGTTCGTGGTCGCGGGAATCTTCCAGTGCACCAACATCTGGAACGACTTCCTCTTCGGTTTCATCCTGGCGTCCCCTGCCGCTTGGCCGGCCACAGTCACCCTGAACAACCTCATCGGCACCACCACTGTCGACTACCCGGAACTGATGGCCGGGGCCGTTCTGGTCGCTGCGCCCACAGTCCTTCTCTACCTGGTCCTCGGCAAGTTCTTCGTCAGCGGCCTGACGGCGGGGGCCGTGAAGTGACAACCATCGATGTCATCTGCGTGGGGGAGACGATGGGCGTCGTCACCCCCGCGCACGCCGAACCGATCAAGACGGCGGAAGAGTGCCTCCTTGGCTACGGGGGAGCGGAATCGAACGTCGCCGCCCACCTGGCTGAGTTTGGCTACCGGGTTGCCTGGGCCAGCCGGCTTGGCCGGGACGCTTTCGGAGAGCGGATCATCGAAGGCCTCGCCGCCCGCGGAGTCGACGTCAGCCTCGTCATCCGGGATGGGACGGCCCCGACAGGGGTGTACTTCAAGGACCCGGACCTTGGGCATGGCGCACGAACCCTCTACTACCGGTCCGGCTCAGCCGCGTCCCGTATGTCCCCCCGGGACTTCGACACCTGGCCCGCCGGGCGGACACGTTGGGTGCACACCAGCGGAATCAACCCGGCGCTGTCGGACACGGCAGGAGCCTTGACCAGCCACATCCTCACTCAGGCCAAGGACATGGGTTACAAGGTTTCCTTTGATGTTAACTACCGTCCCGCACTCTGGCCCGTGGACGTCGCCGGCCCCCGCCTCCAGACGCTGGCCGAGCAAGCGACTGTGGTCCTCGTCGGCCTGGACGAAGCAGAAACGCTCTGGGGATGCACCAGTGCGGCCGACGTGGCGGGCTTGCTGCAGGGTCCGCGGCATCTCGTCGTCAAAGACTCCTCCACGGAAGCGGTGGAATTCATCCGCGACGGCCAGGGGGAGCGCACGGCCCGGGTCCCGGCGCATAACGTCGAGGTCATCGAACCTGTGGGTGCCGGCGACGCCTTCGCAGCCGGCTACCTTGCAGGCATCCTCCGCGGCGATACACCCGAGGACAGGCTCGCCCTCGGCCATTCCTTCGCAGCCTGGACCCTCGGCACCCGCAGTGACTTCCGTCCCGGCCACGGCAACCAGCCCCGCACGTATGCCTCCCGCGCCGCTCTCGCCAGCTCCGGCTGACTACAGGGAACGGCCCCGCAATGTGCCCCCATCCGAGAAAGACAGAACCTTGACACACGATCTACCCCACACATGGTTTTCCGGAGGATTTTTCCAGGTCCCGGTCATCGCAGTCCTACGAGGGCTCTCTCCCCACGAAGCCGTCAGACGGGCAAACCGGGCATGGGACGCCGGAGTGGAACACGTCGAGGTCACCATCGAAACGCCGGAAGCGGTTGCCGCGCTGACCGCCGTCGTCAGGGCCGCATCCGAACGCGGGCTCACCGTCGGCGCCGGAACCATCACCACCACCGCCCAACTGGAGGCCGCTGCCGCCGCCAACGCCTCCTTCACCGTTTCGCCGGGCCTGAATGAGGAGATTGTCGCTGAAAGCGTCCGTCGGTCCCTGCCTCATCTACCCGGCGTCGCTACCGCCAGCGAGATCCTCCGCGCCAAAGCCCTCGGACTGACCTGGCTGAAAGCCTTTCCTGCCTCGGTGCTGGGGCATGAGTGGACCAAAGCCATGAAAGGGCCTTTTCCCGACGTCAACTTCGTCGCCACGGGAGGAATGCAGGCGGCAACGGCGCGTGCCTACCTGGACTCCGGCGTCAGCGTCGTAGGGCTGAGTTCGGACTTCGCTACGGACCTGGGCGCGTCGGCCGTCCAGCGGTTCCTCGCGTCCAATGCCGACCGGCCTGCCGCTGCGGCATCCACCCACAACCTGCTGACGCAGCTGCCCCTGTAGGACGGAGACAACAATGACTAACACACAGCCGCAATCCCTGGCCTTCGGGAAATACCAGGTGCCGGTAGTTACTGTGTCCACCGTCATCGTGGGAACAGGCTCGGCCGGTTACTGCGCAGCCGACAGGCTGTGGGAACTGGGCCACGACGACATTGTGATGGTTGCCGACAAGGTACGGGCCGGTGCCTCGCGTAATGCCGGATCCGACAAGCAGACCTACTACAAACTGACCCTCTCCGGAAGCGAACCTGACTCCGTGCGCGAGATGGCCGGGACGCTGTTCTCGGGCGGTGCCATGGACGGTGACAATGCGCTGGCCGAAGCAGCACTCAGCGCACGGGGCTTCATTCGGCTCTGCGACCTTGGGGTGCCGTTCCCGCAGAACCGCTACGGGGAGTTCGTGGGCTACAAGACCGACCACGACCCCCGCCAACGGGCAACGTCCGTGGGCCCGTACACGAGCCGGACGATGGTGGAAAAGCTCGAGAAAAAGGTTCTCCGCAATGGCACCCGGGTCCTCGACGAATGCAGGGTAGTGGACCTTGTGGTGTCCCCCGATGGTGCCGGTGGAACGAAAATTGCGGGGCTCCTGGTACTACGGACCGGTGTCTCCCTTGATTCGGAGGAGTGCCCGTTCCTCTTCTTCAGGTGCCGGAACATCGTGTACGCAACGGGCGGACCCGCTGGAATCTATGCCAAGCGGGTCTTTCCCAACGGGCAATGGGGCGCCACGGGCGCGGCCTTGCGCGCAGGCGTGGCCGGAAAAAACCTCACGGAATGGCAGTTCGGCCTGGGCTCCATCAAGCCCCGTTGGAACGTCTCGGGAACGTACATGCAGGCCATCCCGCGTTTCATCTCGACGGACCAAGACGGGAACGACGAACGGGAATTCCTCACCGAAACCATTGAGGATTACGGACGGCTCATGTCCCTGGTATTCCTCAAGGGCTACCAGTGGCCGTTCGACGCCAGGAAGGCAGCCAACGGATCATCCCTGATCGACCTGCTGGTCTATCAGGAAACAGCGTTGCGTGGCCGCAGGGTCTTCCTGGACTTTCGCAGCAACCCGGTCCGTCCGGACTTCGACCCTGCAGCCCTCGAACCGGAAGCCCGGGAATACCTCGCCAAGGCCGGTGCCCTGTTCGGAACACCCATCGAGCGGCTTCGCCACATGAACGAACCCGCCTACCGGTTCTACCTCGACAGAAACCCCTACATCGACCTTGAAGAACAAATGCTCGAAGTCGATGTCTGCGCCCAGCACAACAATGGCGGACTCACCGTTGATGCTTGGTGGCAGTCCAACGTCAGAGGGTTCTTCCCCGTCGGAGAAGCAGCCGGATCCCATGGCGTCTACCGGCCTGGAGGTGCCGCCCTCAATAGCGGACAGGTAGGGGCAACACGTGCCGCGCAGTACATCTCCGCGAACAGTGACAGTACTTTCCTTCCCGACACGGAACTCATTGAAGCTGCCACTCCGGTTATTGAGGCGGCCTTCGACCTTCTGGCACGTGCAACGGAGCGGGAAGAACAGGGCGAACCCGACAACACCGCCGGGATGCTCACCCGTGTCCAGGAACTCATGAGTGAAAAAGCCGGCCCCGTGCGGTCCGGCGACTCAGTGCTGGAGGCCCTGAAACAGGTGTCAGTGTGGGCGGACGAATATACCGGGGCGGTGGCCGCCAATCGTTCTTCCCGCCGTTCCATCAGCCGGACATTCCTCATCAGGGACATCCTCACCACAGCCCACGTCTACCTCTCGGCTATGGCGGACTACATCGGCCACAATGGACATTCGCGGGGATCGGTCATCTATTCCGACCCCTCGGGATCCCTCCCTCTCAAGGGGCATGGCACCGACCCGGGCAAGGAGTTGGACCTTCCTTCGATCTTCAGGTTCCGGCTCGACAACGGTTCACTGGATGATCAGGTGCAAGAAACGGTCGTGCCCTTCCGGCGGGCAATCCAGCCCGACGACGGCGCGGCCGGGGGCGCCGAAAGCCCGACCGCAACGCCGCTGCCGGCCACGGTCGAATTCCACTGGCGGCAACGCCGGCCAATTCCCCGGCCGGACGAATTCTTTGAGAATGTTTGGAGGGACTTCCGAAGCAACGGCAACGTGTATTGATCCCGGAGTCCTGCCGCGAATCGGATTCAGTTCCGGATGAGATCCAGGACGGCATCCCGAACGGACTGCATGGTTGCGGCATCATTGGCCTCAACATTCAAGCGGAGCAGCTCCTCGGTGTTCGATGCCCTGACGTTGAACCACCAGTGGCCTGATTCCGCGGCTATGGTCAGCCCGTCCGACTCGTCAAAGGCAACTCCGGGTGCCGGTTCGTAGGAGTTCCGGACCGCCGCGATGGCTTGATCGGCATCGGTGACAGTGGAATTGATCTCTCCGCTGGCAGAGTACGGCTCGAACTTCCCGGCAAGCGTGGAGAGCGGCGCATCCTGTTCGCCAAGGGCAGCGAGGACATGCATCGCGGCCAGCAATCCCGTGTCCGCGTTGTAGAAGTCGCGGAAGTAATAATGGGCCGAATGCTCGCCTCCGAAGACAGCGTTTTCCTCGGCCATGCGTGCCTTGATGAACGAATGGCCAACGCGCGTGCGGACGGGCCGTCCACCGGCCTGTTCGACGAATTCAGGCACTGCCCGGGACGTAATGAGGTTGTGGATGACGGCCGGGGCGGCCTCGCCCTGTGCCTGGGCCCGGGCAATTTCGCGGACGGCTATCATCGCGGTGATTGCCGACGGCGATACCGCCCGCCCTGTCTCGTCGACGACGAAGCAGCGGTCCGCGTCGCCGTCGAAAGCCAAACCAATATCGGCACCGTGCTCCAGGACGGCTGCCTGCAAGTCCAGCAGGTTCTCCGGCTCCAAGGGGTTGGCGGGGTGGTTCGGGAACGTCCCGTCCAGTTCGAAGTACAAAGGGACAATGGTGAGGGGCAGGCCGTCCAGCAATTCGTTGCCCAAGACGGCCGGAACCGTCAAACCTGCCATGCCGTTCCCGGCGTCGACAACAACCTTGAGGGGCCGCACGGTGTCCAGGTCGATGAGTGTACGCAGCTTCGCGGCGTAGTCGCCGAGGACGTCGAGCGGGGCGATATTCCCTGCCCTTTCCGCCGTGGGGTAGCCCCCGTCCAGGTAGCGTTGCGCAAGATCGCGTATGGCGGGCAACCCCGAGTCGGACGAAATGGGAACGGCCCCTGCTTTGGCCATCTTGATTCCGTTGTACTGGGAGGGATTGTGACTTGCCGTGAAAATGGCGCCGGCGGCGACAAGCGCACCGCTGGCAAAGTAGAGCTCATCGGTGGAAATCAGCCCGAGGTCGTACACCTCGGCGCCCCGGCGGGACGCCCCGAGGGAGAACGCCGAGACGAATCCCCGGGATGACGGGCGCATGTCGCCTCCGCAGAGAACCTTCCGGCCGGCGAGGCCCAGGACGTCGACGAAGGCGGCGCCTATGGCTTCGGCGGCTTCGTCAGTGAGTGAATCACCTACGATGCCCCGCACGTCGTAGGCCTTGAACGCGGAAGAAAGATCCATGTGACTCCTAAAAAACACCCGTGGTGACAGCTTGCGGTTTCCGGGCCCTAGCGTGCGCCGAAGTCGGTATCGGTATAGGAACCTACGTGCCGGGCGTGGCCGGCACCGCACGTGCAGGTGTTCTCCACTTCGACGCGCACGGCCAAGGGCGCGTCGCCCTCGATGGTGAGGGAGAGGGGTTCGTGGTTCGGGGTCGATACCTGGAGGGTGCCTTGGGGTGAAATGACAGACATGACGGTCCTTTGGTTGATTGGTTTTTTGGTTTTGGGATGAATGGTTTGGGGTGGGCCGCCGGTGTCAGCCCATGGCATCCAGCACGCCGCGCACAATCGTGGCGGCCGCACCAAGATAGGCCAGGATGATCAGCAGGATCTGCGCTGCGCGGGCTGAAACGCGTTTGGCAGCCAGGTCACCCAGCACCAGTCCGGCCAGGCAGGCTGCCGCGACGGCGAGCCACATCGTCATGGGTAGAACCGGAAATGACGCGGGGGCGGTGATGGCTTTGGAGAGGAGGGAAAACGAGCCGATGGTGAAAAAGTAGGGCTGCATGGTGGCGGCGAAGGACTTGTGCTGCCACCGGGTTGCGATGGAATACATGCTGACCGCCGGTCCGCCCACTCCTGCTGCGGTATTCATGAAGCCGCTGAGTCCGCCTGCCGCGAAGAGGTACCGACGACGGCGGGGGAGGACTGCCGATTTCATCACCAGCAGGACTGTCAGCCCGATGGCGAGGATGACTCCGATGGAAATCTCAAGCACCGGAGGTGGCAGGAACCGGATGAGGATGGCCGCCGGCACGATTCCCACCAGCGCCGACGCAGCCAACGCCAGGTACTGTTTCCAGTCAATATCACGAACGACGCGGAAAATAATCGCTCCCGCGGTCACGGCTCCGCAGACGTTGACCAGCACCACGCCCTCCACCGGGCCCAAAAGCAGGACCAGGAACGGGGCCGCCACCAGGGCAAACCCCATCCCGGTGACACGCTGCATGCCGGCGCCCATGACGACGGCGCCCAGGACCAGCCCGGTGGTCAGCATCTAGGCCCTCCACGCCACGTACTGGACCTCCTCAAACTCCTCCAGGCCGAGGCTGGACCCTTCCCTCCCGAGGCCGGACTGCTTGGCACCGCCCATAGGGGCGAAGGCTACGGAGGGGAGGGGGTCGTTGACTCCGACGATGCCTGCCTCCAGCTGCTCAGGTACTTCCCAGCCCCGCCTGGCGTCCTTGCTCCACACGTAGGCAGCAAGCCCCATTTCAGTGGCGTTTGCCTTGCTGATGGCTTCGTCCTCCGAGGCGAAGGTGACAACACCGGCTGCAGGTCCGAAGACCTCGTCGCTGACCAACGGCGCGTCCGCGGGAACGTCGACGAGGAGGGTGGGTGCCAGGAAGGAACCCTGGCCGGGGACCTGGGTACGTTCGGTGACGCGGCGTGCGCCGCGGTCCAGGGCATCATCGACCAACGCCTGCACCGCGCGCACCCGGTCGTCGTCGATCACGGGTCCCAGATCGGGGACTGCCGAGTCACCCTCGGGAACACCGTGGCCGATCGTCAACGCATCGAATTTCGCCGCCAGTTTCCGGGCGAACTCGTCCGCGATGCTGTCCTGAACCAGGAAGCGGTTTGCGGCTACGCAGGATTGGCCGGTGTTCCGGAGCCTGCCAAGAACCGCCCCTTCCACGGCCGCGTCAAGGTCGGCATCCTCGAACACAATGAACGGGGCGTTGCCGCCCAGTTCAAGCAGCGGCCTCACGATGCGATCCGAGGCGGACGCCATGATCTGGCGGCCAACCCCGGTGGAGCCGGTGAAGCTGACAGCGCGCACGGCGGGGTGCTTGAGCAGCGCTGCGGTCGTTTCGCGGGACGGGCCGTGGACCAGGTTCACGACGCCGGCAGGGAAGCCGGCGTCATGCAGGACTTCGAAGAGCCCGGTGGCGGCCAGAGGCGCCTTTTCAGAGACACGGCCCACGACGGTGCATCCGGCGGCGAGCATGGCCGCCAGCTTTCGGGCCTGGATGGAGACCGGGAAGTTCCACGGGGTCAGGCTCAAAGCCACACCTATTGGCTTGCGTGTGCTGAGATGGCGCCGGCCCCTGAGCTCGGGTGGGCTGACCGTTCCGGTGCTGCGGCGTACTTCCTCCGCGAACCAGCGGAAGTATTCCACGGAGAAGTCCACTTCGCCTTGGGCTTCCGGTAGCCGCTTGCCGGCCTCCAACGCCAACGTGTGGGCGAGTTCGTTGCGTCGCTCGGCCAACAGGACGGCCGCATTCTGAAGGAGGTCTGCACGGGTCCGGACGGTGGTCCGGGACCAGCTGCCAAAAGCCTCCGCTGCTGCATCGGCGGCCCGTGTTGCGTCCGCGGCATCGCCCCACGCGACCTCCCCGACTGTGCTGCCATTGCCTGGATCCAGCACATCCTTGGAGGAGTCGGACGAATGCCAGGTCCCATTAATCAGGTGGTGTGCTGATTTCAGGTTCACGATGTTGCCTTTCGGATGCTCATCCCTTGCTGGCGCCTGCGGTGATGCCCGCTACAAAGTAGCGCTGCAGGAAGATGTAGGCGACGACGACTGGCAAGGAAGCCAGGATGACGCCGGCAAACAACAGGGGATAGTTGGTTTGGAATTCACCCTGGAAACTGAGCAGTGCCAGTGGCAGTGTGCGGTTTCCGGGGGACTGGATGAAGAGGAGCGGATACAGCAGTTCGTTCCAGTGGATGACGAACAGGAAGATGGCCGCGGCCGCGATGGATGGTGTCGAGAGCGGCAGGGCGATGGAGGCGTAGGTCTTCCACGGGCCGGTTCCGTCGATCGAGGATGCTTCGTAGAGTTCCTTGGGCAGGGTGCGCATGAAGCCACCCAGGATGAACACGGCGATCGGCAGGGTTGAGACGACGTTGGCCAGGATCAGTCCCGTGAGGCTGTCCAGCAGACCGAGCCGACCGAAGAGCACATACAGCGGGACCATATTGGCTTGGGCCGGGATTGCCATGCCCAGGACCAGGAATCCGAAGATGGCCCACGACACGAATCCCCTGAGCCGTGACACTGCATAGCCGGCCAGGCTGGCGATGAACAAAGTGAGCGGAACGGATATCGCGGTGACGATCACGCTGTTCAAGAATGACGAGCCGAGGTCCTGGCCACCAATGACTTCGGCATAGTTGGACGGGGAGAGGGATTGCGGCAGGCTGAAGGGGCCTTCGAACAATTCCTGTGTTGATTTGAAGCTGCCAAACCCCACCACAGTCAGTGGGACGATGATGATCAGCGCGTAGATGCCAAGGATGGCGCGGCGGCTTATTGAGGCGAGCATGCTGTTATTCCCCCTTCGGGGTCAGCCGGAGCAAGCGACGCTGAAGCCAGGTGACCAGAGCGATCATCGCCATGAAGATGATCGATTGGGCGGCCGCATAGCCGAACTCCGAGTTGGCGAAGGTGCTGTAGATGCGTGTGGAGAGGATGTCCAGGGAGCTCTTGGGCGGATTGCCTGCGATGCCGAGGATCAGGTCGAACGCCTTGAACGATTGCACGGTGGTGTAAGCAACCACGATGGACGTTGCGGGTGCCACGAAGGGCCAGGTAATGGACTTGAACTGCTGCCACTTGTTTGCGCCATCCATCTCCGCGGCCTCATAGAGTTCCCGCGGTATGGCCTGCAGGCCCGCAATGTAGACCACCATCATCTGCCCGGCGTGGAACCAGACCTGCGTTACAGCTACCCAGTACAAGGCCTGGTTGTTGTCGCCCAGGTAAGAGCCTTGGAGTCCTTCCAGGCCCACCGCACCCAGGACCGAGTTGGCCAGGCCGAAGTTGGGATCGTAGATGAACTTCCAGATGAACGCCACGGAGACGGAGGACAGGATGGTCGGGAAGAAGAACAGGGCTCGAAGCACGATGCTGCCGCGGGAGTTCTTTGTCAGGAGCAGCGCCAGCAGAAGCGAGAACACTGTCTGGGCGATGACGACCAACAGTACAAACTTCAGGTTGTTCGTCAGCGCGTTGGTAAACAACGAGTCCTTGGTGAACGCCCGGACGAAGTTGTCCACGCCCACGTAGTTGAACGCCGCCGAGAAGCCGTTCCAGTCTGTCACCGCATACTGGAATGCCTGGAGGGTCGGCATCACCAGGAAGAAAGCGATGATGGCCACTGCCGGCAACGGAAACAGGTAAAGCGCAGGATTCACGCGCGTGGGGGACCGGCGCTTCTTCACCGGAGCCCCCGCTTTGCTGTCGGGCGCTTGCCGCTTGGCAGCCATTCCGGTGTGGGTGCTCATAGCCGTTCGTCCACGATCTTCTGTGCAGCTTCGGCCGCTTGCTGCGGGCTGGTGCCGGAGATGACGGCGGTGGCGCTGGCCTCCACCGCATTGCGGACATCCAGGTTCTGGAATTGGAACCGGGCGGCCAGCGCCGTCTTCTTGTCCAGCCACGGGCTCAGGCGCTTCAGGTCCGGGTTGGTGTAGTCAACGTCCTTGACGGCAACGTGCTGGGCCGTCTCATTGGCGTAATAGGCCGCGTTTTCGGGTTCGGACAGGAAATCGATCCAGGCTGCGGCTGCCGCCTGGTGCTTGCTGGCCGAGTTGACGCCGAGGATGAAGGTGGCGTTGTAGACGCCCTCGTATTTGCCGTTGCCGCCCTTGGAAGTGTTGGGGAAGACCAGTTCGATGGGGAACGTCGCGCCCAGGTTCCGGACGGCGGCGAGGTGGTAGGACCCAGTGGCGAGCATGGCTGCCTTCCCCTGGGAGAAGAGGTTTTGCGCCGGTTCCACAGCAGTACCCGTGGCGTTGGCCTGCAGGAACGGGACCAGGTCCTTGTACTGGTTCAGCATGGTGATGAACCAGTCGTCCGTGCACTTGAGCTTGCCCTGTTCGATCTGGGCACACATGTCGTCCACGGGAGCGTTGTTGGCGATCATGCAGTTGAACAGCTGTCCGCCGTTACCGACGTCACCGCCGGGCCAGGAGATCGGCGTGACGCCGGAGGATGCGAGCTTCTCGCACATGGCTAGGAAAGCGTCCCAGTCCTTCGGGGCCAGATCGGCACCGGCCTTATCAAAAAGGTCAGTGTTTGCCATGGGCATCGGGAAAACTACCTGATACGGCAAACCCAGCTGGTTCTCGCCCGACTGCCCGGCCGACAGCAAGCCCTTTTGGTAGTTGCCGACGGCCTTGCTGTTCTTGAGCTCCGTATAGATGCCGGCCTCTGAGAAGTTGGTGAACTGCGCCCCGCGGAAGGTGGCGAACGCATCACCGATTGCTGCGCCGCGGACCTTCTGCAGGCCCTGTGCGTTGTAGTCGTTGGAGGTCGAGATGTCCTGGACGACTTCCGCGCCGCTGTTCTTGGCAACGAAGCGCTTGATGAGCTCGTCGAACACTGCTTTGTCTTCGCCACGCCAGTGTGCGAAAGAGACCTTGCCGGTGATGTCGCCGGTGGCCGGAGCGGAGGGGCCGGTGGCGCCACCCGGGGCTGTGGAACCGCCGGGGCCCGCGCATGCGGCGGCGGTGGCCGTGAGGCCGAGGGCACCGAGAACGGCCATGGCTTGCCTGCGTGAAATCTGACTCACAATATTCTCCTCGTTGAGTGTTTGCTGTGCCTGGTTGGTGTTGGGGGACGTCGGTGTCAGGCGTTGGTTCGCTGGGCGGTTACCACTTCATCGACGACGGCGCAGAGCCGCTGCAGCCGCTGTACGGCGTCGGTGGACAGGGATTCAGTGACATCGGGTGAGCCGATGCACGAGGCCCAGACCGCCCGTCCGGCCAGGAATCCGCTGGCGCCTTCAAGGCAGGCCCAGCGGACGGCCTCCGGGAAGACGTCTTCGGGGACGCCCGATGAGAGCACCACCCACGGGCCGTCGATGGCTTTGCTGAGTTCGGCGCAGGCTGCGCGGACTTCGGCTTCGGAAGCCTGGCCCTTGAACGGGACCTCAGCCTTGTAAAGGTCTGCGCCCAAGCTGCCCAGTTCCTTGGCTGCGGCCAGGATGCCGGCGTTCCAGTCGAAATCGCCACCTGCCAGCGGTTTGCGGGAAACGGGTTCGATGATGCTGATCAGCCCGGCAGCCTTGCAGCTGTCCACGAATTCACGGACCATTTCCACCCGTCCTTCGGCGGGCTCGTCCGGGCGGTAGAGGACCAGCAGTTTCAGCGCTTTCGCGCCCAGGGCAGCGTACTTCCCGGGGTCCACCAGCTTGTCGATGGTTACTTCGCCCACCAGTTCATCGTGTGCGGACTCGAAGTGGTCGGCGGAAGCGATGAGTCCGCAGCCGGGGTCCACCACCTTTGCTTCGATGGCCTGGTCCAGGGCGAACTGGCGGTCAATGAGGACACCGGAGGCATAGGGGGTGAGGATTCGTGCGGCCGCAAGCTTGAAGTCCCGCAGGTCCTCGTCGGTCACGGGCTGGTCCGTGTGCTCGGCGAACATGTTGCGCATCGCCTCGCGCTGGTCAACGGCGAGCATGGCGAACGCGCCTGAGGGGCGTTGGAGGGCGGAAAGGTCGGTAGTGCTCATGGGCTGCTTCTTTCAGCTAGGGAGTTGAACTTAGGTAAGTACTGGGGTGATGGTTTGGCGGGGAATCATGGAGCGTCCGTCCAGTCCGGCGCAGGATGCGGACGCGGTGCGTCCTGCGAACGCAGCTGCTTCGGCGAGCGGAAGCCCTGCGGCGACAGCCGCGAGGATGGCTCCGTGGTAGACGTCGCCGGCGCCCAGAGTCGAGACGATGTCGGCGGGAGTTGCCGGCACGTGGAACGGCACGCCGCCCTGTTCAAGTCCCCAGGCGCCCTCGGAGCCGGCTGTCGCAACGACGGCGGTGGCGCCGTCGTCGACGGCTTTTTGCAGGAGCGCTTCGGGCGAAAGGCCGTCGCCGTATTCGGCCTGCAGCCGCTCGATCGTCGGCACATACAGTGCTACGCCTTGCGGGCTGAAGGAGGGGATGGGGTTCCCGGCGTCGACACTGATGCGCAGGCCCGGCACATGTGCGACGGCGCTCCAGCCCAAGTGATCGACGTGGACCCAGGAAGCTGTTCCCAGAAGTTCATGGAACCGGCTGCCCTCGGGAAAGCGGACAGGAGGAACAGGCCGCGTGACGATTGCCCGGCTTTCGGTGGCTTTGCTGACCACAATCACGCTGGCGCCCGTCCTGGCATCCGGGTTCCGGATGACCGCGGAGGTGTCAACGCCCTCGGCTTCCAGGCCACTGATGATGCGGTCGCCCTCTTCGTCGGCGCCAACAACTCCTGCGAAAGCTGCACTGGCTCCTGCGCGGGCCGCGGCGACGGCCGCTGTGGCCGCGGGGCCGCCACCTGCCGTAGCGAAGTCGCTGGCAACGGTCCGGCTGTCGGCTGCAGGGTAGTGCTGCACCAGGGCGATGGAGTCCAATGTGGCACACCCGACGAAAAGCAGGGTTTCGGATGACAGTTGGGGCACGTTCCACCTCGTTGTAGTTGGGCTGGTGTGAAAAAATATACACACGCTATGTGTGAAAAACAACACATTCTGTATAGTGATGTTTGGGATGCAACGCCCGCCCCCAACGAACTCAACGCAGAGAAAACGGAGCAGATCAATGTCATTGCCCTCTGGAGAAGCAGCGCAGACCATCCGCTATGGCCTCATCGGTGCCGGCCACATGGCGCGCGAACACGTTCGAAACCTGGCTTTGATCCCGGGAAGCCTTATTACCGCGGTTTCGGACCCGACGCCGTCGTCCCTGGAAGAAACCGCGCGGGAAATCGGCTACGACGTACAGACCTTCTCCGCCCACAAGGACTTGTTGGCTTCAGGGCTGGTTGATGCGCTTGTGATCGCCAGTCCAAACGACACGCACCTGGAGATCCTGAAGGACATCTTCGCCAGCGGGACAAACCTGCCTGTGCTGGTGGAAAAGCCGGTGTGCACCAGTGCGGAGCAAGCGGACGAGCTTGAAGAGCTCGCGGCCACCTACACGGCTCCAGTGTGGGTTGCGATGGAGTACCGCTATATGCCGCCCGTTCAGGAGATCATCCAGGCCGCGCACAGCGGCAAGCTTGGCAATATCCACATGCTCTCGATCGTCGAGCACCGCTTCCCGTTCCTGCACAAGGTGGATGCCTGGAACCGCTTCGCGGAGCGTACCGGGGGGACCTTGGTGGAAAAGTGCTGCCACTTCTTCGACCTCATGCGCTTGATCCTGCAGGACGAGCCCACCCGCATCTACGCCAGTGGCGGCCACGACGTCAATCACATGGATGAGGTCTATGACGGCCGGATCTCCGACATGGTGGACAATGCCTACGTCATTGTTGATTTCAAGGGTGGGCGCCGGGCCATGCTGGAGCTCTCCATGTTCGCCGAGGGCTCCAAGTTCCAGGAGCGGATCTCGATTGTGGGTGACGCTGCCAAGATCGAGACCCTTATTCCAGTCGCCGCCAATCACTGGATCGAAGGTGACGAAACGGAAGCCACCGTCGAATTCAGCCCCCGCTCCCCGCTGGGCCCGGAGAAGCATGAGGTCCCCGTGGACGAAGCGGTGCTGGCCGCGGGCGCGCATCACGGCTCCACCTATTACGAACACCTCGGATACCGCAAGGCCATCCTCGGGGAGGGGCCCGTTGATGTCACGGTGGCTGATGGCCTCCAGTCGGTGCGGATGGGCCTGGCTGCAGAGCAGTCCATCATTGAAGGACGCGCCGTAGAGCTCCACGCGCCGAGTGTTGCTGTGCAGAAGTAGCTAGGATTGTGTTGGAATTACAACACTCTGCCGCGCCGACCGTCGGTTTACGGGGCAGGAGAGGAGGAGCCATGAGCGTCACACGGGAAGAGGCCGCGCTGACCCCACGTCAGCGGACCATTCTGGACGAGCTCGGGCGGCGGGGGTTCCTTTCCACCACCGACCTGGCGGGGACTTTCGACGTGTCGGATATGACCATCCGCCGCGATACGCGCGCACTCTCCAAGATGGGGCTGGTCAAGGTGGTCCACGGCGGCGTCAGTGCCGTCGAGGGGCACGGCCAGAACGCTGACTTCGCCGCCCGCGCCCGGGAGGATGCTGCCGCGAAACGGCGCGTGGCCCGGGCATGCGTGGATCTCATTGCCGAACGCGACGCGATCATCCTGGATGCAGGAACAACCACGTACCAGATCGCGCAGGAACTGCCCGCGACCTTCACGGGCACGATCATCACCCATTCGGCTCCCGCAATTCAGCGATGCCTGCAGCTGACGTCTGCCCGGACCATCTGCCTTGGGGGAGAACTGCTCCTCGACAGCCAAGCCTTTAATGGTGCGATCACCGTCAGCGCCGCCGAGGGCCTGCATGCCAAAACAGCGTTCATTGGGGTCAGCGGGATCCATGACGAGGCTTTCTATATCGAACGGGACGTCGAACGTGCCACAAAGCTCGCCTTGATGGCGTCCGCGGAGCAAGTCGTGGTGGTTGCGACGCATCAGAAAATGCTTCGTTACGCCCTGGCGCGCCTGGCAGCGTTCGACGCCGTCGACATCCTGGTCACGGATGCGCCACCGCCTGCGGAGATCATGACTGCGTTGGAGGCGGCAGGAGTGAGGCTGATAGTAGCCGCGTGACGGCTGCCTATCGGGTTGCTTGCTGACATAAGGAGCTGCGTTCCGTACGCTCCGAACACCGGGCCTGGTCCTGGTCCGGACCCGTTCCCGGTATGGGCTGTGCCCATGCGTTGATTTCCCACTCCTTTGAATGTCGGAAAATAAACTTTCTCTGGTGGATTTCCACCATCAAGCGTTAAGATCGAAGCAGGCCCTCGCTCAGTGGCCACTAACTTATTGAGGAGATGCACATGACGTGGCTGAACAGCGCCGCTCACGCACGTTGGCTCGAAACAGAAACAGACCGGCTCATCAACTTCGCTGCCGGTTCCAAGGTCTCCACCGGTTTCGGTTGGCTGGACAACTACGGCAAGGTTCAGGCCGGCAAGCCGACCCACCTCTGGATCACGGCGCGCATGGTGCACAGTTTTGCCATCGCCGCGCTGATGGGGCGCCCGGGAGCCGGCTCGTTGGCGGACCACGGCATTGCCGCGCTCAACGGGGTCTTCCGTGATGAGGAGTTCGGCGGCTGGTACGCCGAGGTGAATGAGAACGGTCCCGTAGATGACACCAAATCCGGCTACCAGCAGTCGTTCGTCCTCCTGGCCGCCGCCAGCGCTGTTGCAGCCGGCCGCCCGGGAGCGCAGGAGCTCCTCCAAGAAGCCTTGCGCATTGCCGACTCGAAATTCTGGGATCACGAATCCAACATGTGCTTCGACTCCTGGAACCGCGACTTCACGGAAACCGAGGCCTACCGGGGCGGAAACGCCAGCATGCATTCCGTTGAGGCCTACCTCATAGTCGCTGACGTGACCGGCGAAAACCGCTGGATCGAACGCGCCCTCCACATCGCCGAGGTGCTGATCCACCAGTTCGCCCGCAACAACAACTACCGCGTCTTTGAACACTTCGACCCGGAATGGAACCCGATTCCGGACTACAACACCGACGATCGGGCTAGCCAGTTCCGCGCCTACGGCGGAACCCCGGGTCACTGGGTCGAGTGGGCCCGTTTGCTCCTCCACCTCCGTGCCGGGCTGGAGGCACGCGGCCTCAGCGTTCCGGACTGGCTTCTGGACGATGCCAAAGGCCTGTTCGACGCCGCCATCCGCGACGCTTGGCAGCCCGATGGCAACCCGGGGTTTGTCTACTCCGTGGACTGGGAAGGCAAGCCGGTTGTCACCTCCCGCATTCGCTGGGTCCCCGTAGAAGCCATTGGGGGCGCGGCAGCACTCTACATGGCCACCGGCGACCAGACTTACGCGGACTGGTACGAGCGGATCTGGGACCACGCCCGGGACTGGTTCATCGACTATGAGCACGGTTCCTGGAAGCAGGAATTGGACGAGCACGGCAACGTCGCCTCCACGGTCTGGTCCGGCAAGGCAGACGTATACCACTTGTGGCACTGCTTGGTGGTCCCGCGTCTTCCGCTGGCACCGGGTTTGGCGCCGGCGCTGGCGGCAGGGCTGCTGGACTCGGACCTTCGTTTCGGCAAGGCGGATAGCTGACCCGTTTCCGGGAATCCAACGGGACCCGGCAAAGGCTGCTGCGTCAACCCCCGGCACCAGACATCACAGTGGGGAAGGCGGACCGGGGGATCATTTTGACTTTCCCCTGCCAAGGGACCGTCCTGCGCAGCTGGGCCGGGATGCCAGGCATCGACTGGCATCCCGGCCACTTTTCATGACCCGGCAGGGGTCATCTATTCGGCGTCGTGGTCGGTCTCGAGGATCCTCGCCAAGCTGTCCAAGGCAGCGTCCGCGCCTTCGCCCTCGGCGCGGAGGACCACTACATCGCCTTGGGCCGCCCCCAGGCTCATGAGGGACAGGATACTGCCGGCATCGGCCTGATCATCGGGAGTGCTGAGGCGGGCTATGGTGACATCGATGCCGAGTTCGGCGACGGCGTCCACAAAGATGGCGGCAGGCCGCGCGTGCAGGCCGACGCTGCCTGCAATGGTGGCGGTACGTTCGGGCATGGTTTTCCTTCTTTCGCTGGTTTTGGTTGATTCTCCGAGGGTTTAGAGCCCGAGTTCCGCCAGGACGGGGAGCCTGTTGCGGGCAGCCTTGCGGGCTGCGGCCGCGGACGGCGCCGCCAGGGCTTCCATGGCTATGCGTCGGGCCTGGACGAGGGTCACCGTCGAAAGCACTGCGCCGACGGCGGGAAGCGCGCGTGCGCTCATGGACAGTGACGCGGCACCGAGGCCAACCAGCACGACGGCGAGGGCGGGGTCCGCCGCTGCCTCGCCGCAGACTCCTACCGGTTTGGGTGCTCCCGTCATGGCGCTTGCCTGCGCCGCGCCGTCTGCAGCCAACTGGATGAGTTGCAGGACCGCCGGCTGCCATGGGTCGTTGAGCGTCGCTAGCGGACCGAGTTGCCGGTCAGCTGCCATCGCGTACTGGTGAGGTCGTTGGTACCCAGCGATGCGAAGGCGACTTCCCGGAGTACGGCAGACGCTGTCAGGGCCGCCGACGGCACCTCGACCATGACTCCGGGCGTCCTGAGTCCGGCAGAAGCGCACAGTGAGGCAAAACGGCGCGCCTCCTCCGCCGTCGAAATCATGGGGGCCATGACCTGTACGTCGGAACTGTGGGCTGCTGCTGCGGCGGCGATGGCCCTGAGCTGACGCTCAAGCACGCCCGGAGTGGTGGCGTCGGTGCGGTAGCCGCGGACGCCCAAGGCCGGGTTGGGTTCTTCGAGGTTACTGAGGAACGGCAAGGGCTTGTCCGCCCCTGCATCCAATGTTCGAACCACTACCTTCCTGCCGGGGAAGGCCGCGAAGACGGCACCATACGCAGTGACCTGTTCGTCGAACGACGGCTCGGTGTCCCGGTCCAGGAAGCAGAACTCCGTCCTCAGGAGTCCCACGCCTTCGGCGCCCGCCCGGGCTGCCGCCCCGGCATCTGCTCCGTGACCCACGTTGGCGAGCAGCGGGACCGGCAGGCCATCGGCCAGGGTGTTGTTGCCGCCGAACGCAGGCAGGGAGTTTGCCTTGGTGGTCCATTGTTCGGCCTCTTGCAGCAGCCCGCAGTCCGGGTTGGTGCACACTGTACCCTCAGCACCGTCGACGTAGACGACCGTGCCTTCGGGGATGGACTCCACGCCCGGGGCGGCAACAACCGCCGGCAAGCCAAGTGCCCGGGCCAGGATGGCTGTGTGCGATTGCGGGCCTCCGCCGGAGGTGATGAGCGCCAGTATTTTGGCCGGATCCAACGTGGCGGTGTCTGCCGGTGCGAGGTCATGCGCGACGAGGATGAAGGGGACCTCGCATGTGGGAATCCCGGGCGCCGCCAGGCCTTGGAGCCCGGCTACGATTCGTGCCCGCACGTCCAGGACGTCCGCTGCGCGTTCGGCCATGTAACCGCCCAGGGCTTGCAGGGTTTCGGCCACCTCTGCGCCCGCTTCCCATACCGCCCGTTCGGCGCTGCGGGCACCGCCCGGGTTCGCGGGGGAGAGCCTGGCCACCGCCGACTTCAGGAGCAGGGGGTCCGTGGCCATCCGTGCTGTGGCCAGAAGGACTTCCTTGGCGTCGCCGTCGGTGGTGTCCGCACGAAGCCGAAGCTGGCCCTGTACGGATGCGGCGGCAGCCCTGATCCGCTCTCCTTCCGACTCCACCGTGGTTCCGGGTGGCATGCCGGCGTGCTCCGTCGGTTCGGCCACAGGCGAGGGCATGTGCTTGACCACGGCGACGACGCGTCCGGGTGCCACGCCAACACCCTTGATGGTCCGGGTCAGCGGCAACATCCGTTGATGGTGGTTGATGTCGGGCGTTGCGGTGGTGGTGGGTGCGGTGTCCAGTGGCTTCAGCATGAACGTGCCTTGTCGAGGGCGGATCGGGTGGAGGCCAGGAGGTCATTCCAGCTGGCGGCGAATTTTTCCAGGCCATCGCGCTCGAGGTGCGTTACGACGTCGTGGTAGGAAACGCCCGCCGCCTCGAGGTCTCCGAAGACAGTGCGCGGTTCGTGATACCTGCCGGTGAGTGTGTCCCCGGTGATGACGCCGTGGTCGAAGGTTGCCTCGAGGGTCTTCTCCGGCATGGTGTTCACGACGCCTGCGGCAACAAGTTCGGTGACGTAGAGCGTGTCGGGATACGCCGGGTCCTTGACGCCGGTGGAGGCCCAGAGGGGTCGCTGCCTTCGGGCGCCTGCGTCGGCCAAGGCCTTCCAGCGTTCGGTGGAGAACCATTCCACGTAGGCCTGGTAGGCAAGACGCGCGTTGGCCACACCGGCACGTCCTTTGAGGGACAGCGCCTGCGGCGAGCCGATGGACTCGAGCCGTTTGTCGATTTCAGTGTCCACCCGGGAGACAAAGAATGATGCAACGGAGTGGATCGTGGAGAGGTCGTGGCCGTTGTCCCGGGCTTGTTCCAGTCCGGTGTGAAACGCGTTGACCACTGCGTGGTAGCACTCGAGGGAGAAGATCAGTGTCACATTGACGCTGATTCCCTCCGCCAGCACAGTCTTGACGGCCTCAAGGCCGGCGAGGGTTGCCGGGATCTTGATCAGGACGTTGTTCCTGTTGATCTTCTTGTACAGCTCCCTCGCTTCGGCGATCGTGCCTTCGGTGTCCCACGCCAAGCGGGGGTCGACTTCGATGGATACCCGACCGTCCACGCCATCAGTGGCGGCGGCGATCGGAGCCAGGAGGTCGCACGCCTCCACGACGTCCGACGTCGTGAGCTCCATAACAGTCTCTTCGGCGCTGGCGCCGGCTGCTGCGTGCGCCGCTATTGCGTCGTCGTAGCCGGTGCCGGAGGTGATGGCGGCCTGGAAGATCGAAGGGTTGGTGGTGACGCCGACGACGTTCCTGTGGTCCGTGAGCTTCTGCAGATTGCCCGACCGTAGTTGGCTGCGGGAGAGATCATCGAGCCAGATGGAAACGCCGGCGTCTGCCAGTTGCTGCGTGGGTGTTGTGGTCATGGGGGTCCTAGCAAAGATTGAACGGTTATTGGGTTTGGCCTGGTGTCCGGGCATCATGCCTTCTGGTTGTCCTTGGCCCCGTCAAGCTCGGCCAGCCACGAATCGCGTGCAGTCCCGGGAGTCCACCCCGTGTTCACCACCTTCTTCTGGAAGATGATGGCTGCGGTCACCAGGGCGGCGGCGATCACGATGGTCAGGACCGCTCCGAGTGCGGTACCACCCTTGAGGCTCACGCCGATGAGTGTTCCGAACCACCCGAAGTCAGCGTCGCCGAACGTGCTGTTGGACAACCCGAACTGGCCCAGCACCAAGAGGAGGACGGCGGGAAGGAGCGTGATGATGATGCCGTTGACCAGGCCACCCACGACGGCTCCCATGCGGCCGCCCACGGCGTTGCCGTAGACGCCGGCTCCGCCGCCGGTGAAGAAGTGCGGAACCATGCCCGGCAGGATCAGGGCCAGGCCGAACATGGGGTTCAGCCAGGCTGCCAGGATGCCGAGCGCGAGGAGGCCCCCAGTGAAGGATGAGAGGAATCCGATCAGGACGGCGTTGGCGCCGTACGGGAAGACAATGGGGATGTCCAGGGCGGCCTTGGCGCCGGGAACCACCTTGTCCGCAATGCCTTGGAAGGCCGGAACGAGTTCGCCGAGGACCGTACGGACTCCGTAGAGGATGACCGCGACGCCGACTCCGAACTGCAGGGCCTGGGCGAAGGCCGACATGACGAACGCGCCGGCGTCGGCGGACCCAAAGATGGTAAGGGCAGTTTCCAGGGGAAGGGCGATCAGGCCCCACACCGTGAAGACCATGTAGATCAGCACCATGGACAGCGAGGTGGCCACCATGGAATCGCGGAGGAACTTCAGGCTTTGGGGGAACTCGATTTCTTCAGTGGATTTGCTGCGGCGGCCTACTGCTGCTCCGGCAATTCCGGCAGCGAGGTAACCCAAGGATCCGAAATGGCCAATGGCAATCGCGTCGTTGCCGGTGATCTTCTTGGTCCACGGGTGGATGAACGCCGGCATGACGACCATGATGACGCCCAGAAGGATGGCGCCGATGAGGACCACCAGCCATCCGCTGTCCTGCCCGAAACCGACAGAGAGGACCACCGTGATCATGGTTGCCATGAACACCATGTGGTGTCCGGTCAGGAAGACATATTTGAGCGGGGTGAACCTTGCCAGGACCAGCATGAAGATGAAGCCGAGCGTCAGGACGTAGGCGCTTTGCGCCCCGAACTGTTCCTGGGCCATGGCGGTGATGACCTCGTTGGTGGGGATAACGCCCTGGGCGCCCGTGACGGCCAGGATCAATTCGCCCAGCGGCTTGAGCGACCCGACGACGACGGTTGCGCCGGCGCCGAGGATCAGGAAGCCGACGGCGGCTTTGAGGCCTCCGCCGATGACCTGCCCCGCATTGCGCCTCAGCGCGATCAGGCCCAGGGCGGTGATGATGCCGATGAGGTAGGCGGGCACGTTCAGGACCTGCTGCCCGATGAAGTTGAGGATGACGACGAGCCATTCCATGGTGTTGCTCCTTTCCTGGTGTGGGCAGCCGGCTACTGGACCGCGTCGGAGATCTTGGCGGTGATCTCGCCGAGGTCGAAGAAGTTGTTGATGATGATGACCTTGGCCGGGACATCGCCCAGCTCGCCGGCGAGCTCATCGGATGTGAGCACGATGTTTGCCGATTGGGCGGCGCCGCGGGCCACTCCAATATCGGCGGCCTCGACGTCGGCCTCGATTCCCAACTGGTTGAGGACCTTCTCTGCGTTCATCTTCAGCAGTACCGATGTGCCGATACCCATGCCGCAAACTGCAACGATTTTCATGTGTGGTGCCTTTCGGGTGGTTGTTGGTGGTGGGGTGAAGGCCTAGGCCGTGGCCTGGCTGAGGATTGCACGGACGTCTTCAGGGGTCTGTGCCTCACTAAGCCGCGCCCTGATGGCGTCGTTTCCGAGGACTCCGGCCATGGCCTTGAGCGCCTCGATGTGGGCGGTGTGGTCCAGGGCCGCGAGCCCGATGACCAAAGTGACCGGATCATTCCGGGGGTTGCCGAACTCAACCGGCGATTCGAGGCTGACCCAGCTCATGCCGCCGTGGAGGACGGCGTCCGAGGGCCGGGCATGGGCCAGGGCGATGCCGGGGGCAATGACGATGTAGGGTCCGTGTTCTTCAACGGCTGTGATCATTTGCTCCGTGTACTCGGCGGTGGCGGCGCCCCCGTTCACCAGTCCGTCCCCGGCAAGTCGGATGGCGGCACGCCAGTCCCGGGCCGGGGCGTTGGTCGAAATGGAGCAGAGGGATTCGGCAAGGCTAAGAGACATGAAACTGTTCTTTCAGATATTTTGGGCGCGGGGCATCACGGTGATGGCCTGCTGGTGAAAATGGACGTGCGGAAGTACTCCGCGGTGTCCCGGCGGGTGCCGGGAGCTCTAGGAGGAGGTGGTGAGGGGGCTAGTTACGGGAGCCGCCGGAGTCACGGACGATCAGCCGGGGCGCCAGGCGCACTTCCCTCGGTTTGAGTTCGGGTTGTTCCAGCCGCTGGATCAGCATTTCGGCGGCCAGGGTTCCGAGTTCTTCCACGGGTTGTGCCATGACGGTCAATCGGGGGTCGAAAAGGTCGGCCCATTCAAAGTCGTCGAAGGCTGCCAGCCCAATATCGGCCGGAACACGGAGGCCCAGTTCCCTGAGGCCCCGCATGGCCCCGATGGTCATTTGGTTGTTGGCGGTAATCAAGGCGGTTGGCGGCGAAGGCAGTGCCAGGAGCTCTTTGATGGCCTGGGCTGCCGGACCGGCTTCCGAGTGTCCATCGCGGATGAGGTCCTCATCCGGCTGGATCCCGGATCGTTCCAGTCCCAGGAGGTATCCTTCGGTGCGTTCTATGGATGTCCGCAACCCGCTGCGTCCGGAGATCAGTGCGATGCGGCGGTGTCCTCGCCCGGCAAGGTGCTGCACCAGCTGGGACATCGCTTCGGTGTTCTCCACCCCCACGGCATCGATGGGCTGCGTGGGATCCAGCTGTTCCGGTACACGGTCCAGCAGGACAGTGGCGATGCCCCTGCGGGAGATTTGCCGCAAAGCCTCGTGCGGGTCGGCGGAGGGAGCAAGGATGATCCCTGCCGGCCGTTGGGCCAGGAGGTCCCGGACAGCCCGCAATTCGCGCTCGGGATCGTCGTGGGTGTCGGCCAGCACCAGGCTGTAGCCAAGATCCGACAGGTGCTTCTCAATGGAGTGGACGACCTCCCCGAAGTACGGGTTGGACATCGCGGAGATAGCCAGCCCGATGGAGTTGGTCTTGCCCGTGCGGAGGGACTTGGCGATCCCGTCGTTGACGTAGCCTGTGGCTTCGATGGCCGCCTTGACAGCCTTTTCCGTCTCCGGGGCGATGCGTCGGGTCTTGTTGACCACATGGGAAACCGTGCTTTGTGAAACGCCCGCCACACGGGCTACTTCGCTCATGGTCACCATGTGCTCTCCTTCCGCCGCCTCCATTGTTCCATCCGGCCGGTAGTTCGCCATCACGACGCTCTGTCCCACCGTCACGCGAAACGAATGATCAGGTCGGCGGACTCCATGGTGGTCCTGATGAAGTCCGCATTTGATTCATCCGAACCATGGACCCATTCAAGGGCCTTGGACCTGGCTTTGCCGAAGTGGACGTGGCGGTCGATGAGCCGCGCAACCCGAACCTCGTGGGGGATCTCCAGGTACCAGACTTCATCCAGCAACGCCCGCGCATCCTGCCACTGCGGAACCGGAGCGAGGAGGTAGTTGCCTTCGGTGATAACCACCGGGACGCTCCTTGGCACAGCGATCGAGGCGGCGATCGGCTCTTCCAGTCCCCGCCGGTAGGCGGGGGCGTAGACGACCTCTTCGTTCCGGGAACGAAGCCGCTGCAGCAGGGAATGGAACCCACCGATATCGAACGTATCAATGGCACCCTTTCGTTCAAGCTTCGGCGAATCCTTGATGACCTCGTGGCCTAAGTGGAACCCGTCCATGGGAACCACCACGGCCGTATCACTGCCCAGTTTTGCGGCCAGTTGTTCGGCGAGGGTTGACTTGCCTGCCCCGGGTGCGCCGCACACGCCCAGAATGAACCTGCGGCAGGGGACCAAGCTGCCGAGTATGCGCTGCGACAGCAGTCCAACATCGGCCTCCAGGGTCTCCGGAAACGGCCGCTGCTTACTCAGCTCCATGGAAAGTACTCCTCGATGGATAGTGCCGGGCCGGCCGGCAGGACCAACCGGCCCGGGGGATTAGAACGCGAATTCGCTGACGTTTGCCGGCGTGACGGTCTTGGCTGGTCCGAGGATCACCACGTTCTGTTCTCCCACCGTGTAGGAGCCCAGGGTTCCGGCGTCGAAGGTCTCGCCCGCCTTGCCCGTGACGCTGCAGCCGGCAACGGCCTTGGCTGCGTAGAAGGACAGGTAGCCGAGGTCGGAGACGTTCCACCAGATGTCCTGGACGTTGCCTGTTTCGATGTGCTTCCTGATCAGGGAGGCGGGCGCGAGGCCCGTGAGCTTCACTTTGCCCAGCGCGCCAATCTCATCCAAGGCAGTAGCGGCAGCGGGCAGGGAGATTCCGGCGGGGACAATGATGCCCTTGAGGTTCGGGTGGGTGGTCACCAGCTCCTTGGCGCGGTTGGCGCTGACGTCCGCTTTCTCCTCGCCATAGACGACGTCCACGAGTTTCATGCCGCTGAACTTCGACTCGGACTCAAGCCGCTTCTTGATATCGGCGATCCAGGCATTCTGGTTGACGGCTGTCTGGGTGGAGGACAGGATGGCAAATTCACCCTGGCCGCCCAGCAGATCGCTCATGCTGTCCAGCATCCCTGTGCCCAGTTCTTCAGTCTTGGCCTGGTTCACGAACAATGACCGGGCTTCCGGCGCCACATCCGAGTCAAAGGTGATGACCTTGATGCCCTGGGCCTGCGCCTTTTTCAGTTCGGCCGCTGCGCCATTGAGGTCGCTGCCCGAGATGGCTATGACATCCACCTTCTGCGAGATCAGCTGCTGCACGAACGGAATCTGGGCTGCACCGGTCGCTTCGCTGGGTGAGGTGTAGACGACCTTGTTGCTGCCACCCAGTTCCGCCGCCGCTTTTTGGGCGCCGTCCCGGACTGTGGTCATGTAGGGATCGTCACCGAGCTTGGGAATGTACCCCACGGTGATGTTGTCCTTGGGGGTGCACTCGCCGGCATTGGCGGCGCCGCCTCCGGCGGGTGTACAGGCGGTCAGGGCAAGGCTTGCCAAACCGATGGCAGCTACGCCGGACAGGGCAGCCCTGGTGGTTGTACGCATTTAAGTCCTCCTGGGGATTGTTGGGGCTTGCAGGTGTGTCATTTGCTGGATGGAACGGGTGGGGAAACTGGTTGCCCGCTGCCTGGACCGAGCTTCTGGGCCCTGGTTCTGCGGGCTGCCAGCGCTGAGGAGATGGTATTGGTGATGTTGGCCATGAGCAGCGAGAGGATCAGGACGAGGCCGACCACTGCCGCTTGGCCGTAGGCGCCGAAGTTTTGTAGCTGGAGCATGCTCCGGATGGCGATGACCACTACCAGGGCCCAGAAAACGCCGGTCATGCGGCCTTTTCCGCCCAGGAAGCTGATCCCGCCGAGGAAGACGACCGTTACGACGTCCAGCTCGTAGCCCAGCGCGCCGTCGGGAGACGCTGATGAAGTGATGCCCACGTGGATGATGCCGGCGAGGGCGGCCACCAGTCCCGAGGTGACGAACAGCTCGAAGATGATCTTCCGGTTCTTGACTCCTGAATAGGAAGCGGTGGCCGGGTTGCCGCCGATGGCAAAGACGCGACGGCCGAACGGGGTCTTGTGAAGCACGACGAAGAAGACCGGGGCCAGCAACAGGAACGGTACGATTGCCGCCGGGATGTAGGTGCCGAGGATGGAATCGTTGCCCAAAGAGATGATTTCCGGGGGCATGTTGCTGATGGGAGTGCCGCCCACCAGGACGTAGCACAGACCGCGGAACAGGGCCAGGGTACCCAGTGTGACTACCAGCGATGGGAGGCCGAGGACGGCAACAAGGAAACCGTTGAGGACCCCGCAGGCCAGGCCCACCGCTAAAGCGGCCACTGCGGCCACGGGCGTGCTTCCTCCGGACTGGATCACCATGCCGAATGTGATTCCGGTCAGTCCGGCGATGCTTGCCACCGAGATGTCGATCTCCCGGGCGATGATCAGGAACACCAGGGGCAGGACCATGAGTGCCTTGGCTGCCATGCGGGCCACCGACGATCCAAGGTTGTAACCGTCGGCGAAGCCGGGCGTGGTGAGGACCGCCGTGAGGATCAAGAGGATGGCGAAAGCCCCGAGGAGCCCTTCCCAGGTCAGCAGCCGCGCTTGCAGGCGGTGCAGGGGAGCTGCGGTTGATGCGATGGACATGTCAGTTTCCCTTCGCCTTCTTGTGGCGGTTATGGAGGATGACGTCGACGGCGACTGCCGCGATGATGGCCGCACCGTAGACGGCCTGCAAGTACTGGTCGGGGACGCCTGCGATGGTGAGGACCTTTCGGATGGCCAGAAGGCCCAGGGTGCCGATGAGGACTCCGACTACTGTTCCCGAACCGCCACGGAGGGCCACTCCGCCGACCACCACTCCGGCGATGACGGCGGTCTCCAGTCCGAAGGCCACTTGCCCGTCAACGTAGGGGTAGTACGAGGCCCACATGGCTCCGACTGCCCCGGCCAGCAGCCCGGAGATGGTGAATGCGCTCAGGGTTCGCCGCTTTGCCGGAATGCCGATCAGCTCTGCGCCCGCAGGATTGGATCCGGCGAAGTAGGTCTCCCTGCCTTTCGAGGTCCACCACAGCAGGAAACCTGCTGCACCGAAAACAACGACGGCGGTCAACAAGACCGGAGAGATGCCGAGGATTTCCGACTTGGTCATGGCGAGCCAGTCTGAGGGGACCTGTTCCGGTTTCACGCGGTCACCGGATGAAATGATGCTGAGGATCCCGCGATAGAGGGCCAGGGTTCCAAGCGTGACAACGATTGACGGCACTCCGCCGTAGGCAATGACAAGGCCGTTCACGAGGCCGCACAGCAGGCCGACCAGCAGGGCAACTGCAATGCCCAACAGGATCGGGGCGTCAGGTACTGCCCGCATTGTGGCGGCCGAGACGTACGCAGCGAGTCCAAGGGTGGAGGCAACGGAGAGATCGATGTTCCGCGTCAGGATCACCAGCATCTGTCCGATGCCGATGATTCCGAGCATCGCCGAATAGTCCGCGAGATCGTGCAGGTTGTCGCCGGAATAGAAGTTGGTGTTCAACAGGCTCAGGGGCGCCACTACGGCAGCAAGGGCCAGGAACAGTCCCACCTCCCGTCGTCCAAGCGCTTGTTTCAGCCACCATCCGACGCCCTTTCGTGAAGGGGGCGTCGGCTCCTGGGGGCGGGTGGCCGGGGGAGGGGTGGACGGGGTATCAGTAGTAGTTCCCTGCGTCGCAACCCGGCCCTGCCCCGCTGCCTGGCTCTGCGCCGCTGCCGTCAGTCCAGCAGCTGGGGTGTCCCCGCTCCGTGCGGAGGAGTGGACTCCCGTGGCAGCCAGGCCGATGTCGTACTGGTTGGCATGTTCGCGGTCGAACTCGGCGACCAGGTTGCCGTGCTTCATAACGTAAATTCGGTCGCAGGCGCCCAGGAGCTCGGGCATGTCGGAGGAGATCATGAGGATGGCGATCCCTTGGGCTGCCAGTTCGCGGATGATGCGGTGCACCTCGGCCTTGGCCTGGACGTCGATGCCCTGGGTGGGCTCGTCCAGGATCAGGAGCCGCGGGTTGGTGGCCAACCATTTTGCGAGAACAACTTTTTGCTGGTTTCCACCTGAGAGGTTGCCGATGGGCTGGCTATAGCCGGCGAATTTGAGCTTCATGCGCTGGAGGGGGCCCTGGACCATGGCCAGTTCGGCCTTGGTGCTGATCAGCCCCCAGCGGGTGGTCTTGGTAATGACCGGCAGGGTGGCGTTGTCCAGGATCGAGAAATCTTCCACGATGCTCTGGCCGCGCCGGTCCTCGGAAACATAGGCAATGCCTTCTGCGATGGCGTGGGCGGCGGACTTGATCGACACCTTGTGGCCGTCCAGGAGGATTGTCCCGGATGTTGGCCGCTCGATGCCGAAGACCGCCCGCGCGACTTCCGTGCGGCCGCTGCCGATGAGCCCGGCCATGCCCACGACCTCGCCGGCCCGGACAGTGAGGTCGATATTGTGAAACTGGCCCTGGTGCGTCAGTCCCTGTAGTTCAAGAACCGTGCCACCCAAGACTGCAGCCGACCGTTCGTAGAGGTCTCCGAGTTCGCGGCCGACCATGAGTTTGACGATTTCGCGCTCCGTGATGTCGGCGGCGCGGACCGTCTCCACCAGGGCGCCATCACGCAGGACGGTCAAACGGTCCGCGATCCGGAAGATTTCCTCCAGGCGATGACCGACGAACATCATGGCAACGCCCTGTTCCTTCAGCCGGTCGATCACGTCGAAGAGACGGTCGACCTCTGCCGTGGTGAGGGACGCAGTGGGCTCGTCCAAAATCAGGACTTTGGCTTCGGAGACCAAGGCACGGGCAATTTCCACGAGCTGCTGCTCTGAGACCCGCAGTGAACCGACTGGCATGCTGACGTCGCGGTTAAGCCCCAGCGTGTGCAGGACCTTCTGTGCTTGGACTTTCATCCCGGCGTGGTCGAGGAGGCCCGCACGGGTCTTCAGCGGTTGTCCGGCGAAGACGTTCTCCGCGATCGACAGGTCGCCGAACAATCCCGGGTGTTGGTGGACGACGGCCACGCCGTGGCGGTGTGCGTCCATGGCAGTGGCGAAGTGAACATCCTCGCCTGCGATGCGGACCGTGCCGGCATCGGGGTGGTAGACGCCGCCGAGCATCTTGACGCAGGTGCTCTTGCCTGCGCCGTTTTCTCCGACGAGCGCCAGTACCTCGCCCGTGAACAGCGAGAAAGAAACATTCGAGACGGCGACCGTTGATCCAAAGATCTTGGAGACGCCGGACAGCTCGGCGGCGGGCGCAGGCGCATAGGTGCCTGGCGCCAGGTTCCCCTCTTCTTTGGGTGAGGTGAGTTGGGCTTGTGATACATCCACGATGATGTCCTCCGTGCGGTAGGGGCAACCGAATCAAATCGGGAAGCATTCGTATGCGCAATCGTATGCGCATGTGATGCAAATGACAAGTACCTACTGTGTGGAGGAGGCTCACCGCTCGGACGGTGTCATATGTGGACGCCAAAAAGGGGTGCCGCCGGGCTGATGACAACCCGGCGGCACCCCGACTGTAGCTGGGGCCCAGTGGTCTTAAGGGACTCGCTGATCGCTGGAACCTTCGTACGCTGGGGCCCTCGTTAGTCGCCGGGCTGGTGCCGTCAGCCGAGAGCAGTCCCGTACTTCACTTACTTCGTGCCGGCCGCGCCGCTCGACGTCTGGTCGCCGTCGTACTCCGCAGACTCAAGGGCCTCGCCCACCGTGACCCCGTCCGCTGCGGCCGCGCCGTCCGGCAGCCGGGGGTTGTCCCGCTCCGCAGTACGGCGGGTCTTGAGCAGGCTCGCCAGGGTGGCGACGGCGATGGTGCTGCCGATGAAGAGCAGCGAGAATCCGATGGGGATCTCGGGTACCCAGAGGAGCGGCTCGCCACCGTTGATGAAGGGCAGCTCATTGACGTGCAGGGCGTGGAAGACGAGCTTCACGCCGATGAACGCAAGGATCACGGCAAGCCCCTGGGCGAGGTAGACCAAGCGTTCGAGCAACCCGCCGATGAGGAAGAACAGCTGCCGCAGGCCCATCAACGCGAAGGCGTTGGCCGTAAAGACGATGTACGCCTCACTCGTCAGGCCGTAGATCGCGGGGATGGAATCGACGGCAAAAATGAGGTCTACGAAGCCGATGGCGATGATCGTCAGCAGCATCGGAGTGATGAAGCGGGTACCGTCCTTCTTCACGGTGAGCCGGTCTCCGTGGTACTCGTTGGTCACGGGCAGGACACGGCGCACCAGGCCCATGAACTTGCCGTTGGCCGGGTTGGATTCATGTCCGCCGAACGCCTGGCGGTAGGCCAGGACAAGCAAGAGCGCGCCGAAAATGTAGAAAATCCACGAGAAATTCTCGATCAGTCCGGCGCCGATGGCGATGAACGCCCCCCGCAAAACCAAAGCAATGATGATCCCGATCATCAGCACTTTCTGCTGGTACATCTTCGGTACGGCGAAACCGGTCATCACAATGAGGAACACGAAGAGGTTGTCGATCGACAGGGCCTTCTCGGTGAGATAACCCGCGAAATACTCGCCGCCGAACGTCCAGCCCGAAACTACGCCGATGCCAACACCGAACAGGACGGCCAGGATGATGTAGAACGCGGACCAACGTGCGGATTCGGCGATGCCCGGTTCGTGGGGTTTGCGCACGTGGGCAAAAAACTCGTAGACGAAGAAGAGGATCGTCACGCCGATGGTGATAAGCCAGATCAGGGGTGTGACTTGCATGGGAGCTCCAAAGGGTAGGCGTCGGATACAGGCGCCAAGGTCTCCTCCGCCCGGATGGAACCGGGACCGATGACCCGGGATGCATTGCTGCATCCGTAATGACGGATCAATCGCTAATGGGAGTACTCCCCTTGATGGAAAAATAGTAGCGCCCCACAGAGTGCCCTCTCAACCCAGGGCATCCTGTGAGGCGCTGTACCAGGCTTAGTGCACGTCCACAGGCGCTTCGTGTCCGGTGTGTTGGACCGCCGGGTTCCAGGTCATCCGCACAATGAAGTGGCCTTCCGCGGTTGACTTGGCGACGAGCGCTCCTGCGTCGCCGGCGAGCTTGATGCCGAATTCGATTTCCAGGGTTTCCGGAGCGAGCTCCTGCATCGAATCCAGTGCAGCCGTGGCGGCCGGCCGAACGCTGGCGAGGGCGTCTTCCAGGCGCCGGCCGACATCCAGGATGCCTTGTTCGTTGCGCCCGGGGTGGTCCACTCCGAAGCTGCCGTCTTCAACCTCCACCAGCACTGTTCCGGCGCCAACTTCATATCTCAGTACGTCCGTCACGGCTACTCCTGCGGTGAATTAAAGCGGTGGCCCACAATGTCCCCTCCATGATCAGTTACCGCCTGCCGGTGCAACAGGGACAAAGGACCTATGAATCCGTGGAGCTGCCATCCTGGCTGGGAGGTACGACGACGGTCGGGCACGGAAGGTGGGTCAGTACACCATGGGTTGTGGAGCCAAGGACCAGGCGGGCGAAGCCGCCCCGGCCATGGCTGCCCATGACCAGCATCCGGGCCCCTGCGGCCGCATCGGTGAGGGCACGGACCGCTTCCTTGCCGGGTTCGAGCACTTTGTGAACAACCAGGTCCGGGTAGGTGCTGCGGAGGCCCGCAACCGTCTCGGACAGGATGACGCGTTCCTGCTCATCCATCAGTTCCGCGAGCTCGGCCGGTGCCAGCCCCGCGTCGCTGACCGGGTCCGGAGCCTGATAGGCGTGGAGGACGGTGAGTTCCTGTCCTTCTCTGTCCGCCTCCGCGGCGGCGAACTCGACCGCACGCAGCGAAAGTTCGGAGCCGTCGGCGCCCACCACAATGCCGCTCCCGCCATCCGCGTCAGCAGTACCGACCACTGCGAGAGGAGCCGGTGTAACTCCTGCGATCTGCAGGGCCCTGTCGGTAAGGGTGCCGCCAAGATGCGGACTTCCGGAACCGACCACCACGAGCCCCACGTTCGGACCGTAATGGCCCAGTGCGCCGGCGACGCTGCCGGTCAGCAGCTCGGTGGTGGCATCGATACCGAATTGCCCGCTCACCCGGGAGGCGGCCGATGCCAGCAGCTCCTCTCCGGCCTTCCGGAGCTGTTTGTTCCACGTAGCGGGGTTCAACGACCAGTGGTCGTCGAACACATGGAGGATGACCAACGGCACATGGTGTTTGCGGGCCCGTGAAGCGGCCCACCCAAGGGCCGCTTCACTTTGCGGAGAATCCTTGACGGCCACAACGATTGGGTTGGTGGTGCTCATGGCGATGCTTCTTTCTTCTGTCCGGCCGCGCCCGGCCGCGCCCGGCCGCGCCCGGCCGCGTCCTGCCGCGTTAGGAATGCATGGACCTCACGAGGCGGGTGCCTGCCGGCCCATAGTGTCCTGGGCTACAGGCCACACCACCCGCGTTTGCCACGTGGCAGGGTCCGGTTCCCTGACCGGATCGCTGAGGTAGAACTCCCACATGGTGTCTGAAGGCGTCTTGCCCTCTGCACTCATTCGCTCAATGATGAGCGCGTAGGTTTTTTCGAGGGTGTCGTACGGGCCCCGATGGATGGCCTCGAAAGCTTCGGACTCAGGCAGTTTGCTGGCTGCCACATCGCTGGTACCCGTGAAGTTGGGGGTGATCGGAAACCCGGCTTCCACATCAACGGTGTCCGTCGGCATGCCGTGATACATGGCAAAAGGCGGGCCAACGGGGCTTGCATGCTGGGCCTGCGCCGCTGCCATGACGGCACCGAAGGCCCGGCCGAAAAAGTCGGTAAGTCCGGTCATTGCCACGCGCTCGCGGACCACTGCAGTGTGCTGCTCCGGGGACGTGATGGGCCGGGGCTGAGGTTCGATGGTAGCCATAACACCAGAATCGCCTCACAGCCTTCCCGGCGGCAGGGCCAAAGGACCCTAAGCTGCCTCGAACGCCAGCCGGAGCCAGTGCCGGACCTCGGTGTCAACGGACTCCGCTGTGGGCAGTTCCAGATGATGCATCCATCGCCCCGCGGCTGGTTGGACGACTTCCTTGAACCTGGCCGAAGCTAGCCGGTAGGGCAGTGCCAGGGACAGGACTGCCGGCACGGACGACGTCACGTACATGGCGGGCCGCCACAGGTAGGCAAACCCCCGGCCATGCCGGAAAGCGATCTGGCTTTTTGTCGCCCGGACCTCACACGGGCCCACGTCGCGGATGCAGGCGAACACCGCTTCACCGATCTCCAACCCTGCCGGGGAACCGGCGAAGAAAGTACGGGCTTCCTCAGGGAGTCCCGGTGCCGCGGCGCTGGTGCTCACAACGCCCGGGCCAGGCTTCGCCGGAGCAGCCAGGTTCCCAGGACCAACAGACCCGCGGCCATCGCTGCCAGGACTCCCAGGTGCGGAAGGATGTCCGGCAAGGCCGCTTCGTGCCGCTGGACCTCAGCGATGGCATCGTAGGCCCAGCGGTGCGGAGTGAAGCGTGACACCGCAGCCATCGGTTCGGAAAAGAACTCAGGCGGCACCATGCAGCCGCCCAAGCCGGCCACCACCAGACCCAAACCTATGCCCACACCGGTTGCGGCGCCGTCGTGGTCCAGCATCGAGCCGACCACCATCGCGGCTGCCGCGGCCACAAGGCTGAAGACGCCGACCACCAGCATCGCGAGCCACAGGTTCCCCCAGTCAACGCCGAACAGCAGGGCGGTGCCCAGCAGGATGTAGATGCCTTGGACCCCTGCGATGGCGAATCTGCCCAAGGCCAGTCCCGTCATGGTCCGGGCGGCGGTCACCGGCGCCGCCAAGGCGCGGGAGATCACGCCGTAGCGGCGCGCCTGGATCAGGGCGGCCGCGCCTGTCAGGGAGCTGAGGAAAATAAACAGCAGCAGTTGTTGGGCGGCGCCCAGGTCGAACCGGCCCAGGCCGCGGAACTCCGAGGAGACACCGCCGGATTCCATCACCTGCACCGTGGGTTCAACGGTGGAGGTTTTGGCACGCGCCAGGGCCGAGCGCGCGGCGTCCTCCGTCACGCCGCCGTCCATGAGGGCCCGTAATTGCAGCTGCGTCCTGCCCAGGTCCCGGACTGTTGCCCGTACAGCCTGCAAAGCGGTCTGCCCTGAAGCATCGGGCGCGGCGAGAACCTCAAGTTCCACCGGTCCGGCGTCGTCATAGGCTTTCCCGGCCTGCTCGCTGATGAAAAGTCCGACGTCAGTGCTGCCGCGGCTTACGTCGCGGCGAACCGCGGACGCCGTGTCCGGGCGGACGGTGAGGCCTTCTGCTTTGAGCCGGTCCGTGAGGTCGCGGGCCAGGGGCGTGCCCTCGCCTCCTGCCACAGCCACTATTGGTCCCGCGGACCCCACCCCGAACTGGATTCCCAGCAGGAGGATCAGCATCAGGGGAAAAATGAAGACGAAGAAGATGTTGGACCGATCCCGGAAGAACCGCCTTAGCTCCACACCGGCAATGGCCAGCACGGGGTTCATTGCGCCGCGCTCCGATCGGGAATGAATCGGGAGAGGAGCGTACAGGCAGCGGCGAAGATCCACATGACGCCAAGGGGTCCCAGGACATCCCCGATTCCGCCGCCCCCGGCTGATATTCCCAGCCCGCGGATGAAGGCCGCCACTGGATTCAACTCCAGCACCGTTGCCAGGAACCCCGTGGATTGAAGGGGAAAGAAGGCGCCGCCTGCGATTCCCAGGACCATGGCAATAATCGACTGGGCTACGTTGGCTTGTTCAGCCGAACGGACCAGCCGCACCACGATGAAGGTCAGGCTGGTGGCCGCTGCTGCAGCCGAAATGACCAGCAATCCCACCACTACCGGAGAACCGAAGGCCACCCCGAAGAACACCATGCCACTGGTGAGCAGGACCGTGCTGGCGGCTACTCCCAGCAGGAACCCGACCACGGCCTTGGACGCCGTGATGGTCCATGGGGGGACCGCAACGGACCTGATCCGGGCAAACGTTCCCTGTTCCTTTTCCACCAACAGCCCCACCACGCCAAAACCCACCGTGAACAGCAGGAACAACCCGGTTTGGCCGGCCACGAGCGAGGCGCGGAGGGGTAGTTGCTCAGTGGGTGCTGTGGCTTCCTTGAGCGCCATCAGCGGTGGGGCAGCCGCCGTCGACCGTGCGATGTCGCTCGCTGCGGCAGGGGAGAGGCCGGCGATCCGGCCTGCCGCTCCGGTGAGGGAAGCGGCATGGAGCTCCTTGACGATCTCTTTGACCACGGAGATGAGCACATCGGTTTCCAGTGAGGGGCTGGAGCCCCTTGTGAGCTGGAGGCTAGCGGCTCTTCCGGTTGTCAGTGACTCGGTGAAATCCTGCGGGATGACAATGCCGAGTGAACTCCCGCCGTCAAGGGTGCTCCGGGAGACGTCGCCGGGTGCCACGCGCCGAACGGAAACCTCCAAGGCAGGCGAGGAAACCAAGGATTCCAGGACCACATCGCCCAGCGGCCCTTCGTCCTCGACGCCGGCGGTGACGGTCACGGGCTTGAGGGCCGGACCGTCGTCGCCTAAGCCCCCGAAAGCCAGGTTGAGCACGGTCATCAATGCCAAGGGCACCAAAAGGCCGAAGATCAGGACTGATTTGTCCCTGAGCCGTTGCTTGAGGTCGTTGGCCACCAGGGCCGTGAGTGCGTTCACGTCAATCCCTGAGTGCCTTCCCCGTGAGATGGAGGAAAACTGATTCGAGATCCGGCCTGGACACTTGGACGGACGTGACATGCATGCCGGCAGTTGCGGCTCCGGTCACGATCGAGGCGAGAATGCGGGGCCCGTCGGAAACCGTCAGGGTCAAGCCTGAGGTCCCCACGGGGCTTATCCGTTGAACCCCTGGTATCCCTCTGATGGCCTGGGCCGCTGCCGCCATATCCCCGGTGCCTTCCAGGTCGATACGGTCAGCTCCACCGGTCAGGGTGATCAGTTCGTCGCTGGTCCCTTCCGCCTGCACGCTGCCCTGGTCAAGGATGGCTATCCGGTCGCAGAGGCGTTGGGCCTCTTCCATGTAATGGGTGGTGTACAGCACGGCAGTGCCCGCGGCGGACAGTCGATGCACGGCATCCAGGATCGAATTGCGCGATTGCGGATCCACGCCCACCGTCGGCTCGTCCAGGATCAGCAGATGCGGACGGTGCAGCAGTCCGATCCCGATGTTCAGCCGCCGCTTCATGCCACCCGAGAACTTCTTGGTTTGCTCCTTGGCACGGTCGCTCAAGCCTAGAAGATCCAGGACTTCGGTGACCCGGGCCTCCCGCTCCTTACCGCGCAGCCCTTGCAACCTGCCGAAGAAGTGCAGGTTCTCCCGGGCGCTGAGGTCCGGATAGATGGCAAGCTCCTGCGGTACCAGCCCGATGTTCCGCTTGGCCTGCACGCTTGAGGGGGACATGGCGGTGCCGGCAACGTCCACGCTGCCGCCGTCGGGAGGGAAAAGCCCGGCAACCATGGAAATAATGGTGGTCTTCCCGGCACCGTTCGGCCCCAGGAGGCCGAACGTCTCACCCGGGCGGATCTCAAACGATACGTCGTTGACCGCGGTGACGTCGCCGAATTTCTTGACCAGGTGACTGACGGTCAGGACTCTGTCCGTGATGGTGGTGGTCGTTCCGCCAGTCACCATGGAACCTATTCCAGGCCTGCCCTGGTGGCCTCGTTGAGCGGAGTGTCGAACGAGTTGGTTGCGCTCAGGTCGAAACGCCGTCCGGTGATGGAGTCAGGAACTATCACGTACAGCAGTTCCTTGCCGACCCCCTGCCAGGGGAACATGCCCCGGCGGGCCTCGGAGAGGCCGGGGCTGGAGGGGCCCGCCTGCGTTGCCTGGCCCTTGATGACGACGCTCCAGGCAAGCCCGAACTCGGCACTCACCGCATCGGCTTCGAGTGCCACCACCGAGTCCGCCTCGATGGCCTGCTGTTTGGTTCCCATACCGGTACGGAACACCACGCTGCGGCCGTCCACCACGAAGCTCACCGGGAAGATATCCGGATGGCCGTTCACGATGACAGAAAGCCGCCCGACGTTGGTCTCGGTGAGCAGCCGCCAGCAATCGTCGGGCTCCAGTATTTCCGGATCAGGCACTAGGTTCTTCTCGTTCATGCCGCGATCCTATGGGCGGTCCGGATTACCCGACAGGGCCCAAAGTCCCTTGGGCGCGCTGACCGGTGACTTTCTTGCCCGCGGTCACGGGGCCGGGGAGCGGGGAGGCCACCTTGAGCATCAGCAGCAACAGGCCAAGCTCGGCAAGTCCTGCGCCGAAATAGACCGCCTGCAGCACACTGAACGGGATCAGCATCATTTGGACGAAGATCCAGACCAGGATCGAGTAGCCCGCTGCTGCCGTCAACAGGCCCGCCAGGCGGTGGCGTCGCAACATGGCCACGAAGGCAGCGACATGCAGGCCACCGACAATGAGGGCCAGCAGGAGCCCTGGGACCACGAATGAGCTGAAGGGTGAACCATTGAGGTACTCAAGGGGCACCTGCGCTTCAACAGGCAGCCCGAGTTTTTCGGGGCCCAGCCAGGAACCGAGCGCCATGGCAAGTCCTCCGGCCAGGGAGGTCAGCGCCCCGAAGCCCAGCACGATCAGAAGCAGTATGCGGACCATGTGACTCTCCTACAGATGTTGGGACGGACGTTAGGTGATGTTGGGGCGGAAATGTTTGTCCAGCGCCACTACTCCCCACGCCGCAGCGGCCGCCAGGAAGACTGCAAGCCAGGATTGCAGGTCCAGTGGCGCGGTATGGAACAGCGTGTTCATCGCCGGGAGGTAGGTGATCGCGGCCTGGGCCAGAACCTGCAGGAGAACCCCGACGGCCAGCCAGCGGTTGCTGAAGGGCTTGACGGTCCACGCCGGGTGGCCGAGTGAGCGGCAACTGAAGAGGTAGAGAATCTGGAAGGCCACGAACAGGTTCAATGCGGCCGTGCGGGCTTCGGGAAGAGAGGCTCCCCGCCCCAGTTCGCCCTGGAAAGTCCACCACGTTCCACCCACCAACAGGGCCGAAACGAGGAGGACACGCAGGCCCAGCTGCCGGGTGAACAGCGGCCTGTCAGGATCTCGCGGTGGCCTGGACATGAGGCCTGGTTCTTTGGGTTCAAAGGCCAGCATGAGGCCCAAAGCCACGGCGGTGGTCATGTTGATCCACAGAATCTGGGTTGGGAGGATCGGCAGAGTCCATCCCATGAGGATGGCCACGAGGATGACCAGCCCCTCGGCCATGTTGGTGGGGAGTGTCCACGTGATGAACTTGAACAGGTTGTCCAGGACGTTGCGGCCTTCCTCCACTGCCGCTTCGATGGTGGCGAAATTGTCGTCCGTGAGCACGATGTCGGCAGCTTCCTTGGCCACTTCCGTGCCGGATCCGCCCATCGCAACACCCACGTCCGCTTGCCGCAGTGCGGGTGCGTCGTTGACGCCGTCGCCCGTCATCGCCACGATGTGGCCACTGTCCTGCAGGAGCCCGATGAGCCGGAGTTTCTGTTGCGGCGTCACCCGGGCAAAGACCGTCGCCGTGTTCACGGCGCGGCTCAGTTCATCCCCGGTCAGTCCCTCCACGTCGGTTCCGGTCAGCAGGCCGCCAACAGTGGAGTTCCCGTCCAGTCCCACAGCAGCGGCGATGGCAGCGGCTGTGCGGGGATGGTCGCCCGTCATCATCTTGACGTCGATGCCGGCGTCTTTGCAGGACTGCACTGCGCGCGCTGCCGCCGGCCTGGGTGGATCCTGCATGGCCTGGAACCCCGTAAAGACCAGCCCTGACACCGCCCCGGTGTCTTGCAGGGGAGCTTGGCCATGCGTAAATCCCACGGCGGTGGCAATGATGCGCAAGCCCCGGCCCGCCAGCTGGTCAGCCTCCCCGAACGCTTTTGACGGTTCAAGGGCTGAGATGCTTCCGTCGGTGCCCATCCGGCCGGTGCACAGCCCGAGAATCCGTTCCAGGCTTCCTTTGACCAGGAGAATCCCCTGATCCGGCGAGGTGCCCTTCCGGTGGTGGCTGGCCGAGTATTGGCGTTCGTGCGTGAAAGGCAGGCTCTGCAGGACGTCGTTCCTCGCCAGGAAGAGCTTTGTGTCGATGCCTCCTTTGGGTGCAGCCACCAGCATTGCGGCTTCGGTGGGATCACCCCGCACGCGCCACTGCCCGTTCCCGCGGGACTGTCCGCTCTCCCGGGACAGGGCGGAGTCGTTGCTGACGGCACCGGCCAGCAGGCACCAGTAGAGGGCAGCGTCGCGATCCGCCACCGGACCAGGAGGGGCAGCACCCGGTGTTTCCTGCGCCGTCGTGATGGCTCCCTCCGGACTGTAGCCGGTCCCTGAGACGTGGTAGTGCCCCGATGGCGTGGTCACAGACACCACTGTCATCTGGTTTTCGGTGAATGTTCCGGTTTTGTCCGAACAGATCACCGTTGTGCTGCCAAGGGTCTCCACAACAGGCAAGCGCCTGACAACGGCACGGCGCGCAGCCATCCGCCTGACCCCGATAGCCAGTGTCACCGATACTGCGGCGGGCAGCCCTTCCGGGACAGCGCCTACCGCGAGGGCCACGGCGGCGGTAAACATCTCACCTGCCGGCTGGCCCCGTGCCACCCCAAAGACGAAGGTGACTGCCGCCAGCCCCAGGATGACCCCGGTCAAAGCCTTGCTGAAACCTCCCAGTTTGCGTGTCAGCAGGGTTGGCTGGCGTCGGATTGCTCCCATCAGCCGCTGGATCTCGCCAAGTTCAGTGCCGCCTGCGGTGGCAACGACGATCCCGGCCCCGCTGCCGGCGGAGACCAGCGTGCCGCTGTAGACCATGTTGCGGCGATCAGCCACGGGGGTGGTCACGGGCAGGACGATCTGGTCTTTGGGCACCGGCTCGGACTCCCCGGTGAGGGCTGACTCATCGGCTTCCAGCCCTTCGAGGCGCACCAAACGGATGTCCGCAGGCACCTTGTCTCCCGCTTCGAGGAAAACCAGGTCCCCGGGCACAAGTTCTTCGGACCTCACGTCCATCTTTGCGCCACCGCGAATGACCGTGCTGGCCGCGGGCACCAGTGAACGCAGCGCTTCCAAGGCGGCCTCGGCCCTGGATTCCTGCAGCAGGCCGATGGCGAGGTTCACGATCACGACCACCGAAATGACCAGGGCGTCCACATACTCAGCCAACAGAAGGGTGACTGCCACGGCTGCGAGCAAGACGTAGATGAGGGGGTCGTTGACCTGGTGGATCAGCGACCGCAGGAATCCTGCGCCTTGCGGGCGGGGAAGCACGTTGGGTCCGAAGACGCCCTTGCGGGTGGCGGCTTCCTGCGGACTCAACCCCTTTAGGGCGTCCGTCTCCAGGATGAGGACCACTTCATGCGCAGCCAGGCTGTGGTGGGCCGTATCGGACGCGGTGTTCATGCCGGAATTCCGTATGCCTAGGGGCCAAGCAGCCGGTCGAGGGTCACAAAGCCGTACCCGGCGGCCCGGATGCCGTCAATGACGTCAGCCAATGCGTCGGCGTCGAGGGTGCTGCCGTCGTCGGGATTCGAACCGAGGTGCATGAGGATGATTCCGCCGGGTTGCAGGTTGCCCAGGACCCGCTCTGCCACCCCGCTCCGGGACATGCCGCCACTGGTGCCTTTCCACCCCAAGGTGTCCACGGTCCAGCGGACAGGGACATAGCCCAAAGAGTTGACCGCGTTGATGGTCCGCTCATCCCGGTCTCCGAACGGGAAGCGGAACAAAGGCCGGGGGTCGCCTCCGGCAGCGGTTATCGCCGCTTCGGCATCCCGGATTTCCGCGGCGATGGCCGGCTCCGGGAGCCGGGTCATTGCGGGGTGGGTCATGGAGTGGTTTCCCACCCGATGCCCGGACGCCACGATCCGTGCCACGCCGGATGGGTTGGACGCGGCCCAGGCCCCGGTCAGGAAGAATGTTCCGGCCACCTGCCTGTTTGCCAGCGTTGCCAGGATGCTGTCCAGCCCCGCGGCGTTCGCGCCGGCGTCGAATGTCAGGGCGATGTTGTTCCCGGCCCCCGGGATGATGGTCAGGTCCTGCCCCAGCAGCCCCGGCGGAATGGGCGGCGCGGCTGTTGCACCGGGAGTCGGGGGCTGCGCGGGGCTGCTAGCGGTGGGGCCGGGTTCCGGGGGGAGTGGCGTCGTTCCACCGGTCGTTGCCGTGGGTTCCGTGTCCGCTGTGGGTCCTGTATCAGCGGTGGGGGAGGGAGACACGACGCCGGTGGTGCCGGGGGTCGGGGCCAGGGAACCCGAGGACGTGGTCGCCGACGGCGTCCCGCCGGGCCCCGCCACCAGGAGCGTGATCGTGACGGCGGCCGCCAGGAGGATCACGGTCGCTGCCAGCACGACGGCGACCACCCGGCGTCGTGCCCTGAGTCCCCGCTCCGGGCGTGGTGACTCAGCTCCGGTCGCCGCCACCGTCAGGCCTTCCGGGCCGCTCGGCCGGCAGACCCTGGTGGCCGGCCGGGCGGGGGTCCGTGTCCCGGGGGTCCATGTCCCGGGGGTCCGCTGCATCGGGTTCGTCAGGTCCTTGGTCCAGGCGGAACGGCGGGTATTCGTCCCTCATGAGGGCGCCGTAAACCACGACGCGGTAAGCCCAGCGGTTGATCCCCATGATGAAGGCGAAAAGGGGCCGCGGATAGCGTCCGGAAAAGAGCAGGATCACCAGGGCGATAAGCACCAGAATGGCCAACAGGGACAACCCGCCGCCGCGTTCGGTGACCACCCCTGCCGGGCCGTCCTGGGTGCGCCAGGCCCACGTCGCACTACCGGTGACGGCTCCGATGACGAGCCAGTGCGGGATCAGCAGCAGCCACGATTTCACCAGGACCAGGCCACGCGAGAGCCGGTGCGGGTACTGGACGTCCAGGGTGGCGGGGTAGTCGGCCTGCTCGAGGGTGAAGGGCGGATACTTGTCCGTTCCTCCTGCCGCATAGGCGTAGAACGCGACGCGCCATGTCCAACGCAGCACACCGACGTTGAAGTGGAAGAGCGACTGCGGGTACCGGCCGGTGAAGAGGATGGCGAACCACGCCACAACTGTTGTGACGGCAAAAGCGAACCACAGGAAGAACAACACGAAGAAGTGCGGAATGGCCAGCAGCCATTTGACGAGCCACAACCCGCGGGAGAGGCCGGTGTCCACATGGCCTGTCAGCCTGACGGGATGGGCTTGGTCCCACGTGATGGCCGGCGGCGACCCACCGGGTACAGTGGCCGGTGCGGGGCCGCGGCCCGCGGGCCCTGCCGGTGGTGGCGGCCCGGGCGTCCCCCGACGCCCCAGGCCCACCGCGCCGATGACCAGCAGTGGCAAGCCGACCACCAGGGCCAGTCCGCCGGCAACCAGCAGGCCGGTTGCTGCGGGCCTGATGAGCTCGGACCTGAAACCTGCCTGCAGGTCCACGGAGACACCTTGGGCCGCGTCGGCGTTCATGATAACTACCGTCCAGGTGCCGGGTGTGATCTTCCACGTTAGTTCCTGCAGGCCTTGGCCCGATGCGGAAGCAACCCAGATGTCCTGGCTGCCCGCAGGGGCCGGGCTGGACAGTCCGGAAACGTCCCGGTAGACGGGCCGGAAGGGATTGAACTTCACTTCCTGCAACTCGGTGTAATGCACTCCGGCAAGGTAGCGGTCCACGTCTTCCCGGGGAGCGATCCCGATGAAGATGTCTTGCTCCGGATCCGCGGCCGTCGCCCGTAGCCGCAGGGTTCCGACGTCGAAGGGGAGCCTTTCGGGGGTTCCCTCACCAACAGCGTCCAGATGGGGCGAAACCAAGGCGAAGGACGGGACAGTGAAGCGTTCCGTCCGGGACGTGAAGTAACCGCCGTCGCGCTGTGCGGCGCCCAGCCAGGCCGCCGCAGCACCGGCGGAGGCGAGGGTGAAGCCGATGAGGGAGAGCACGATTCCCACTGTGAGCATCACGATTGCGCCTGGTCGCTTCATGGCTGCAACTCCTTCCGCTGGAAAATGAACACGGTCACTGCAACCGCCGCCCCGGCCGCAATCAGCGTCGTCACCACGGGCCACACCGCTCCGGGATGGCTTTGGCCGGCGGCCACGCTCGCCGCGATCCCGGGCATGCCGGCCGGCGAGAACCTGAACAGGGGGTCCCACGCCCCGCCCACCGCCAACAGGGCGTACAGTCCCAGGCCTGCACCGGCTGCCCCGGCCGGGGCGGGAATGACCACCGAGAAGAACTCCATGAACGCCAGCAGGAGCAGCGCGAACAGGCAGAGCATGGCGGCCGGACCCCACAACTGCGCAGCCGGTGCCGTGCCGAACACCACACCCGTGGTGATCCACGTGATGGTGGTTCCTGCCGCGAACACGACCGCGATGAAAAGTGCATGGACAACGGCCTTGGCGGTGATGAAGGTGGCGCGTCGCACGGGCTTGGTCAGAACGAAGGCGGCCGTACCGTCGCGCACCTCGGTGGAGACGATCCCGCCGTACATGATGATGATGGCGAAAAGGACCAGTTGGGACAGGTTCTTGACCCATTGGCCGTAGGCATCGGCGAACGTCGCCGGCGGCAAAACCAGGGATTGTTGGCCAGGTGGCGTGAGGGACGCGAGGAGTTCGGGGGTGATCTTCGCCAGGGGTGGGCCACTCACCGCGAAGACCAGGATGATCGCGGGAAGAACCCAGATCCGCCACGTGTGGACGATCTCCTGTGCTTCTTTGGCGGCGAGGGCCGGGAAGGTTTTCACTGCGCTGGTTCTCCCGTCAGCTCAAGGAACACGTCTTCCAGGCTGAGCTCGGCGCTGTCCAGGCGGACCAGGCCAATGGCCGCGCTCGCCACGAGCGAAGGAATTCCACGTTGGGCAGCAGCAGGGTCGGTGGCCCGGACCATGATTTCGCCGCCCGGGCCCGGCCGCACTGACAACGCCCAAGGGGCTTGGGCGATCTGGTGGGCCAACTGCTCCGCACCGTCCGTGACTTCCACGGCGATGGTTTGTTGGCCGTGCCGGGCACGGAGTTCCTCCATGGTGGACTGGGACAGGACCTTCCCTTTGTCCAGGACAGCAACGTGGTCGCAAACCCGCTCGACGTCACTGAGTATGTGCGTGGAGAAGAAGACCGTGGTCCGGCCCCGCAAGGTCACAAGGAAATCGAGCAGTTCCTTCCTGCCCGCGGGGTCAAGCGCACTGGTGGGCTCGTCCAGCAGCAGCAGCTTTGGTGCGTTGATCAAAGCCTGCGCAACACCGAGCCGCTGGCGCATGCCGCGCGAGTACTTGCCGATGCGCTGTTTGCCCGCTTCGAGCCGGACGAGCTGCAACGTGTCGCGGATGCGCCCGCTGAGCCCGGCTCCGTCGAGGCCGGATAACCGGCCGGCCAGCCGAAGGGCCTGGGTGGACGTCATCCAGTCGTAGAACGCGGGAACGTCCGGAAGGTACCCGATATCCCGACGCACGTACGGGTCATCGGCGCGAAGTTCCCGGCCCAACAGGTGCACGGATCCGGCCGACGCCCGGGACAGCCCTGTGAGGATGCGCAGGAGCGTGGTCTTCCCTGCCCCATTGGGCCCGACGAGTCCGAAGATGGAACCCGGAGGGACATGCAGGTCGATGGCGTCCAGCGCCACGTGGCGGCCGAACGCTTTACTCAAGGCAGAACACTCGACGGCGGCAGGAGGGTTCGCCAGGTGCGCGGACTCCTGCGACGGCGGGGGAAGGATGTGGTGTGCTTCCATCTGACGGGCCTGCCTTGTTCCGACCTCTGTTCCCACGCGATGCCTATGGTGTGTGGACCACGACGACCGGGCAGTGTGCATGGGCTACCACCGCGGAACTGACCGAACCCAAAAGCAGCCCGCCGAAGCCACCGTGCCCCCGCCGTCCGACAACCAGGAGGGCGGCGTGCCTGCTGCCTTCCACCAGGGCGGCCCGGGCGGAGCCTTGGACCAGCCGCGTACTGACATTCTTGGGCAACTCCGGACCAAAGACTTCATTGAGGGTTTCTTTGACGTTTTCCTCTGCCGTGTGGGCAAAACCGTCAATTCCCATGGCAAGGTAGCCCTCGTAGCCCAAGGGAAGTTCCCAGCAGCCCCACGCTTCGAGCGGGGCGTTAAGCGCGAGCGCCAGGCGTTGCCCTTCGCGAAGGGCCTGCTTGGACGCGGCGGAACCGTCGACGCCGACGATGATTTTGCTGGGATCAAGACGGCTGCTCATGATGTGCCCTTCCTTGACGCGAGGGCTTTCACCGAAGCCGCCAGTTCATGGCTCCAGGAGAAGGCCCGTTTGATCTCGCCCTCCAGCAGCGGCCCTTCCGTGCCTTTGACGTAGAAGGGCATGGGCTGGGCCACGATCGTGGCCCCGGCTTTCTGCAGTCCGTGGGAGATCTTCTTGGCGGCATCGCCATGGATGAACAATTTGACCCTGGTATCGAAGGCCGCCGCCAGCACGCCGGCCAGGCCGTCCGCTCCGGCTGCGTCCAGGGCCTTGGTGACGGCTTCGGTAGGGCGCCAGCCGTTGATCGGACTGCCGACCACCAGCAGGTCCCCGACCGAGACGTCGCTGCTGCGGAATTGCGACACCGGGACAGTCCGGCTGTTCTCCAACCCCGCTGCTATTGCTTCAGCCACGGACTTTGTGTTCCCGTAGGCCGAGTCGTACATGATTACAGCTTTCATGGCATTTCCTCGTGGGTGTTAGGGAGGTTCCCCGCATTCTTCGGGGCGCGTCGAAGAGGGTTGTCGTCCATGAGCAGTGTTGCCCAGTAGGTGCCGCCGCCCATCATCATGAAACCCAGCACCCCGAGCGGGGGACTGCCCAAAGGGAGGCTGGCCAACAGGATCCCCAGGCCGCCCAGGGCCACCAGCAAGCCTCGTTGGGTCCGCTTCCAGCGGTGTCCCCGGAGGTCCTGAAGGCTCATGAGGGTGGCAAGTCGTGGATCGTCTTCTTCCAGCCCGCGCGCGATCTTGTCCAGTTCCTGTTTCTCGAAATGTGAAAGTTCCATGGTCGGCCTCCTGCTTGTGCCTCCAGCATGCTCAATGGGGCACAACCAAAACAGGGCCGAAAGTCACCTCAAGCGGCGGGTACAAAGACCCTCCCGCATCGTGGCGGGCCAGCGCAGAATCCAATCATGGATTCAGCACCGAAGGCTGCCTTGGCCAACACCCATGTCCTGTGGTTCGACGCTGCCGGTCTTGCCGACATTCCAAGGATCGGGGGGAAGAACGCCTCCCTTGGCGAGTTGACCCGGGCTTTGCAGGCTGCCGGCGTCCGGGTCCCCGAAGGCTTTGCAACGACGGCGGATGCGTACCGCCAGTTCCTGGCCGTCAATGGCCTGGAGTCCTTGATTGCCGGTTGCATCAACGATTACCGCCTGCGGAAGACGTCGTTGAGGGAAGCCGGAAGCCGCATTCGGAAGGCCATTCTGGGGGCAGAGTTCCCGCCTGAAACCGCTGCAGCCATCAGTGCCGGCTACGCTGAACTTTGCCGTCGTGGCGGCGGACAGGACGTGGCCGTGGCAGTACGAAGCAGTGCGACGGCGGAGGATCTTCCCGATGCCAGTTTCGCCGGACAGCAGGAAACCTACCTGAACGTGGCGGGATCCGCAGCGGTTCTGGACGCCTGCAAGCGCTGCTTTGCTTCCCTCTTTACCGACCGGGCCATCAGCTACCGGGAAATCAAGGGGTTTGAGCATTTGGATGTTGCTTTGTCAGTGGGCGTCCAGCGCATGGTGCGCTCGGACCTGGGCGCATCCGGGGTGATGTTCTCCATCGACACTGAATCGGGCTTTCCGCGGTGCGCTGTGATCAGCGCGGCCTGGGGACTCGGAGAGACCGTGGTCCAGGGAACCATCAACCCGGACAAGTACCAGGTTTTCAAGCCTTTGCTCGCCGATCCTGACCTTGTTCCGATCATCCAGCAGGAGGTCGGGACCAAAGAGCGCAAACTCATTTACGGGCAGGACGGGGACACCGGAACGCAAATGGTGGACACGAGCGAGGCGGAGCGGAAGGCGCTGGTCCTCAGTGATGCTGAAGTGCTCCTCCTGGCCCGCTGGGCTGTCGCTGTGGAAGAGCATTACGGACGGCCGATGGACATGGAGTGGGCCAAGGACGGAATCACGGGCGAACTGTTCATGGTCCAGGCCCGGCCCGAGACCGTCCAGGCGCAACGCCCGCTGACGTCCTTCCGGATGTACAAACTCGAGGAAAGCGGAACTGTCCTGGCACGCGGCGCGGCCGTGGGAGATGCCATCACCACCGGTAAAGTGTCGCGGATCCTGGACGCCCGGGACCTTGAGGACTTCATCGACGGTTCCATCCTGGTGACCCGCGTGACGGATCCCGACTGGGTGCCCATCATGAAACGGGCTGCCGGCATTGTCACCGATCACGGCGGTCCCACCAGCCATGCGGCCATCGTCAGCAGGGAACTCGGCGTGCCGGCGGTGGTCGGTACGGGAAACGCAACCCTGACGCTGGAGCAGGGCGCCCCTGTGACCCTCTCCTGCGCCGAAGGTGAACAGGGCCGCGTCTACGAAGGGACGTTGAAGTTCGACGTCGAGGAGGTTGACACCGGGACGCTGCCCGCCATTAGGACCCAACTCATGATCAACATGGCCAGCCCGGCAGCAGCGATGCGGTGGTGGCGGTTGCCGGCCGCCGGCGTCGGACTGGCCCGCATGGAATTCATCATCAACAACCTGATCCGCGTCCACCCGATGGCCCTGGTCCACCCGGAAAGGGTCACTGACGGTGCCGAAGCTGAAACCATCACGTCCCTGTGGGCAAACCACGCGGATCCCGAGGAGTACTTCGTTGACGTCCTGGCCACCGGAATCGCGAAAATTGCGGCCCCGTTCCACCCCAAGCCGGTGATAGTGCGACTCTCCGACTTCAAAAGCAACGAATACGGCCACCTCATTGGCGGGACGTTCTTTGAGCGTCCCGAGGAAAATCCCATGCTGGGCTTCCGCGGCGCGTCCCGCTATTACAGCGACGAATACCGGGAGGCTTTTGCTTTGGAATGCCGTGCGTTGAAACGGGTCCGGGAGAAGGCAGGCTTCAGGAACGTCATTGTGATGGTGCCGTTCTGCCGAACCGTCCAGGAGGCCCGCACCGTGCTGGAAGCCATGGCAAGCAACGGCTTGGTCCGTGGGCAGGACGGCCTGCAGGTCTACATGATGTGCGAGATACCCTCCAATGTGGTCCTCGCCGCCCGGTTCGCCACGTACTTCGACGGCTTCTCCATTGGATCCAACGACCTTACCCAACTGGTCCTGGGCGTTGACAGGGATTCCGAGCAGCTCTCCGGAATCTTTGACGAACGGGACCCGGCCGTGACGGCCATGATCGCCCAGGCAATCCGGGAAGCCCACGAGGCGGGCATCAAGATCGGACTCTGCGGCCAAGGGCCCAGCAACCACCCGGACTTCGCTGAGTTCCTGGTGGGTGAAGGCATCGACTCGATCTCGCTCAACCCCGACACCTTCCTCCGCACTCTGCCATTGATCGCCGACGCCGAGTTCCGATGGCTGTAGCGGTCAATGAAAAAGTCGCCCACCGCAGCAGCGGCTGCAGCTCCTTACGACGCAGTCATTCTTGACCTGGATGGAGTGGTGACAAATACGGCCCTCGTTCACCTCGCGGCGTGGAAAGAGGCGTACGAAGCCATCATTCATGATCCCCGCTACCCGAAGGATGGAAGCCGGGCCCCCTTCACACCGGATGACTACTACGCCTTGGTGGACGGCAAGCCCCGGGAACAAGGGCTGATCGGGCTCATGGCATCCAGGGGAGTGGACATCCCGCCGGGAACCCCGCAGGACGCCGGCGGCGACTGGACCGCCGTCGGGCTTGGGGCCTGGAAGAACAAGGCGTACCTGAGACGGCTGCAGGAAGGAGGCGTGCAGATCTTTCCGGGCACCGGACGGTTCCTGGAGAACTTGAAGGACGCCGGTGTCGCCACCGCGTTGGTAACCTCCAGCCGTAACGCGACCCCCGTCCTTGCCGCCGCCAACCTGCTGGACTCGTTCTCGGTGGTCATCGATGGCCGGGTGGCAGCGTCGCATGGCCTGGCCGGCAAACCGGCCCCCGATACATTCCTGGAGGCCGCACGCAGGCTGGACGTGGGCGTGCGGCGCGCCGTGGTGGTGGAAGACGCCGTCGCCGGGGTGCTGGCCGCAAGCCGGGGCGGATTCGGCTTGGTGGTGGGCGTTGACCGGCACGGCAACCGGGCGGAGCTGGAAGCTGCCGGTGCCGACGTGGTGATCAACAACCTCGCCGAACTGGACCTGGGCCTCGTGATGCGGGATCCGTGGCTGCTGATCTACGAAGGCATGGATCCTGAGCACGAAGGCCACCGCGAAGCCCTGACCACCCTCGGCAATGGATACATGGGGATACGGGGAGCCGTCAGTGAAAACCGCAGGCCCGGCCGCTATGCCGGAACGTATCTGGCCGGTGTGTATAACAGGGTTTGGTCCACGATTGGCGAGGGAACCGTCGCGGAAGAGCACATGGTCAACCTGCCCGACTGCCTGCCCCTGGACCTGCGCCTGGAAGGCACCCAGTGGTGGTCCGGGGGCGGCCTGGAGATCCTCCATGAACGCCGCGTCCTCAATATGGAAAAGGCGGTCCTGACCCGGCATCTCCTGCTGGAAGCGCCGGACGGGAGGCATCTCCACCTGGAAGAAACGAGGTTCGTGTCCATGGACACCCGGCACATCCTGGCTATCCGGACACGGCTCACACCCCGCGACTGGAGCGGGCTCCTGGATATCACCGCCGGGGTCAATTGCCTGGTCCGCAACAGCAACCTGCCCGAGCCCCCGCTGAGTTCCCAGGTCCATCTGATCGACAGGACCATACCGCCATCCCGCGACGCCGGCCCGGTCCTGGCCGCGGAGGTGGAGACCACCCAAAGCCAGGTGCGCGTGGCCATTGCGGCGGCAGTTGACGTCTCCGGGTCCACCGGAGTGACCGAAAGCCGGGCGGGTTTCCACTTCCGGAGCTTCCAGGTCCGGTCCTCGGAGGAAAACCCCGTCACAGTGGACCGGATCATTGCGATCTCGACGTCCAGGGACCGGGCAGCCTCGTCGGCAGCCACGTCCGCTGCCGCTGCGTTGGCAGGTTCCGGGGGCGACTTCGAAGAACTGTTGCGCCGGCACAAAGCATCCTGGCGGCGTGTCCTTCGGCCGTTCAAGGTGCAGCTTGATGCGCCCGTGCAGGTTCAGTTGGTGCTGAACCTGCACTTGTTCCACCTCTTGCAGACCCTGACTCCGCACACGGCCGAACTCGACGTCGGTGTTCCCGCCCGTGGACTGCACGGCGAGGGATACCGCGGCCACGTGTTTTGGGACGAGCTGTTTGTCCTCCCGGTCCTGAACCCGCGCATGCCCGAGGTTTCCAAAGCCCTCTTGGACTACCGTTGGCGGCGGCTGCCCGCCGCCCGCCAGGCCGCCGTCGCAAAGGGCTTGTCCGGTGCGCTGTTTCCGTGGCAGAGCGGCAGCGACGGCACGGAAGAAACACCGGATTGGCTTTACAACCCGCGCTCAGGGCAATGGGTGCCGGATTATTCGCACCTGCAGGTCCACGCCGGACTCGCAGTGGCGTTCAACGCCTGGCAGTACTTCGAATCCAGCAACGACGTCCCGTGGTTGCTGGGACACGGCGCAGAGCTGCTCATTGACGTGGCACGCTGTTTTGCCTCCCTGGCCGTCCACGATCCCGGTCACCGCCGCTACCACATCCGCGGAGTGGCGGGCCCGGATGAATACCACACGTGGTTGCCCGGGCGGGATGTTCCCGGCCTGGACGACAACGCTTACACGAACGTCATGGCGGCGTGGGTTTGTGGCAAGGCGGCCGAAGTCACTTCAATGTTCCCGGGCCACGAACAGCAGGAACTGCTGGAACGGCTGGGTGTCGGCAAACGCGAGCGGGCACACTGGGGCAGGCTCTCCCGGGCCATGTATGTGCCGTTCAACAAAGACGGCCTGATCAGCCAGTTCGAAGGCTACGATCTTTTGCGGGAGCTGGACTGGGATGGCTACCGGCAAGAGTACGACAATATAGAGCGGCTGGACCTGATCCTGGGGGCGGAAGGCGATGACGTCAACCGCTATAAGCTCGCCAAGCAGGCGGACGTCCTCATGTTGCCGTACCTGCTGGGTGGTTCCGGCCTCATCGCAATGCTCCACCAACTGGGTTACCGCATGACCGAGGCACAGCTGGCGCGGACCGTTGAGTACTACCTCGCCAGGACAGCGCACGGCTCAACACTGAGCAGGGTGGCGCACGCCTCCGTCCTGGCTGCCGTGGACCCTGACCGCGCCTGGGAAAGCTACCGCGAAGCACTCGACGCGGACTTGGATGACACCCAGCACGGAACGACCAAAGCCGGTATCCACCTGGGTGCGATGGCGGGCACGGTGGACGTCATCCAAAGAAGTTTCGCGGGGCTGCGGGTTGGCCGTTCAGGAATCACCTTCACCCCCAATTTGCCGCGCGGACTCAACTCCGTGTCCTTCACGGTGAAGACCCAGGGACACTGGCTGGACATCGAACTGACCACAGAACGGATCCGGGTCACGTCCTCTCCCGGCAGCGCTCCTCCGCTCCGGATCCAGGTCCGCGACCAAACACTGATGCTGCCGGCAGGAGAGAGCCGGAGTTTCAGGCTGCAGGCGGGATCGCGATGAGAAGGTTGGGGATCCTGACGAGCGGCGGCGACTGCCCGGGCGTCAATGCCGTCATCCGGGGAGCAGTCCTGGCCGGGGTCCGGACCGGGCAGTATGACTTCGTGGGCTACCTGGACGGTTGGAGCGGTGTGCTCAGCAACAACACTGTTCCCCTGACCCTTGAATCGGTCAGGGGCCTTTCGCGCCTGGGCGGAACAATACTGGGAACCTCACGGACCAACCCCATCACGTCCGGGGGAGCCCCGGCAGTCATCGCATCCTTGGAGCGCGGCCAGGTTGATGGCTTGATTGCGGTGGGGGGAGAAGGCACCCTCGCAGCTGCCCGGATCCTGGGCGAATCGGGTATCAAAGTCATCGGCGTCCCCAAGACCATCGATAACGACCTCAGCGCAACGGACTACACCTTCGGGTTCGACACCGCCGTGCAAACGGCCACCGAAGCGATCGATCGGCTGCGCACCACCGGCGAATCCCACCACAGGTGCATGATTGCCGAGGTCATGGGGCGCAACGCCGGCTGGATTGCCCTTCATGCAGGCATGGCCGCCGGAGCGCACGCCATCCTGATCCCGGAACGCCGGGTGAGCCTGGAGCAGGCAGCGGCGTGGGTCCTGTCAGCCCGGAACAGGGGCAGGGCACCTCTGGTGGTGGTGGCAGAGGCCTACGTTCCATCAGGCCAGGATGCTCCCTACTTCCCGCGCGGACTCGATACCTTTGGCCGTCCGCGCTTGGGTGGGATCGGATACCTCTTGGAGGAACAGCTCCAGGAACTGACGGGAATCGAATGCAGGGCAACGGTCTTGGGGCACATCCAACGGGGTGGGGCGCCCACGGCATTCGACAGGGTCCTGGCAACGCGGTTGGGAATGGCGGCCGTCCGTGCAGCATCCAAGGGGGAGTGGGGCGTGATGGTTTCCTCGCGGGGCACGGAGATCACCACTGTTGACCTTGCTGCCGCGATTGGTGAGCTGCACACGGTCCCGGAGGACCGGTATTTGGAGGCCGAAATGCTGTTCGGGTGACCTGCCCTGCTGCCCTACTATCGGGCGTCGGGCGTCAGGCGAGGGAGAGGAACAGCTTCTCCAGCTCTTTCCTGTCCATCGTTTGGTCCTCCTGGATGATGCACTGCTCCAGGCCCGTGGCGATGATGGCGAAGCCGGCCCGGTCCAGCGCCTTCGAAACGGCGGCGAGCTGGGTGACGACGTCTTTGCAGTCACGGCCTTCTTCCAACATGCGGGTGACGGCGGCGAGCTGCCCCTGTGCGCGCTTGAGGCGGTTGATTACAGGTGTGAGTTCGGTGGGGTTCAGTTCCATGAGGGTGCTCCATCGGTGGGTTGCTGCCCTCCATGGTATACCCCTATGGGTGTACTGATAGTGGTGGCTGACGACAGGCCGGGCAGGTGCCATCCCATCCGCACCTGCCCGTAGCACGTTCTCAACTCCTGGTGATGGGAACCTTCGAGGGCGAAGCTGTCGCTGTCTTTTCCGGGATGGGTGCCCGTACTTCGAGGACGCCGTCCTTGTAGGAAGCGGTCACGTCGCCTTCCTTCACGCCGTCCGGCAAAGGTATGCGGCGGACAAAGGAGCCGTACCGGAACTCCGAGCGGTAGCTGTCCTTCTCCTTGTGCTCCTTCTTTTCCTGGCGTTCGGCCCGGATGGTCAGGCCGCCGTCGGAGACGGTGATCTCCGCGTCCTTTTCCGGGTCGATGCCGGGAAGTTCGGCACGGATCACCAACGTATTCCCGTCAACCACTTCCTCCACTTTGATCCCCCCGGCGGTGCTGTCGCCGTCGAACAATCTCTCGATAAGCTCCATCGGTGAGCGACGCGCATCAAGCCATTTCGTCAGCTCGGTCATGCCAGCCTCCATCTCTTATCCGCCGCGGAACCTTTCCCGGCAGTACCAGCTTTTCGCTTCGGCAGCGCGGCTTCCAGAGTCCAAAGTCCCCGCCCCCGCCGGGGTCTTCCGGCCCTTACCCTGCGCCGGGGACTGCTGCAGGATGGGGATATGCCCGCGGAATTGCCGGGTGCAGGGAGGAGTCAGTGATGGGTGGACGGGTCAACCCGGAGTCAGAGCCCCAACGGCCCAACGACGGCCAGGGAAAAGGGCGTTCCCGCAAGAGGCTAACGGGTCTCCCGCTCCAAGGCAGCCCCCTGGTCCAAAGGATGCTCCGCATCGGCAAACGCCGGGAGGCCGCGGAAGAAAAGCTGGAGCGCCGGCTGGGTGGAGAGGACACTGAGACTCACACCTGACGTTGCCCCTGGCCCCCACACGCCGGATCGTCCCCCCAGGCGCCGGACCGGAACCGGCGTCGGTGGATCTGTCAGCGCATCTGTCAGCGCATCTTCAGCACGGCAGCGCCGGTGATGTGGTCGTTGGCCAGATCCTCCAGCGCACGGTCCGCGTCCGTGAAGTCGTAGGTGGTGACGGTAGGGGCCAGGCCGATCTCCGCGGCCAGGGCCAGGAAAGCGGTGCCGTCGGCCCGGGTGTTGGCGGTGACGCTGCGGATCTGCCGTTCATAGAAGAGTTCGTTCTGGTAATTGAGGGACGGGATGTCCGTGAGGTGGATGCCGGCAATGGCCAAGGTTCCGCCGCGATCCAACGCCCGCAGGCCCACCGGAACCAGTTCGCCCACGGGAGCAAAAAGAATGGCTGAGTCCAGGGGGACCGGCGGAGCATCGTAGGCGTCGCCGGCATAAACCGCTCCGAGGCTGAGGGCCAGGTCCCGGGCTTGTGCCGATCGGGTCATGACGTAGACGGACGCGCCTTTGCTGATGGCGATTTGGGCCGTCAAGTGGGCGGACCCACCGAAGCCATAGATGCCCAGCCTCCCTCCCGGCGGTAGCGCAGCCCGTTCCAGAGCCCTGTAGCCAATGATCCCCGAGCACAGGAGCGGTGCCGCTTGTTCGTTGGTGAAGCGCGCAGGCAAGGCATAGGCGAAGTCCTCATTCACCGTCATATGGTCGGCAAAGCCGCCGTCACGGTCCCACCCCGTGAATCGAGGCGCCAAGCAGAGATTCTCCTGGCCGCGCCGGCAGTAGGGGCAGTGGCCACAGGTCTGGCCGAGCCACGCGACGCCGATTCTGTCCCCGGGAGAGAAGCGGCCTCCGCTGAAACTTTCCACGACCGTGCCTACGGCTTCGTGGCCGGGGATCACCCCGGCGTGGCGGGGCGGAAGGTCGCCCTCGGCGAGATGGAGATCGGTGCGGCAGACACCGCACACATCCACGCGCAGGAGTACCTCGCCCGGCCCGGGCCGCGGGTCCTCGCGTTCGCCCATCCTCAAAGGCCTGTCCGCTATCTTCCCCGGCACATCAACCCACCATGCACGCATGACTCTTCCTCGTCGTCGGATATCAGGAGGCTCGCACGGACCCTTCCCGCCTTCCAGAGGCGAAAGTCACGTCCGCACCGTGGTTGCCGCGGGTAACGTACCGTCCCACAAGCTCGACGGCGGCACTTGCCGCCAGCGCGGTCAGCACCGAGACCAGCAGCAGGTCAGGTGGAGGCCATTCGAGCAGGAAGAACCCGCGGAGGAAATCAAGGCCCATCACCGCTGCCATCCCCACATAGCATCCCGCCAGAACCGGTACCTTCGTTGCGTTCAGGGGCCGGGAAGTCACAGCCAGGATCCACGATCCGATGATGGTCAAGGTGATGGTGGTGGCCGAACGGCTTGTCAGGACACTGTGATCGCCGCTGAGGGACGCATAGGTGTTGACCCCAAGAATGGCAGTGGCCGTGATGACTCCTGCCGGTATCGCGAAGGACAGGGAACGCTTCAGAAAGCCCGGGACGTAGCGACGGCTGCTGGGCAGGAGGGCCAGGAAGAACGCCGGCAATCCAATGGTCAGGCCATCGACGGCGGACAGCTGGCGGGGGAGGAAAGGATACGGCTGCAGCAACAATCCGCAGGCCACGGCCAGGACCGTGGCGTAGGCGGTCTTGCTGAGGAAGAGCATCGATACCCGTTCCATGTTGTTGATGGCCCGGCGCCCTTCGGCCACAATGCCTGGCAGGCGGCTGAAGCGTCCATCGAGCAGGACCAGCCGTGCCACGGCTTTGGTTGCCGGGGCGGCCGTGTCCATCGCGATGCCCAGGTCGGCAACCTTGAGTGCGGGGATGTCATTGACGCCGTCACCGGTCATGGCAACGGTGTGGCCTTTCCTTTGAAGGGCCTGGATCAGGTCCTTCTTCTGGTGGGGGCCTACCCGGCCAAACACGTCATTGTCCTGGACACAGGATGCCAGGGCTTCAGGATCCGCGGGGAGTGTTGTGGCGTCACAGGCAGGGCGGCCACCCAGTCCGAACCTCCCGGCCAGCAGTCCCACTGTCCGGGGATCGTCGCCGGAAAAGATCTTGATCTGCACGCCCTGTTGCCGGAAGTAGTCCAGCGTGGCCGAGGCGTCCTCCCGTATCGATTCCCGAAACGTGACGAGCAGCACCGGTGAAGCGCCGGCGGGAGAAGGAGTCCCGCCGGTACCGCCGGCGTCGTTTCCTGCAGCCAGTACCAGAGCCAGGGTCCGGAGGCCGGAGGAGGCCAAGGCGGTAGCGCGTCCACGCGCCTCTTCAGCCGTGCCAAGAACAACCCCGGGGGCGCCCAGGAGCCACGTCCGGGGCGCTCCTGAGGCACCCGCGAGCGTGACGGAGCTCCAGCGCCGCGCAGGGTCGAAAGGTACCGAGGCGAGGGGAGGTTGGGCGCTTCGCGGCGGAAAGGCTGCCTTCAAGGCGCGGGCGGTCGCGTTTGTACGCTGGATGGCACCGAAGCATTCCAAGGCGTCCCGCCAATCCGGAAATTCTTCCTCCGGTCCGAGCAGATGGACTGCGTCGAAAACCATCCGGCCGTCCGTCAGTGTCCCGGTCTTATCCAGGCACAGGACGTCAACCCTCGCCAAGACCTCCACGGCGGCCAGTTCCTGGACGATGACCCGCAGCCTGACCAGCCGGATCGCCCCGACGGCGAACGCCACGCTGGTCAGCAGGACCAAGCCCAAGGGGATCATCGCGATGGTGCTGGCCACAGCCGGCACCACGCCTTCCTTCCAGTCGCCGGACGCGAGCGCCGCGTTCCATCCGCCGTGCTGGATCATTTGGGAATTGAGGACCAATGCGGACAACGGAAGGACAAGCCATGCGATGGCTTTCAGGACCTTATTGATTCCGGAGCGGATTTCGGAGGTCACGAGCGAGAAGCGTTTGGCTTCCGTCGCGATGCGTTGGGCGAAGGTCTCAAGGCCCACGGTGGTGATCCGGGCGAACCCTGATCCGGACACCACCAATGAACCCGACAGCAGGACCTGGCCGGCACTCTTCCGGACGGGTTCGGATTCGCCCGTCAGGAGTGATTCGTCGACGTCGAGGCTGCCGTGGCCAAGGCTGACGGCGTCGGCAGACAGCTGGTCCCCGGCGCCCAGAACCACAATGTCATCCTTGACGAGGTCCCGTCCCGGGATCACTTGTTCCGTCCCGTCCCGGAGCACAGTTGCCTGCGCACTGTGCAGGATGGCCAAACGGTCCAGTGCCCGTTTGGCCCGGTACTCCTGGACCACGCCGATGATGATGTTTCCCATCGCGGCGAGCCCGAAGAGTGCATCCTGCCATTGCCCCAGGACGAGCAGCATCGCAAAGGCCGCAAAAACCAGGCCATTGAAGAGTGTCAGGACGTTCGCCCTGATAATAGCGCGCAGACTCCGACTGGCTGGTAGTTGTGCACTGTTGTCCAGGCCATGGTCGATGCGGAGTGCGACGTCCGCCCGGGTGAGTCCTTGCATGGCCCGGCGCCCTAGATGTAATTCCCACGGAGGTTGTGAACGCGGCTGATGGGGGTTTTGCCTCCGATGCCGGTATGGGTTCTGTGCTGATTGTAGTGGTGGAGCCAGTCCAGGTAGGTGGCAGCGCGCTCGGCTTCTGAAACGTAGGGGCGGGCGTAGGCCCATTCGGTGGCGAGGGTGCGGTTGAAGCGCTCTACCTTGCCGTTGGTCTGTGGCCGGTAAGGCCGGGTGCGTCGGTGTTTGATGTGCGGGCCCAGGGCCGCGGCGAAGGCCCGGGAGCGGTAGCACGATCCGTTGTCGGTCAGCACGGCTTTGACGGTAATTCCGTGCGCGGCGAAGAATGCGACGGCTCGCAGCCAGAAGGCGGATGCGGTCTCTTTTGTCTCGTCATTGAGGATTTCGGAGTACGCCAAACGGGAGTGGTCATCGACCGCGTGGTGCAGGTAGGCGTAGCCGGTTCCCGCCCTGCGGTTGCGTCGACCCTTCGCCCGTCCGAGGGCGCGGTGTCCACCGCCGTCCGGGATGCGCCCGAGCTTCTTGATGTCCACGTGGATCAGGTCCCCGGGGTTCTCGTGCTCGTAGCGTTGTGGTGCGGGTTTGCGAACGGGCAGGCCGGTGCCCTGATCCAGGCAGGCCAGCCGGGGCATCCGGTACCGGGTCAGGACCT
>NZ_JAPDNV010000002.1:83960-245433 GCF_026013155.1 Paenarthrobacter sp. PAE-2 | reverse complement strand
CCTCAGCCGGCACAAGCCGCCTGACCGACTGTCCACAACTTGCGGGCAACCCCAGAGAGGGATGGTGGGAAGTGGGTGGGATGTGGGAGAGGGATGGTCGGGTGGGGCTGGGATGTGGGAGAGGGATGGGTCGGGTGGGGTTAACGTGGAGGCATGGCTACTCCCGACGTCGTCCTCCTCACCAAAGCTGACTGCCACCTCTGTACGGCGGCCCGCGCCGCCGTCGAACGCGTGACCTCCGGGCTCGGAGTGGCGTGGACGGAGCAGCGGATCGAGGATGATCCTGAGCTGCAGCAGAAGTACGCAGAGGAGATCCCGGTGGTCCTGGTGGACGGCGTGCAGCGGGATTTTTGGACGATCGACGAACAGCGGTTGACGCGGATTCTCAAGAAGGCCCTGGCGGCCTGAGCGGCAGCTACCGGGAGGTAACGGCTTTTGTTGAGCGTGACCGGGGGCCATAGAGTTGAACAACAAAGTGACGCAATGGAGAAAACCGTGACTGCGCTGGAACCGTCCCCTGAAGCAACAACGGGGGACCACGAATCTGCCGCGAAGCAGATCCCGCCCGCGGCTGTGGCCCGGATGACCCTCTACTTGCGCGCGCTGAACTCGCTCCTGGCTGAAGGCGTGGAGCGGGTCTCTTCGGAGGCCTTGGCTGAGGCTTCCGGAGTCAGCTCTTCCACCCTCCGCAAGGACCTCTCCTACGTGGGGTCTTACGGCACCCGGGGAGTGGGCTACGAGGTGCAGAACCTCAGCCGCCACATCGCCGCTGCCATGGGGCTGACGCACGACTGGAAGGTCGCGATTGTTGGTGCCGGTAACCTCGGCAAGGCACTGGCCCGGTATGGAGGCTTCGAGTCCCGCGGCTTCGATGTTGTTGCCATTTTCGACGCCGACCCCATGGTGATCGGCAACGAGGTGGGCTGGCTGCGGGTCAGCGACGCCGCCGAGCTGGAACGCGTTTTGGATCGGACCCACGCCAACATGGTGGTGTTGGCGCTCCCTGCGACAGTTGCCCAACAAGTCTGCGACCGGGTTATCGCCGCGGGGATCCGCAGCATCCTGAGCTTCGCGCCCGTGCTCCTTCAGGTCCCGCCGCACGTCAACCTGCGGAAAGTCGACATGGCCACCGAGCTGCAGATCCTGGCGTACCACGCACAACGGGCACAGACTCCGGGCCAGGCCGTTTAGCCAGCCGGGTCCGTGCCCGTTGTTGAAAGTTCACGGCTTATGACCGTGAAGTGATGGCCTAGCGGCCGTAAGGGTTTTGGTACGGGTTGCCGAAGGCCTGCTGCTTACGGAAGTAGGGAGCAGTAGCCGGCAGGTAAAGCAACACCATCGCGGCAACGCCGAGGAGGATGGTGATGGTGCCCACGCCGATCTGGGTCAGGCCGAGTAGCGAAATCGCGGCGAAGACCGTGCCCAGGATGCGGGCCCAGTTCTTGCCCTTGCGGATCTTGAAGGCGACCAAGGCATACAGCCCGGCCATGATCAGCGAAATGATCACCACGAACGTGATGGCAACGCCAACGATGCTGCTCACCGAGATTTCGCTTCCGCTGGTGCCCTGCGCATCAAGGGCGTCCTGAATCATGGACTGGCCTTCGCTGGAGTTCAGCAGGGCGATGGTTACGGGGATGGAGATCAGGGTCAGGATGCCGGCGGCAAGGATCATCCAGAAGGAGACGTTGACCAGTTGGGGGACGCCGCTGGGACCTGGCTGCTGGCTGGGCCAGTTGGTGTCCTGCCCGTACTGCGGAGCCTGCTGCCCGTACTGGGGAGCCTGCTGGCCGTACTGCGGTGCCTGCTGGCCGTACTGTGGGGCTTGCTGGCCGTACTGCGGCGTTTGCTGCCCGTACTGCGGAGCAGCCGGCTGCCCGTACTGCGGCGCCTGCGGCTGGGACTGCTGGCCGTACTGCGGTGTTGAGGGCTGGGACCCCTGCTGCTCGGGGCCGGAGTCGCCCGGGTTCGAGGGCGGGTAGGGAGGGTTGCTCATGGCATTCCTTTGCTTGTTCGACTACTGGTACGGCTACCGGGGTCCACAAAATACCCTGCCCCCAGCATGGTTCTGAATCCACCGTACCCCGACCGTTTGGCGGTGGGGACGAGCACACGCTGGAATTTCCCGCGTGTGGATAAATCATCATGTGGGCGTACAAAAACCGCGGGAGATACGCCTTCGTGATGAAGGCCGCGGCCCCCATAAGGGCCGCGGCCTTCCGCGCTTGAGCAACGCCCGACGGCGGAACTGGAGTCCGGCGCCGGTCATAAGGCCCGACGGCGGAGCATCGGTTTGGTCAGGCAGTGCCTTTGACTGCCTTGAACCAAAGTTGCGAGTTGGGAAGCCACATGAGGACAACGGCTACGGCGCTGACAAGGAAGCCGAACCAGTTGCTGCCCAGCCCGGTGCTTGGACCGCCCATGTTGATGGAGCCGAAGATGGCGAGCACCAGTGACACGGCGGCAATGGCGGTGAGCGCCAGGCGCGCCCATTCCTTGCCTTCCTTCATCTTCATGGCCAGCACAACTTGGGCTGCGGCCACGGCAAGGCTCACGAGGAGCAGTACCAGTGCTGCTACGGCTGCCAGGGCCGGAATGAAGGCAAAGGCCGCGATGATGGCGAAAAGTCCGATCAGCCCGAACAGCAACCCCACCAGGCCCGAGATCACCCAGATGAAATAGGACACTTTCAGCTCGGTGGGCAGGCCTTGGGTCTTGAACATGCCGGAGAAGCCACCCTGGGGGAGGACATCGTTGAAGCTCCGGGGACCGTCGGTGGGCATTTCGAAGTGGAACCCGCCGGGCTGCCCCGCAGCAGGCTGCGAATATTGGCCCGGCTGCGAATATTGGCCGGGCTGGGGCTGTTGACCCGGAGACTGATAACCCGGGGGCGGCTGGTAGCCCTGGGGAGGTTGGTAGCCCTGCGGAGGCTGGTAACCCGCAGGAGGAACATTGCCGGGCTGCGGAGGCTGGGCGCCGGGCTGCTGTGGCTGTGGTGCTTCGTCTGGGTTACTCATGGCATCACTCTAGACCGCAGGGTGTGCGAAACATAGGAAATTCCGGACCAACGATTTTGGTAAGTACGCGCAGGTCAGCCTGCTATTAGCCCGGTGAGTTCCAAGCATGCGGGAACGGCGCCTCCGCCCAGCCCCGTCGGGGCTCACCTGATGTGGTGAGGGGGAGACGCCGTTCCGTGGAAAAGCGGGGAAATCAGGCAGCGGCCGGTGCGATGAAGGCGAGTTCGAGGTTGATGGCAACCTTGTCGCTGACCAGGACGCCGCCGGCTTCGAGCACCGCGTTCCAGGTGAGGCCGAAGTCCTTGCGGCTGATGGTGGTTTCGCCGGAGACGCCGGCGCGGGTGTTGCCGAACGGATCGACGGCCACGCCGTTGAACTCGGTCTCGATGGCAACTTCCTTGGTGACACCCTTGATGGTGAGATCGCCCACAAGGTCGAAGCCGTCTCCGTTGGCCTTGACGTGGCGGGAGACGAAGGTCATCTCCGGGAACTTCTCGACGTCGAAGAAGTCCTCGCCCTTGACGTGGGCGTCGCGGTTGGCGTCACCGGAGTCGAAGCTGGCGGTCTGGATGGTGGCGGTCACCTTGGAGTCCGTGAGCGTTTCGCCGACCTCCAGGGTGGCGGATGCGTCCTTGAACTGGCCGCGAACCTTGCTGATACCGGCGTGACGCACGGTGAAAGCGATCTCGCTGTGGGAGTTGTCGAGGGTCCAAGTGCCGGTGGTGACGTTGGCGGGGAGGGTCATCATGGTGCTGCTCCTGTGTGGTGGAAGGGATGGTGCTTACCCGGCTGAACCTGATTACTTGAAGCGTCAACCGAGCTTCGTATCAAGTATAAACATGCATATGCATCTTTTATTCCACCTGACCGGAACATTTTTGGAAAACTTTGAGTTCTACTACCGGTAGAAGATTTCAGATCGCTCCGTATCTTTGAGAAACTGGTAAACATGCCCCACGCAACTGTCCATCTGCTCCGCCATGGCGAAGTCCATAATCCCGATGGCGTCCTGTATGGTCGGCTGCCCGAATTCCACCTCTCTGAACGGGGCAGGGATATGGCCCGCATGCTTGCCGAGCACTTCATGGCGCGTGCAGGAAACGGCGCGAAGATCGTCCATCTGGTGGCCTCGCCATTGACGCGCGCGCAGGAAACTGCCGCGCCCACGGCGGAAGCACTTGGCCTGGAGATCACTACCGACCCCCGCATCATCGAGGCGGAGAACCACTTCGAGGGACTCCACCCGACCAAGAGTGAGTTCCTCAAGCCCAAGCACTGGTACTACTTCCGCAACCCCCTGCGGCCTTCCTGGGGCGAACCGTACAAGGAACAGGCGGCCCGCGTGATCGCCGCGGTCCAGGATGCCCGCCTGAAGGCCCTCGAACTGGGTGGTGAGGGAGCAGAAGCAATCCTCGTCAGCCACCAGCTGCCCATCTGGGCTACCCGCCTGTCCGCGGAGGGCCGGCCGTTGGCCCATGACCCCCGGAAGCGTGAATGCACCCTGACGTCACTGACGTCGTTGGTGTTTGACGAAGACGGCAAGATCCTCCGCGTCGAGTACAGCGAGCCCGCGGCAGTCCTGCTGCCTGGTGCTGCGAGCACCCCGGGGGCATGAAAGCGAATCATGGATAAGAAGAACCTTACGCGCCGCAGTGCGCTCGCTGCCGGCGGAGTCCTCCTGGCAGGGCTCACCATGGGCCTCTCTGCCTGCGCCCAGGAGGATTCCCTTGCCGAACAGGCGCGCAAAGGCGACAACAAGAACTACGTTGCAGGCGACGGCTCCGTGACCGAGTTTGCCAAGGCTGACCGCAGTGCACCTGTGGCGCTCAAGGGAACCCTCTTTGACGGAACGGCCGTAAGCCCGGACGTCCTCAAGGGAAAAGTCACGGTGCTGAACTTCTGGTTCGCCGCCTGCGCGCCCTGCCGGGTGGAAGCGCCGCAGCTCGAAGCGCTGCACCAGGAGTACAAGGACCAGGGCGTCCAGTTCTTCGGGGTCAATCTGCGTGACGAAAAAGCCACGGCCGAAGCATTCGACAAGACCTTCAACATCACCTACCCGAGCTTCAATGACAAGGACGGGGCGGTCCTGCTCTCCGTCTCCGGCATTGTTCCCCCCGGCGCCGTACCCACCACCCTGGTGCTGGACAAGGACGGCAAAGTTGCCTCGCGTGTGCTGGGCGAGATCGAAAAGAGCACGCTCAAGGCCCTGATCGCTTCAGCCGTGGCCGAGTAGTCCCCATGAACAGTCCCTTCGCCGAAACCATCCTGAACGGATCGTTGCTGCTGGCCGTGCCGGTGGCTCTCCTGGCGGGCCTTGTTTCCTTTCTTTCCCCGTGCGTGCTGCCGCTCGTCCCGGGTTACCTTGGCTACGTCACCGGGCTGACCGGCGTCGACCTCCAACGGCAGCGGCGGGGCCGCATGCTGGCCGGGATCGGCCTGTTCGTGCTGGGCTTCTCGGTAATCTTCGTGCTCCTGGGCGGGGCGTTCGGCCAGCTGGGCACAGTGCTCACCGGCAGCCAAAACGCATGGATTACCCAGCTCCTGGGGGTCCTTGTGATCATCATGGGCGTCGTGTTCATGGGCGGCTTCTCCTGGTTGCAGCGCGACGCGAAGATCCACGCCAAACCTCCCGCCGGCCTGTGGGGTGCTCCGTTGCTTGGGCTGACGTTCGGCCTGGGGTGGGCTCCGTGCATCGGGCCGACCTATTCGGCCGTGCAGCTGCTGAGCCTTTCCGGGGGATCGTCCGCGGCGAAGGGGGCGCTGCTCGCCTTCGTTTACAGCCTGGGACTGGGTGTGCCGTTCCTGTTGATCGCGCTGGCCGTCCGACGTGGCATGGGCGTGATGTCCTTTTTCCGCAAGCACCGGCTGGCCATCCAGCGGATCGGCGGCGGCATCCTGATTTTGCTTGGCATCCTCATGGCCACAGGAGTGTGGGGTCATTGGGTGACTGAGTTGCAGTACTGGTTCCAAACCGACGTGAAGTTGCCGATCTGATGAGCGAGTCCGTGAAATCCACCAAGAAGTCTCCCGCCGAAGGACCTGACGCGGGCAAGCTCCAGCAAGCAAAGTCGGACGCCGCACTGCCCACGTTGGGTGTGGGCGGCATGCTCCGTTGGGCCTGGACGCAGCTCACCAGCATGCGCACGGCACTGTTCCTGCTGCTCCTGCTTGCGGTAGCCGCGGTGCCTGGATCGCTGTTCCCGCAACGGCCTGCGAACCCCGCAGTGGTGACCGACTGGATCAAGAACAACCCGACGTCGGGCCCGTTCCTGGACGCTGTGCAGATGTTCGACGTCTACTCCTCGGCGTGGTTCTCGGCCATCTACCTGCTGTTGTTCATTTCGCTGATCGGTTGCGTCACGCCGCGGGCCATTGCGCACTACAAGGCCATGAAGTCCCAGCCGCCGCGTACGCCAAAGCGCCTGTCGCGGCTTCCGGAGTACGGCACCCTGGTCCTGGCCGCCGACGCCGGGATCCCGGCGTCGAAGGCCATCACCGACGCCGCCGGGGTACTGAAGAAGCGCGGCTACCGCGTTGAGGTCAGGGACGCCGACGGCGATCTGCCGAGCCTGGGCGCCGAGCGCGGCTTCATGAAGGAAGTGGGAAACCTGGTTTTCCACACCTCGCTGATCGGCGTGCTGGTGTCAGTGGCCATCGGCGGGCTGTTCGGCTACAGCGGTCAGCGCATCCTTGTGGAGGGCGATACCTTCGTCAACACCCTGGTGGGCTACGACCAGTTCTCCCCGGGCACCAACTTCCAGAGCGGCTGGCTGCAGCCGTACTCGGTCCGCCTGGACAAGTTCCAAGCCACCTTTGACAGGGAATCGCCCAAGAAGACCGGCCAGCCGATCGACTACACGGCCGAAGTGACCACCAAGGAAAACACGGATGCTCCCGAGAAGAAGGAGATCCTCAAAGTCAACGACCCCATCTCCCTGGGCGGCACCAGCATGTACCTCACGGGTAACGGTTACGCTCCTGTGGTCACGGTCCGCGACGGCGAGGGCAATGTAGCGTTCCAGGGCCCGGTTACTGCCAAGGTCCAGGGCGACAACTACTACTCATCGGTGGTCATCAAGGTTCCGGACGGCAAGCCGGACCAGTTGGGCTTCAACGGCTTCTTCCTGCCCACCGCTTTTGAAACTGAAGAAGGGATCTCCTTCAGCGCCGATCCCGTCCTGGCCAACCCCCAGCTCAACCTCGATTCTTACTACGGCGACCTGGGCCTGGACAAGGGTGTTCCCCAGAACGTCTTCGAGCTCGACGTCAGCGACCTCACGCAGTTGAACGGACGCAAGCTCGAGGCCGGCGGCATCACGCTCGCCCTGGGCCAGACTGCGACGCTCCCGGAGGGCAAGGGAAGCATCACTTTTGACAGCGTCAAGAAGTACGTCGGTGTGGACATCCACCACAACCCGGGCCAGCTGTACGCGTTGATCTTCGGCCTTCTGGCCGTTGCCGGACTGGTGACCTCGCTCTACATCAGCCGCCGCCGCGTGTGGGTCCGGACCGGAACCCACCAGGACGGCCGCACCATGATCGAGTACGGCCTCCTGGCCCGCGGCGAAGACCACCGCCTGGCCGGCGAAGCAGCGGCCATCAGGGAACTCCTCGCCAACGAATGGCAGATTTCGCCGCACCCCAGTGACACTCCCGACACCGTCTCTTCCACAACCCAGAAGGACCAGTAATGCCCGCTATCAACGAAACTCTGGGCCAGTACAGTGAGCTCTTCATGCTGTTGGCCGCCGGCACGTACACCATTGCGTTCCTTGCTTTCCTCTGGGACCTGGCCAAGAGCAGCAAGACCCTGCGTGCCGTTGACCTGAAGGCGGCAGCGGGCTCGACGACGGAAAAGGTTGCCGTGGCGGCCGGCCGAATCGGCTTGGGTGCCTCCGACGCCGCAGGGCCGGCGGACCGTGGCGAGCGTCCGACGTCGGGCCCTACCATTGGTGAGTCGACGGCGGCGGGCGACATGAAGTACGCAGGCGAACGCCGGGCTGCCGCCCGGGTGGGCGTAGCACTGACCGTCCTGGGTGTCCTCATCCACGGTGCCGGCGTCGTGACGCGTGCGCTGGGTGCCGGCCGCGTGCCGTGGGGCAACATGTACGAGTTCCTCACCACGGGTGCTTTCGTGGCGGTGGCGGTCTTCCTCATCGCGTTGATCCGCAGGGACCTCCGCTTCCTGGGTACGTTCGTGGTTGGCCTGGCCATCATCATGCTCGTTGCCGCGTCCGTGGCTTTCTGGACTCCCGTGGGCCACCTCGTTCCCGCGTTGCAGAGCTACTGGCTGATCATCCATGTGTCCATTGCGGTGCTGTCCTCTGCGCTGTTCACCCTGACGTTCGCGATGTCCGCGCTGCAGCTGCTCCAGTCCTACCGCCAGAAGAACCTGGCCGCAGGCCGCGCGGACAACCTGGCGTTCCTGCGCGTGGTTCCCAACGCCTTGAGCCTGGAGAACCTTTCCTACCGGATCAACACCGTGGCCTTTGTCGGCTGGACCTTCACCCTGATGTTCGGTGCCATCTGGGCCGAAAAGGCGTGGGGCCGTTTCTGGGGCTGGGACCCCAAGGAAGTATGGACGTTCGTCATCTGGGTGGTCTACGCCGGCTACCTGCACGCCAGGGCAACCCGCGGCTGGACCGGAACGCGTGCTGCATGGTTGTCGATCGTGGGCTACGCCTGCGTGATCATCAACTTCACGCTGGTGAACACGGTTTTCAACGGCCTGCACTCGTACTCAGGCCTCTAAAGCCGTACCGCCCTGCCGGCCGAATGTCGGCCGGTAAAACCGCGATCGTGGCCTGATCTGGGCTTTCTCCATCGAGTCGACTATCAGTTGAAGAAAGCTCCAAGGAAGCTGTGAAAAGTGCTTTTGCCCGTCGCCGGGCAAGTGCTACCTTGTGTGAACCCCGCCTGTGAAGAAGACCGCATGCGCCATGCCCATGTTCTTTTCGAGGTAACTATGAGCTATGTTCTCGCCATTGACGTCGGGACGAGTTTTACCGCGGCAGCCATTTACAAGGAGGGGCAAGGTACCAACCTTGCCCCCGAGATACTCCCGTTGGGTTTGCACGGCAGTGCAGTGCCCTCGGTGCTCTACTACGCCGACGACGGCAGGGTACTGGTGGGCGAAGCCGCCGAGCGCCGGGGCCTGGACGACCCCCAGCGGATGGTCCGGGAATTCAAGAGACGCATTGGGGACTCCGTCCCGATCGCCGTCGGGGAAGCCTGGATGGCGCCCGAAGACGTCTATGCCACGATGGCCCGCTGGGTGGTGGACAAGGCCCGGGAACGCGAAGGCGGTCCGGCGGATTCAGTAGTCATGACGCACCCGGCTGCATGGGGCCAGCACCGGACATCCACGGTCCTTGCAGCCCTGAATATGGCCGGACTTCCGGAAGTCACGCTGATCAGCGAACCGGAAGCCGCAGCACTCCATTATGCGTCCCAGACCCGTGTGGAGGATGGCAGCACCATTGCCGTCTACGACCTCGGCGGTGGCACATTCGACACCGCTGTGCTCCGCAAGGCAGGAGCAGGACGCTTTGAACTACTGGGCCACCCCGATGGCATTGAAACCCTTGGCGGCGCCGATTTCGACGCCGCTGTTTTGCGTCACGTGGTGGCCCACTTGGGCGAAGCCGTCACGGGCCTGGCGTCCGAGGACCCTGCAACGCTCGCCGCACTCTCGCGCTTACGCCGTGAGTGCCGGGAAGCCAAGGAAGCGCTGTCCCTGGACAGCGAAGCAAGCATCTCTGTCTCCCTCCCGGGAACCCAGCAGTCCGTCCGCCTGGTCCGTTCCGAGTTTGAGGCGATGATCGAACCGCACATCCGCGACACCCTGGATGCCTTGGAACGCAGCTTGGCTGAGGTCCAGTTGCAGCCGGAGGACTTGAGCGTGGTGCTGCTCATTGGCGGTTCGTCCCGGGTGCCGCTGGTTGCCGAGCTGATCTCGGTTGAACTGGAGCGGCCCATCGCCGTGGATGCCGATCCCAAAGCCTCCATTTGCCTCGGTGCCGCGCTTTCGCTGAAGGGCGCCCCCGACGCCGAAGCCGCTGCGCTTGCAGCTGGGTCTGTGGCCCCCGCCCAGGAACAACGCGAGGTGCCGCTGGAAACCGTGCCGCGCCCCGACGTCGTGCGTGGACGCCCGGCGCTGGCTGCGCTGAAAGCAGCGGCAGCGGACGGGACCAAGGCAGGCCGGCATGCTCCGCGTTCGCGCGTCCGCATGGCCGCGGCTGCAGCGGCGGCCGCCACCGTCCTGACCGTGGTGACCGCGACGGCGGCGCAAAGCCCGGACGTGCAGGCGCTTTTCGGTTCGCAGGCCGCGGACGTGATGCGCGACGGCGGTGCCCAGGCAAGCGGCGCGCAGCCCGGCGGTGCTCAAGGCGGCGCCCAAGCGAAGGGTCAGGCCAACGGCGGCGGGGCCGTTCCTCCTGCCGCCAAGGCCGGAACAGGACTGGACGCAAGCGCCAAGGGCGCCGCTGCCAGAACGTCCGCGGGCACCGGTCAGGGCGCAAAGAAGTCCACCACCGGCCAAGGTACCGGCAGCGCCGGAACGGGCAGCGGCACTGCGGCCGGCACGACCACCGGCAACGCAGGCGGAACCACGACGCCGGTGACCACCACCCCGGGCAGCGGTACGGGAACTGCCACTCCGGGGACGTCAACGCCGTCGTCGCCCCCTGCCTCGGAACCGGGTGGTGCAGCCAGTGGACCAACCCCGACCACGCCACCGACCCAACCTCCCGTGACGGACCCGACCCAGCCGCCCGTTACGGATCCGACTCAGCCTCCCGTGACGGACCCGACGACTCCGACGGACCCGACGCAGCCGCCGGTGACGGATCCGACGCAGCCGCCCGGGCCGGACCCCGTGGTGCCTTCGCCCGAACCTACAATCCAAGCGCCGGAACCTCCTCCGGTAACGCAGGACCCAGTGCCAACGGAACCGGCGACGGAGCCGTCCGTGGCGCCCGTTCCACCTGAAACGAGCCCGAGCCAAGAACCCGCACCGGCCCCGGAGGTGTAGGCATGACGGGTCAGGGAAACGCGGAAGCACCCTCTGAAGACAAGTCCCGCCCGGCGGATGCCACGCTGCCGTCGGCCGGGACCTCGCTGCCGGCTGCGGCGACCTTATCGGCGGCGACCTCATCGGCGTCGACCGCCTTGCCGGGCGGGACCGCGGCGGTACGGGAGTTGCTCTTGGCGCTGTCCGCGGGATTCAGCCTGCGTTCGCCGCTTCCGGACAACCTTGCCGGACGCGGCGATCTTCCAGGGATCATCGCTGCGGCGACCGATGCGCAGCTGCTGATGCCTGACGGATCTGTGGTGGGCACGGTGCAACATGCCCTGCTCACCAGCACGCCAGTCCCAACCATCCATGCCCTGCAACGGGAATTGGTGGATAAGTTGGCTGCAGAGGGCCGGCCCTTGGGGGAGTTGGCCCGTGACCTGGCCAGGGGCGGGCTGCAGGACCATCGCGTGGCAGCCGAACTGGAGGAAGCCGCTGACAACGCGCTGGAGACCGAGCCCGCCGTGGCCGCAGCTCTTTACGCGGAGTCGGTGCTGGCCGGCGCGAAGGAAATGCCAAAAGCGGCCTGCCGTGCCCAGGCCGCAGCGGGCATCGGCGACCTGGACTCCGCCGGCCGTTTGATCGACCGGCTGCTCGCGCTCCCGGAACCGCCGGACGTTCGGCGGGGAGTGGACGTTGCCGCCTCGGTGTGGGCCCAGCGGGGCATGATGTCCCGAAGTGCCGATACCTACTCGTGGCTGGGGCCTGGGAAGACGGCTGCCTCGGCGCCCCTGGCAGCAATTGCCATGATCGGCTCCGGAGACGCTGCCGGAGCGGAGGCCATGGTGGCCGACTGCGGTTCGCGCCGGTCCCCGACCCACTTGGCGGTGGCGTTGTCCCTGGCAAGCGAGGGCCTGCGCCAGACCTTGGGCCAAACGCCGCACTTGGGGTTACCGTCCTTGATCAGGGCTTCGGACATGATGAACGCCGCGGGCACAGCCCTTCCCCTCCCGGAGGCACCGGCAGTGCTGGCGGCCTTGTGCGCCCTGCACAGCGGAGAGACCGCGGTGGCCGCTTCCGTGCTCAAGGCAGCAGTGGCCGCCGGTCAGGGCGGAGACTCGATGCGGCCCCGCCTGTACCTGTTGCAGGCCTGGTGTGCCATGCAGCAGGACAACACGGACGATGCCCGCCTGGCCATCAACGAGGCCAACAAGGCCAATCACTGGGCCTTGGCGCCCCGGGAGGAATTCCTCCTGGCGGCCCTTGAACTGGGTTTGGCGCGCCGCGGCGGAGAAGTCCACGAGCTGGTCTTGGCATGGGACAGGGCGCGGGAAGCCATGATGCACGTCTCCGTTGACCTGTACAGCCTCCTGCCATGGGGCGAAGTGCTTGTTACCGCTGCACGTTTACGGGAATCACATCGGGTTTCGCACTACCTGCACGGGGCCTGGGACTTGCTGGAGCGGCTCGGGAATCCGCCGCTGTGGTCGGTCCCTCTGCACTGGGCAGCCGTCCAGGCCGCGTTGCTGAGCGAGAGTCCGGCGGACCTTGCACCACATGCAGCGGCCTTGGTCAGGGCTTCGGAGCATAGCCACTACGCGGGTGTGCTTGCCGACGGAGGCAAGGCCTGGGTATCGGTCCTGGCCGGCAGGTTCGCCGCCGCCGACGTCGAAACAGCCGCCCGTGGGTTGGCCGCCGTCGGAATGCCCTGGGAAGGGGCGCGCCTTGCCGGGCATGCGGCCGCGCGTGCCGATGAACGCCGGGACATGGTCAAGCTTCTGGCCTGTGCCCGGGACATCCACCCGCAGGGTGGCCAGGCTCCCGCGGAGACGCATGAGGAATCTCCCGCCTCCGCCGCGCCGGCGCCGGAGCCGAACGGTTTGAGTGCCCGCGAAATCGAGGTGGCAAGGCTCATGTTGGAGGGAAAGACCTACCGCGAAATCGGTGAGGCCATCTATATTTCGCCCCGCACCGCCGAACATCACGTGGCCAGGATGCGGCGCCGGCTAGGGGCCGAAAACCGCTCTGAGCTGCTGGTTCGCTTGCGGATCGCGCTGGGTGAGGGGCACCCGCCCGGGGAGTGAACCCCTGTGCCCCTAACGGAGCCCGGCCGAAATCCCCTAATGGTGGGGTGCCGGATAGGGGGACCGGACCCGATGCCCCGGGCATCCCCCCGGCCATACGTTGAATGCAAGCCCGGCAAAGGCGCCGGGCGTTTTCCATCACCACAGAATTTGAGGGAGCGTTCCAATGCCAACACTCGCACAACAGCTCGTACAGTTCCTGATGAGCCTGTTCAACAACCCCGACGCAGCCGATGAGTTCGTCCGCAACCCCGAAGCTGCATTGTCAGCCGCAGGGCTGCGGGACGTTTCCTGCGCTGATGTGGATGCCGCCCGCCCCGTAGTCCTGGACTACGCACCCATCAACGCCCGTGCCTCCTTCGACCGTGAGTACAACACCGGCGGCAACCACGCCTCAACCGGTGGCGGCGGCGAGCACCACGCTCCCGGCGGCGGCGGCAACACCGGCGGCTGGGGCGGCCGCGACGATGATCACGACGGCGGACACGGCGGCGGCCATGGTGGCGGCTGGGGTGGCCATGATGATGATGATCACGACGGCGGACACGGCCACGGCGGTGGTGGCGGCGGCTGGGGTGGCCATGATGATGACGACCACGACGGCGGACACGGCGGTGGCGGCGGACACAACGGCGGCGACTGGGACGATCACGCCCATGCCGTCCAGCAGCTGGTCCACGTGGTGAACAACTACTCCTACACCACCAACATCGACGACCGCGACACCATCACGGACCAGTCCGTGAACCAGAACATCTGGGCCGACGGCGACGTTACCCAGCTGTTCAACCAGGACGCCGTCATCGCATCGGGCGACGGAGCCATTGCCGCCGGCGACGACGTCGAGAACTCGGGCAACACCACAACCACAACGACCACCACCACAACCACCAACAACACCGACGACCACTCGCTGAACATCACCAACGGTTCCGGCGAAGTGAACGTCGGCAACACCGAGCTGGATGTGGAGATCGAGGATTCGTTCAACGACAACTCGGATCATTCAGTGACGAAGGACTCCTACAACACGGACAACTCCACGCACACGGACGATTCGTACAACACGGACGATTCGTACAACACCGACCTGGACGTGGATGTGGAGATCGAAGACTCGTTCAACACGGACAACTCCACGCACACGGACAATTCGGACAACTCGGTGAACGTCACCGACTCGTTCAACGAGACGGACAACTCCACCGAACTCGAAGTGGGAGACGTGGACGTGGAGGTCATCAACGACTCCATCGTGGTCCAGGACAACGAGCTGGAAGTGGACAACTCCACGGAGTACGACGTGGAAGACGTCCAGCTCAACTACGATTCCACGGTGATCCAGGACAACGAGGTCGAACTCGAGTACACCAACGTTGAAGACAACACGGTCATTGCCGACAACGAACTCGACGTCGAGGTCGAATACAACGACATCGACGACTCGCTGGTCGTAGCCAAGAACGATGTGGAAATCGACTAATACCGGGAGCCAACCGGTTTAGAGGCCAGCAAGGAAAGGCCCCGGCAGTGCCCGGCAGGCGGGAAACCACCTGCCGGGCATTTTCGCCGGACATTCAAATACCTGAGGTCGCAAACAGTCGTAAACAAAGGATCAGCTGTGACGGAAACCGAACGCATGGCCACGTTGGTGGAACAGGGCCTGGAATTGGTGGGGGCAGGGGAGAGGAACGACCTTCGACGCCGGCTGGAGCAGACCCGTCGTCGTTTGCTTGACCCCAGCGTCCGCGTGATCGTGGTGGGCGAGTTCAAGCAAGGCAAGAGCCAGCTCATCAACGCCTTGGTCAACGCTCCGGTGTGTCCGGTGGACGACGACGTCGCCACCTCCGTGCCCACCGTGGTGAAGCATGGGGACGCGCCATCGGCCTCGGTGTTGGTGGCCAAGGGCCCCCAAGCACCGGAACAGGACCCTGCCACCCAGGCTGCCCCTGCCGGAAGTGACCAGCTGGAACGCCGGCCGGTCAACATCAACGAACTTGCGGCCTACGTGTCGGAAGCCGGCAACCCCGGAAACGCCAAGAACCTTGCGGCAGCCGAAGTCGCGCTGCCCCGCCAACTCCTCGCAGGCGGACTGACCTTGGTGGATTCCCCCGGTGTGGGCGGCCTTGGTTCCAGCCACACGCTCACCACCCTCACCGCCTTGCCGTCGGCACACGCAGTGCTGTTCGTCTCCGACGCCTCCCAGGAATACACCGAACCCGAAATCCGGTTCCTCCGCCAGGCCATGCGCGTCAGCCCGAACGTCCTCGCAGCGCTCACCAAGACCGACCTGTATCCCAGCTGGCGGCAGATCGAGGCGCTCGACCGGCAGCATTTGTCCGACGTAGGGCCCGGAATTCCCCTGTTCCCCGTGTCCTCGGAGCTCAGGCTGCAGGCTGCGCGCTTGAAGGACAAGGAGCTCAACGACGAGTCTGGCTTCCCGGCGCTCATCACGTCGCTCCGCAACGACGTGGTCGGCAAGGCCGCCACGCTCCGGCGTCGTTCTGTGGCGCAGGACCTGCTGACGGTCACCGAACACCTCAGGCTCTCCCTCCAATCCGAACTGTCAGCACTGGAGAACCCTGAAGGCACCCCACAGATGATTGCCGATTTGCAGGCCGCCAAACAGGAAGCCGACGCGCTCAGGAAACGCTCCTCCCGCTGGCAGACCACCCTCAACGACGGAATTGGCGATCTCATCGCGGACATGGAGTACGACCTCAGGGACAGGCTCCGGCGCATCCAACGCGAAGCCGAGACCGCCATCGACCAAGGCGACCCGGGTCCGGCATGGGATCAATTCACCGTCTGGCTGGAGCAAAGCACGGCTGCTGCCATCTCCGACACTTTCATCTGGACCAGCGAGCGCTCCCAGTGGCTTGCCCTCCAAGTCGCCGAACACTTCTCCGAGGAAGTGGTCGCGCTGCCCCTGACCAACGTCGCAGACACGGGCGGGGTACTGGACCCGGTCGGCGAAATGCCCACCATGGAAGACGGGCGCCTGGGACCGCTCCAGAAACTCCTCATCGGCATGCGCGGCTCGTACGGAGGGGTGCTGATGTTCGGCCTGCTGACGGGCATCTTCGGCATGGCCCTGATCAACCCGCTGTCCGTCGGGGCTGGGCTGATGCTCGGCAGGAAGGCCTACCGCGAAGAGAAGGAAGCACGGCTCAAACGGCGCCAGGCTGAAGCGAAAACGCTGGTCCGGAAACAAATCGACGACATCGTCTTCCAAGTGGGAAAGCAGCTGAAAGACCGCCTAAGGATGGTCCAGCGGGAAACCCGGGACCACTTCACCGAGATCGCCGACGAACACCACCGTTCCCTCACCGATTCCGTGGCCGCCGCGCAAAAGGCCGCCGCCACCTACGCGGTGGAACGCGACCTGCGCATGAAGGAGATCCGGACCCGGCTCAAGACCGTGGACGCCCTGCACCAGGCAGCAACGCATCTGCAAGGCACCGCCGTTGACGCCAGGACCCCTGCACCGGAGCAGCGGCCTGCCGCACCTGAACAACAGCAGGCTTCCCAAGCCACCGCGGTGCGGGCCGGATGAATGGTCAGGTGGTAGCCGAAGCCGCCGTGCTGCTGCAGCAGGCCCGGGAGATGTACGACGGCGACGCCCCGGCGCTCGCGGTCATCGACGACTTGGCTGAACGCCTGGACGGGCCGCTGCGCATTGCGGTGGCCGGCATGGTGAAGGCCGGGAAGTCCACGTTGCTCAACGCAGTCATCGGCGAGGAGATCGCACCCACCGACGCCGGTGAATGCACACGCATAGTTACTTGGTACCGGTACGGAGCAACACCCCGTGTGACGCTCCACCCCCTCGCGGGCGAACCCCGCACCTTGCCGGTCACCAGGGAAGACGGCCGGCTGGTCTTTCAATTGGGGGACATCCAGGCGGAAGATGTTGACCGCCTGGTGGTTGACTGGCCGGCCGCCAGCCTCAGGGACCTCACCCTGATAGATACTCCCGGTATTGCCTCCCTCTCCCAGGACGTCTCCGGACGGTCAACGGCCTTCCTTCTGCCGGAGAACGCGCCGTCGTCTGCAGATGCCGTCATCTATTTGATGAGGCACCTGCACGCCTCTGACGTGCGTTTCCTCGAGTCGTTCAAGGACAACGCTGCCGGGAAGTCCGGGACCGTCAACGCCTTGGCCGTGCTCTCGCGAGCGGACGAGATCGGAGCGGGCCGGATCGACTCCCTGATCTCGGCCGCTGTGATCGCCGACCGCTACAGCCGGGACCAGAACCTCAAGCCCTTGGCCCTGGGCGTCGTTCCGGTGGCAGGCCTCCTGGCCCAAAGCTCCAGGACCATGCGCCAAACCGACTTTGAGGTGATGGTTGCCTTGGCCGGAATGGACAAGGCCCAACGCGACAAGACCCTCCTGTCCGCGGACCGTTTTGTCCGTTCACCGGAGCCCGCCGGCGTGGAACAAGGCGCCAAGGCTTCCCTGGTTGCGCGGTTTGGGTTGTTCGGGATCCGGCTCGGGGTGGCGCTGATCAATGGCGGCATCAGCGACCCCACCAATCTGGCCCACGAGCTTGCCCGGCGCAGCGGCTTGGGCCAACTGCTTCAAACGGTCGCCGCGCTCTTCCAGACGCGGGCCGAGGCACTCAAGGCCAGGGCCGCCGTCGTGGGTTTGGAAGCTTTGCTCCGCACTGCCGGGACGGCCGGCGCAGCAGCGAGCGAGGATGCCGCCCGGCTGCTCACGGCCATGGAACGGTTGCAGGCGGGCGCGCACGAATTCCGGGAACTGAAGCTGCTGGCAAAGCTGAGGACCGAAGGCGCGGGCCTCACTCCGGAGCTCGCCACCGAAGCCGAACGGCTGGTGGGTGGCCGCGGGACCCTGCCGGCTCACCGGCTGGGAGTCGCGCAGGACGCGGACGACGACGCCATCAGCGAGGCTGCGCGGGCGAGCCTGAACCGTTGGCGGCTGATCGCCGAGAACCCGCTCACCGAGCCGTCAGCCCTGGATGCTTGCCGCGTGGTGATCCGCAGCTGCGAAGGGATGCTCGCGGCTATTCCGGCTGCTGCTCCCGCCCGCTCCTGAGCCACGCTGTTGTGGCGGGGAGGAAGAGCAGGATCAGTCCGGCCGCGGCCAAAATGTATTGGGCGGCCAGCAGCACGGTGGCCAGGACACCGTCGGAACCCGGCGCAACGACGAAGTCCGAGATGATCACGGTGACCACGGCGTGAAGCAGGACCAAGGGTGCCAGCGCCCATCGCGCCCAGCTCCTGCGCTTGAAAATAATCGCCAGGAGGACGGCCTCCATGGCGATCACCAGTGCCAGCAGGCCCAGGCTGCCCAGGAAAACGACGGCGGTGGCGCCCTCCAGTGACTCGGCGTCACCGGCCGGGACCATGCCTTCGATGACGCCCTTGAGCCGTTCAAAATGGGAGTTCCTGCCGAGGAAATCCGTCACGATCAACGCCGCTCCGGCAACGAAACTTGCCACCCACAAGGAACGCGACACCTTGGCCGGACCAGGTGCCTCCGTAGCTACGGCTATGGGCGGTGGTGCGGAAAGCGTTACACCGGGACGTGGCGGAGGCGCTGGTGTGGCCATATTACCTACTTCAGCTCATCGGTATCATGGGGGTCCGGCTCGCCATGCTTGGCCTCACCGGCAGCAAAACCTTTGCCCTTGGGTCCGCCCGTTCCCTCCGGGCCCTTGGAATCCTTGAGTTTGCGCTCCTTGGCGTCGAGCTCGGCCTTGAGCTTCTTCAGCCGTTCTTCTTCTGCCTGGTTGCGCCTGCGGAGTTCGAGGTTGCGGAGGAACTCGGGATCGTCGTCGGGGGCCGTGGGGTAGCGGCGGACGGGTTGTGCCGAAGGCTTGCCGTAGGGGCGCCCGAAGATAAACCAGAGTATGGCGCCAAGCACTGGCAGGACGATCATGACCACGATCCAGGCCGGTTTGGAAATCCCGCGGGTGGCGTGGCGGTCTGTGCGGATGACATCCACAAGGGCGTACACGAAGACAACAAGGACGACGACGACGCCAACAACCCGGAGCATGCACCAAGTCTAGTCGCCCGGAGCGGTTCGCTGGATCCCCTCCAGAGGCTGTGATCAGAGTGCAATGAATCGGGCGGCTAAACTTGAAGGGTGGCTTTCCTGAAGTATTCCCTGATCCGTTTGGCGCTTTTCGTGCCTCTGTTCGTCCTTTTCCTGTTTTTGGGGACCGGAGTGTTCCTGGCAGTGATCTTTGCCGGGCTGATCGCCTTTGCCATCAGCTACCTGTTCTTCCAGAAGCAGCGTGACGAGGCCACGGCGGCCATGCGTGAACGTTTCTCCGGGCGTGCCAAACCCATGCGCACTGCGGGCGAAGTGGACGATGCCGCTGCCGAGGACGGCCTGGTGGAGCAGAACCCGGACGTATCCATCAACACGGACAAGCGGCCCAACGCCTAAATCCGGGTGAGGATCAGTCCGAGCGAGAACAGCAGGCTGTAGCCGAGGTTGATCAGGCCGGTCTGCTTGAGCACCGGGATGAGGCTCTTGCGCTTCTTGCCGTTGATCATGAGCCACGCCGGCATGAGGCAGGCGGGGATCAGCAGCAGCACTATCAGCATCCACGGCTTGGTGGGCGCCAGCACGATGACCAGCAGGATAGCCACACCGAGCATCAGCACGTAGCTTTCCCGGGCGTGGCGGTCACCCAGCCGGACGGCCAGGGTGCGCTTGCCGGCGGCGGTGTCCGTAGGAATGTCCCGGACGTTATTGGCCATCAGCAGGGCACACGCAATAAGGCCGGTTCCGATCGCACCTACGACGGCGGCGAGGCTCACCTGCCCTGCCTGGGTGTACGTGGTTCCGAGCGTAGCCACGAGCCCGAAGAACACGAAGACGAACACATCGCCCAGGCCCATGTAGCCATAGGGGTTCTTGCCCCCGGTGTAGCCCCAGGCGGCCAGGACGCAGCCGATGCCCACCAGGATCAGCCACCACGCCTGGGTGATGATCACCAGGATCAAACCGCACAGCATGGCCAGCCCGAACAGCCCGAACGCGGCCCACTTCACCTGCTCAGGCTTGGCAACGCCGGAACCTACCAGGCGCAGCGGCCCCACGCGTTCCTCGTCGGTGCCGCGAATGCCGTCGGAGTAGTCGTTGGCGTAGTTCACGCCGACTTGGAGCAGCAGCGCCACAAGTGCGGCGAGGATGGCGTTCGGCAGCTTGAATGCCTGGAGTTCAAACGCCGCCGCGGAGCCGATCAGGACCGGCGCGATCGCCGCGGGCAGTGTTCGGAGCCTGGCTCCTTGAATCCATTGTGCAGCTGTCGCCACGTGCAGTACCTCGTGTGTTTCGCTTTGATCTTCGGTTGGGACGAATCTGTCCTATTGTCCCTGATGCAGCCGGTTGAGCTGTTCGGTCATGGCCAGCCGGTCCGGTTTCCCGTTCGGCAGCATGAGCAGTTCCTTCTCCACCAGCACTGTTTTGGGGCTGAGGACTCCCAGGGCTGCCTCGCGGCGGCCGGTGAAGCCTTGGATGCCGGCCGGCGTCGGATCCGCCATGACCACGTACGCTGCCACGGCCTGGCCCCACTCACGCGAGGGGACGCCGGCCACGAAAGCGGCCGTGACGCCGTCGAGCTCTTCGAGCTTGCTTTGGATGTACGCGGCGGAGGCCTTGACGCCTCCGGTGATGATGACGTCGTCCGCGCGGCCCAGCACGGTGAGCTTGCCGTCGTCGGAGAGTTCGCCGAGATCGCCGGTGACGTACCAGCGGACGCCGTCCTCCTCGAAGAACGCGCCCTTTGCGGGAGAGCCGCCGTCAAGGTAACCGGCCGCCACCGTTTCGCCGCCCAGCAGGATGCGCCCTTCCAGTTCGCCCGTGCCGATCCGGACCTCGACGCCGTCCAGGGGCTCGCCGTCGTACACGCACCCGCCGCACGTCTCGGCCGAGCCGTAGGTGGTGACCACCTTCAAGCCCTCAGCGTGGGCGGTTGCGAGCAGTTCGGCGGAAGCGGGGGCACCGCCCAGCAGGATGGCGTTGAAACGGCGCAGCGCGGCCAGGGTTTCAGGGGCGGGGGAGTCGAGCAGGCGCTGCAGCTGCGTGGGCACCAACGACGTGAAGCGGACCTTGTCCGTCAGCTCCTGCGCGGCGGCCGTGAACGCCTCCGGGGTGAAGCCGCTGGACAGGTCCATCACCCACGGCCTGGTGCCCGCATACAGCGAACGCACCAGCACCTGCACCCCGGCCACATACTGGAGCGGAAGTGCCAGCAACCACTGGCCCTCGGCGCGCAGCGTCATGGCCGTGCCCACGGACGACGCCGCGAGCGCATCGACCGTGAGGACGGTCGCCTTGGGTGTCCCGGTGGAGCCCGAGGTGCGGACCACCACGGCAGCGTCCTCGACGCCGGTTTCCACGGGTACGGCGCTGGGCCGGCCGTCCGCGTCGGTGACGATTTCGACGGCGGGGCCCTCGCCATGGAGGGCAGCGGACAGGGCCTTCAGGATGGGATCGATGTCCATGCCGGTCCTAGAAGTAGTAGGGGAAGTTGGACCAGTCGGGGTCGCGTTTCTGCAGGAAGGCTTCCTTGCCCTCCACGGCTTCGTCCGTCATGTAGGCCAGGCGGGTGGCTTCACCGGCGAAGACCTGCTGGCCTGCCAGTCCGTCGTCGGCCAGGTTGAACGCGAACTTGAGCATGCGGATGGCCTGCGGGGACTGGCGGGCGATGTCCGCGGCGTACTCCAGGGCTACTTCTTCCAGCCGTTCGTGGTCCACCGCCTCGTTGACCGCGCCCATGCGCACCATGTCCTCGGCGGAGTATTCGCGGGCCAGGAAGAAGATCTCGCGCGCGGCTTTCTGGCCGATCTGGCGGGCCAGCAGCGCTGAGCCGTATCCGGCGTCGAAACTTCCTACCGTGGCGTCCGTCTGCTTGAACTTGCCGTGCTGGCGGGAGGCGATGGTGAGGTCGCTGACCACGTGGAGCGAGTGGCCGCCGCCGGCAGCCCAACCGTTGACGACGGCGATGACCACCTTGGGCATGGTGCGCATGAGCCGCTGGACTTCAAGGATGTGGAGCCGGCCGGCGCGGGCGGGGTCTATGTATTCAGCGGAGTCGCCTGCAGCGTCTTCTACGGGGTAGCGGTAGCCGTCCCGGCCGCGGATCCGCTGGTCCCCGCCGGAACAGAACGAGTGTCCGCCGTCCTTGGGGGAGGGGCCGTTGCCGGTGAGCAGCACCGTTGCCACGTAGGGGGTCATGCGGGCGTGGTCCATGGCCCGGTACAGCTCATCCACGGTGCCGGGGCGGAATGCGTTGCGGACTTCGGGCCTGTTGAAGGCGATCCGGACGGTGGGGAGGTCCCTGATTCCTTCAGCCGTGCGCTCAACCTGCCGGTGGTACGTCATGTCCTTGAAGTCGTCGAAGCCGGAAACGGTGCGCCAGCGTGAAGGGTCAAAGACGTCGGAAACCTTGGCAGGGAGATCGTTGTTCACAGTCCGAGTCTAGTAACGCTCCTTAGCTGATGCAGAACTCGTTGCCCTCGGGGTCGGCCATGGTGTGCCACTCGTGCGGCCCCTGGCTGGCGGTCCATAGATGGGTGGCACCGCGCGCTTCCAGTTCCTTGCGGACCACGTCCTTGTCCCGGCCGTCCAGGCGCACGTCCCAGTGCACCCGGTTCTTGACGCTCTTCGGGTTCGGGTCTGTCTGGAAGAGGATCCGCCGGCCGGTCTTTGGGTCCTTGTCCTCGGCTGGAACAATCGCGCAGCCTTCGGCCCATACCAGCTTGCCGTTGTGCGTGATGGTCTGGTCCTCGGTTGCGTAGCCCTTCTGGATCATGGACCGGATGAAGTCCTCGTCCTGCGGCTCCACCGTCCATTCGAGGGTTTCGGCCCACCAATCGGCGAGCTCGTGCGGGTTCTTGCAGTCCACTACCACCTGGATGTTGAGTGTCATGTGCTCCAAGCTATTCCCGCTGCGGGTGGCCGGGTAGGGCTTTGCGGTCACCTTCCGTCCGGGTTCCCCCAACTGGGTCGCATTTGTGCGCGTTTTCAGGGCTCAAAACGCGCACAAATGCGACCCAGTTGGGTGTTTTTGGGGGTGGGGTCAGTTGGTGAGGAGTTCCGCGGGGATGGCGTAGATCAGCACCACGGCGAGGAGGTTCTTGGTCGCGTGGACGAAGTAGGCGAACATCAGGTTCTTGCCCGTCCAGACGTAGACGCCCACCAGGACCACGGCCATGCCAAGGTACGGCGCCAGCGCAGACAACTCCAGACCCTCGCGTCCGATCGTGTGGATCGACGCGAACACCACGGTGGAGATGGCGCAGCACACCCAGATGTTGACGTATTTGGACAATTTCCCGATCAACAAATGCCTGAAGAGGTATTCCTCTACGAACGGCCCCACCAACACCAGCAACGGAACCATCAGCCAGGCGGGCACCTGCTGCAGCAGGCCTTGGATCCCCAGTTGGTTCTCGGAACTCTGCGCGGTCCCCAGGGCGGCCACCAGGAGCGCAGTGAGGATCAGCATCGCCACCACGGCCAACGGCACCATGCCCAGCGTGAACCACGGCCGCGTGCCCAGGATTTTGAGGTCGCGGCCGGCCACCCGCCAGGCGGAGGCTACGGCGAAAAGCCCGACGGCGGCATAGAAGACCGCGTTGACCGCGTAGGACGCTGTGGCCGGCTCGGGAAACAGCTGAAGCATCAGCCGCTCGACGGACGCGCCGAAGAAGGTGAAGTACAGGGTAAAGCCCACGTATGCGGCAACGGCGGCAGCATCCAGGGCATTGAACCTGTAGAGCCTTGTCTGCGTGGAAATTGTGCCCATATGAACAGCCTAGCTTTGCCGCCCGCAACCGGGGGCCGCTACAATTTTCGGTATGCCTAACTTTCCGTTTCGGCTCGCCAAAGTTGTCCGCCGTTTCGTTGCTTTCCTGGCCTCCATTGCCGTGGTGCTGGGGCTCTCGGCCTGCGGTGGCAACTCCACTGCGAGCAACTCAGACAAGCCCGTTGTGCTCACCACCTTCACGGTCCTCGCAGACATTGCAAAGAACGTCGCCGGAGACAAACTGCAGGTGGAATCCATCACCAAGGCAGGCGCGGAAATCCACGGCTACGAGCCCACGCCCGGAGACATCCGCAAGGCGGCGCAAGCGGACCTCATCCTGGATAACGGGTTGAACCTGGAAGCCTGGTTCGCGCAGTTCGTCGAAGGCCTGGACGTTCCCCACGCCGTGGTCAGCGAGGGCGTGAAAGTCATGGACATTGGCGAAGACAGCTACCGCGGCAAGCCCAACCCGCATGCCTGGATGTCGCCGGACAACGTCCAGATCTACGCAAACAACATGGCCAAGGCCTTTGCCGGCCTGGCGCCGGAGCACGCTTCCGAATTCGAAGCCAACGCCAAGGCCTACAACTCCCGGCTGCAGGAAGTGAAGGACGAGATGGTGTCCAAGCTGTCCGTCCTGCCGGAAAATCACCGGGCCCTGGTCACCTGCGAAGGGGCGTTCTCCTACCTGGCCCGGGACGCCGGCCTCAAGGAGGTCTACATCTGGGCCGTGAACGCCGAACAGCAAGCCACGCCGCAGCAAATCGCCCGGGCAATCGGGTTCGTCAAGGACAACCAGGTGCCCGCAGTCTTCTGCGAATCAACCGTGTCCGATGCACCCATGCAGCAAGTGGTGGGAGCCACCGGAGCGAAGTTCGGCGGAGTGCTGTACGTAGATTCACTGTCTGAAGCGGGCGGCCCCGTACCCACGTACCTGGACCTGATCCGGCACGACGCCAAAATCATCACCGAGGCCCTCACAGGAGGAACGGCATGAGCACCCCGGCCATTGCTGTTGAAAACGTCACCGTCCACTATGGCGAGGTGCTCGCCCTGGACTCGGCATCGCTGACCCTGGAACGCTCGCGCATTTGCGGCCTCGTGGGCATGAACGGCTCGGGAAAGTCCACGCTGTTCAAGACCATCATGGGCATGGTCAAGCCGGACACCGGGCGGGTCCTGGTCAACGGCCATCCGCCGGCAAAGATCCGCAAAGAGGCGGGCATCGGTTACGTTCCACAAAGCGAAGAAGTGGACTGGGCCTTCCCGTTGTCCGTCCGCGACGTAGTGATGATGGGCCGCTACGGGCATCTGGGTTTCACGCGCCGGCCCCGCAAAGCCGACCGCGACGCCGTCGAGCACGCCTTGGAACGCGTGGAACTGGCTGACTTTGCCGACCGTCAAATCGGGCAACTGTCCGGCGGGCAGAAGAAACGCGCCTTCGTGGCCCGGGGCATTGCCCAGGACGCCACCATGATGCTGCTTGATGAGCCGTTCGCCGGGGTGGACAAACGCTCCGAGGCCACCATCACCCGGCTGCTCAAGGAACTGGCCGCCGATGGCGCCACCATCCTGGTCTCCACCCACGATCTCCATGCGCTCCCGCAGCTCTGCGACGAAGCAGTCCTCCTCATGCGCAAAGTGCTGATGCACGGAAGCCCGGACGTGGTGCTGCAACCGGAAAACCTGGCCATGGCTTTCGGCCTCGACGTCATGAACAGGGGCTGAGATGGAATTCCTGCTCGAACCCCTCAGCTACGACTTCATGGTCCGTGCCCTCGCCACCACGGCCATCGCCGCAGTGGTGTGTGCCGTGCTCAGCTGCTGGCTGGTCCTCATCGGCTGGTCGCTCATGGGCGACGCCGTCTCGCATGCGGTGCTTCCCGGCGTCGTGCTGGCCTACATCGTGGGTGCGCCTTTCGCGCTGGGCGCTTTGGTGTTCGCGCTCTTGGCGGTGACCCTCATCGGCGTTGTGCGGAACACCAGCCGGGTCAAGGAGGATGCGGCGATCGGGATCGTCTTCACCTCACTCTTTGCCTTTGGCCTGGTGCTGATTTCCGTGACGCCCAGCCAAACCGACCTGAACCACATCATCTTCGGCAACCTGCTGGGCGTAAGCGTCGCGGACCTGGTCCAAGTGGTCATTCTCGGGGCCGTCGCCTTCGCTATTTTGATCCTCAAGAGGCGGGACCTGACGCTCTACGCCTTCGACCCCACGCACGCGCACGCAATCGGCCTGTCGCCACGGCTGCTGGGCGCCCTCCTGCTGGGGTTGCTCGCCCTGACCTCTGTGGTTGCGTTGCAGACCGTCGGCGTCGTCCTGGTGGTGGCGATGCTCATCATTCCCGGCTCCACGGCCTACCTGCTGACGGACCGTTTCAACCGAATGCTGGTCATTGCTCCGGTGATCTCCGTGGTGTGCTCCGTGGCTGGCATCTACCTGAGCTACTACCTGGACACCGCCTCGGGCGCCATGGTGGTGGTCACCCAGGGTGCGGTGTTCGCCGTCGTGTATCTGTTCAGCCCGCGGCAGGGGCTCATCGGAACCCGGCTCGCGAAAGCCCGGCGGAAGCGGGCGCTGGCGGTCTAGGCCCTTGACGCGCCCGCTTCCCAGCGGGCAGTCTGGACCGATGAAGTCTTGAGAGCAGCCACTATCCGGCTGTATCCCCCGTACACCCCTGGCCATCTGCCTGCTACGGACCTGCGAGGACACCTCATGACTGACCACCTTCACCTTTCCGGCGTTTCCCACGGCTACGGGGACCGCCAACTTTTTGATGCTGTCCACCTGGTGATCCCCTATGGCGAGCATGTTGCGGTCGTGGGCGAGAACGGTGCCGGTAAATCCACGCTGCTCCGCCTTCTGGCCGGGATCGAAACGCCCGACGACGGCGAAGCCGGCTTCTCCGGCAACCCCGCCTACCGCGTGGGTTACCTCGCGCAGACACACGGGATGGCGGAGTCGCTGACCGTGGGGGACGCCATCGACGCCTCCCTTGGTGCGCTCCGTGCCCTCGAAGCGCGGATTGCCGAGCTGGAACGCGGCCTGTCCGAGGCCGGCACGGAGACGCTTGAGCTCTACGGCAGCCTGCAAACCGAATACCAGCTCCGCGAAGGGTACGCCGCCGAATCCCGGGTGGAAGCAGCGCTGGACAAACTGGGGCTCGGAGGCGTGGACCGCCGTCGAACGCTTGGCTCCCTGTCCGGCGGCGAGCAAGAGCGGGTGGCGCTCGCCTGCCTGCTCGCCGACCCCGCAGAAGCGCTGCTCCTGGACGAGCCCACCAACCACCTCGACGCCACCGGCACCGCCTGGTTGGAGTCCCGGCTGGCTGCGCACCGGGGAACCGTGGTGGTTGTCTCCCACGACCGTGTCCTGCTGAAGAAAGTTGCCAGCACCATCATTGAGGTGGATGCTGACCGTCGCTCCGTGAACCGCTACGGAAACGGCTACGACGGCTACCTTCGCGAGAAAGCTGCCGAACGCGCCCGCTGGGCCCAACAGTACGAAGGCTGGGTGGACGCCATCTCCGCCGAACGGCTTCAAGCGGCCACCGTGGCGGACCGCATGGGCTACGGGCGCAGGCGGGACAAGGACAAGATGGCCTTCAGCTTCAAGAGCGGCACCTGGCAACGGGCGGCTGCGAGCAAAGTCCGCAACGCCCGGGAGCGGCTCCGGAGGCTCGAGGAAAACCCGGTGGACCGGCCGCCCGTACCTCTGAAGCTTGCCGCTCCCTTGGACGCGGTGGCCGTGGACGTCTCCGAGCCGGCCCTGGAAGCCCGCGGCGTCAGCGTTCCGGGCCGTCTCCAGCCCACCGACCTGCGGGTGGAAGCCGGGCAGAAGGTCCTCATCACCGGCCCCAACGGTGCCGGCAAATCCACCTTGTTATCAGTCCTGGCCGGTGTCCTGGAACCAGCCGCCGGTTCCGTGGCTGCACCCGGCAGGGTCGGCTACCTGCAGCAGGAACTCGACGTGCCTTCCCGCCCGGAGCTGCGCCTGCTCCCGGCCTTTGCCGCCGGGCTGGGCGGCACCATCGATGACCATGCCGAGGACCTGTTGCGGCTGGGGCTGTTCCGTCCCGCAGAGTTCCATGTGCCGGTTGGAGGGCTCTCGGCCGGGCAGCAACGCCGGCTTGCCCTCGCCCGGATCCTGCTGGGCGGCTACGACACCATGATCGTGGACGAACCCACCAACCATCTGGCTCCCGTGTTGGTGGAGCAGTTGGAGGCGGCGCTCGCAAACTTTTCGGGAACCGTGGTGATCGTGAGCCACGACCGTGCGTTGGGTGAGTGGTTCGACCGGTGCGCGGCGGGTTCGGGCGGGGCCGGTGCGGCCGGAGCGTGGGTGCGGTACGGCATGCGGGACGGCGGGTTGCTGTAGCGGTTCCTGCCCTGCTCAGGAGCCCATTTGTTGCCTTCGTCACGGGTGCAGCGTCACATGCCGTAAGATAGACGGGTTGCGCGAACGTTCGACGTTCTGCGGTCCACGTCACAGAACGGGATTCCCAAAGGGGAAATCTCCGAATTTCCTGTGCCAAAACCGCCCGTGCTCCGGCACCGGGCGCAGCCCCCTACAGCAAGACCCCAACCCACAAGGAAACAGCTGTGCCGCAAAGTACCCCCACAGACCTCAAGCCCACGGCCCCATCCACGGCCGCAGGCTCTACCCTCAGCGCAGAGGGTTACCAGAAGACGCTCAGCCGCCGTCACGTGACCATGATTGCCATGGGCGGCGCGATCGGCGTTGGCCTGTTCATGGGCGCAGGTGGCCGTTTGGCTTCCACCGGCCCGGCCCTGATCTTCTCCTACGCCATTGCCGGCGTCATCGCCTACCTCCTGATGCGCGCCTTGGGCGAACTCATCATGTACCGCCAGACCTCGGGCTCGTTCGTGAGCTACGCCGGTGAAATGTTCGGCAAGAAAGGCGCGTACCTGTCCGGTTGGATGTACTTCATCAACTGGGCCATGACCGGCATCGCGGAACTGATCGCGATCGGCCTCTACTTCCAGTTCTTCTTCCCGAATGTTCCGGTTGAACTCTCTGCCATCGCAGCGCTGGTGCTGCTGGTGGCCGTGAACCTGTTCAGCGTCAAGGCCTTCGGTGAATTCGAATTCTGGGCTTCCTGCCTCAAGGTTGCCGCGATCGTGATCTTCCTGGCTGTGGGCACCTTCATGGTGGTCACCAACGCACAAGTGGGCGACGGCAACGCTTCCGTGGCCAACCTCTTCCACTCTGACGGCGGGATGTTCCCCAAGGGCGGCCTGGTGATGATCCTCGTCCTGAACGCCGTGATCTTCGCCTACAACGCAATCGAGCTCGTGGGCATCACCGCAGGTGAGATGGAGAATCCGGAGCGTGAAGTTCCCAAGGCGATCCGCGCCGTCGTCTTCCGCATTGTGGTGTTCTACGTCGGTTCCGTGACCCTGTTGGCCATGCTCCTCCCGTCCGACCAGTACGTAGCCGGCACGTCGCCGTTCGTCACCGTGTTTGGCCAGATGGGCCTTGGCTGGATGGGCGATGTGATGAACATGATCGTCATCACCGCAGCGCTTTCTTCCTGCAACTCCGGCCTGTACTCGATCGGCCGCATCTTCCGCACCATGGCCAACAACGGGCACGCCCCGCAGTGGCTGACCCGGATGTCCTCCCGTCATGTGCCGTTTGCGGCCATCCTGGCGATCGGCGGCGTGTACCTTGTGGGCATCCTCCTGAACATCTGGCTGGGTGGTTCGCACGCGTTCGACCTCGCGCTGAACACCGCTTCCATTGGCGTGATCTTCACATGGGGTTCGATCTTCGCGAGCCAGATCGCGCTGCGCAAGAAACGCGGTAACGTGTCCTCCCTGCCCATGCCGGGCTCGCCCTGGACCAGCTGGATCGGCCTCGTGGCGCTGCTGGCCATTACGGTCCTGATCGGCTTCGACACCGTCACGGACAAGACCACCGGCGACGTCTTCCTGCTGGGCCTCTGGACCTTGGCCACTATTCCGTTCTTCGCAGTGGTGCTGTGGCTCGGTTGGCAGAAGGTCAAGAACAACCAGCCCAAGAGCGAGCTGTTCTCCTAAGCAGCTGACTGGCAATAGGGGTTGCTCTGGAGCCTCAGAACAACCCCTATTGCCAGCTACTTGGGCGTCCACCCGCGCTCCTGCATCGCGGCCAGCACCTTGGACACAGCAAACCTTGCGTCGTTGCCCATGTGCCGTTTGGATATCCGCACCAAGTGCCAGCCCGCACGGCTGTAGTCTTCCTCGCGTTCTATGTCCCGGACAATCTGCGCGGGCTCTGAATGACCCTCGCCTACGTACTCCACGGCGACGCGCTGTTCGCGGTAGCCAAGGTCGGGTTCACGTACGACGCCGAAACCCAGTTCCGTGGGATGGTTGAGTTCCGGTTCGGGCAGCCCGGCCCGCTCAAGTGCCAGCCGGAGTCGCGTCTCGGGCGCTGAATCGGCGCCAACCCTGGCCTGTTCCAAAGCCAGGCGCCCACATGCCCTTTGACTCCCTTGCGCCGCGGGATGGCCATGGTGTCCGGGCGTGAGATGTGGATGATGGTTTCATGGCTGCCAGGCAGGAAGCCCGGAAACCCCCACAAGACAAATGCCGTGGCGTGCGAAGCTGCCGAAAAGGGAGTGATCACCGTGAAGGGCCGAACGATCTTCGGCAGCCCGGCTTCACCGTTCGGAGGGGCCCGGATGCCCCTGCTTGGTGCCCCAAGCGCGCGGTGCCTCCAGCGCTGACGCGAGACGCTGGCGTCGAGCGCTTCCTGCCATGTGAACGGAACTGACGGGAGGGCTTCCGGCAGTGATTGTGGGAGTCGCATCTCCTCATGCTGGCAAACCTTCCGTCAGCGCGGGACGTTATCCACAGCCTTCGCGCACGGAAGCCCAACTGACTGGCAATAGGGGTTGCTCTGGAGCCTCAGAACAACCCCTGCTGCCAGTCAGTTGGGAGTGTCAGTGCCCGGGTCTAGGCTCGATGTATGGAACACACCACCACGCTGACCCAGCACATCAATGCGAGCCCGGAGAAGGTTTGGGCGGTCATCTCTGACATCCCCGGTTCTGCTGCCACGCTGTCCGGCATCGATTCCGTCCAGATGCTCAGCGAGGGCCCGTACGGCGAAGGAACCCGCTGGAAAGAGACCCGCACCATGATGGGCAGGCAGGAAACCGTGGAAATGTGGGTCGCGGAGGCCGATCCGCCCCGGAGTACAACGGTCAAGGCACTCCAAGGCGGTGCCGCCTACACCACCCGCTTCAGCCTTGCCGGGCGCGACGCCGGAACGGACCTGACTGTTACCTTCGGGGCAGAGGTTCTGAAGCCGACTTTCTTGAGCAAGGTGGGCATGGCCCTGTTCGGCAAGCTCGGCATGAGCTTCACGCGCAAGGCGTTGGGCAAGGACCTTGCCGAGATCGCTGCCAAGGCGGAGTCGCTCTGATGGCGGCCGGCAAAGTTGCCGCACCCAAGGTCCCGCCGGTGCGGCTGGATGAACTGCGCGACGACGACGCCCCGGACTTCCAGCGCGGGGAACGGTATGACGGTATCCGCTTCACCCGGGCCTCCGCGGACGGGGAAGAGCTGAGCGGGGCGGACTTCATCGAATGTGAATTCAACGGCGTCTCCTTCAATGAAGCCCAGCTGCGGGGAGCAACCTTCCGCGACTGCATCTTCGCCGAGCCGTTCGCCCCGGTGTTCCCGGCTGCGAGGACATCATGGCAGGACGTGGAGATCACCAATCCCAGGTGGGGCTCGGCCGAACTTTATGAGGGAAGTTGGCGCTCCGTCCGAATCGACGGCGGCAAGCTGGACTTCGTGAACCTGCGCGGCTCCAAGTTGGTGGATGTCCAGATCTCCGACTGCATCATCAATGAGTTGGATCTCGGCGGAGTGACGGGAACCAGGGTCGCCTTGAAGAACTGCACCATCGGAACATTGGACGTCACCGGCGCCAAGTTCAAGGATGTTGACCTTCGCACTTCGGAGTTCCGCGGGATAAACGGCTTGGCTGGCCTGACCGGGGCGGTCATTGATGACTACCAGTTGAGTTTGATGGCTCCCTTGCTCGCCAACCACCTTGGAATCCGTGTGATTTAGGGAGGTGTGAGGACCGTCATCTGTTGACCGGCCGCGCGGGCCGTGTAATCTTTATAGAACGAACGGTCGGTATATTATTCCGTGCCGGCCCCTTTCACTTCGCGAAGGATGTTCTCATGGTCGAGGCTTTTCTTGTTGGTGGCGCACGGACGCCGGTCGGACGCTATGGTGGGGCACTTTCCTCTGTCCGGCCCGACGACCTCGCCGCCCTGGTGGTCCGGGAAGCAGTGGAACGGGCCGGCGTCGACCCCGACTCCATTGACGAGGTAATCCTCGGCAACGCCAACGGTGCAGGCGAGGAAAACCGCAACGTGGCCCGCATGGCCACCATCCTTGCCGGACTTCCCCTCCACATCCCGGGCATCACGGTCAACCGGCTCTGTGCTTCAGGCCTCAGCGCGATCATCATGGCCAGCCAGATGATCAAGTCGGGGGCTGCGGACATCGTGGTTGCCGGTGGCGTCGAATCCATGAGCCGCGCCCCCTGGGTCCAGGAAAAGCCGGCAACGGCCTTCGCCAAGCCGGGCCAGATTTTCGATACCTCCATCGGCTGGCGCTTTGCAAACCCGCGCTTCACCAAGGGTGATCTCTCCCGCGACGGCAAGATGACATATTCCATGCCGGAGACCGCGGAAGAAGTCGGGCGCGTGGACAACATCTCGCGTGAGGACGCCGACGCTTTCGCCGTCCGCTCCCACGAGCGTGCGCTGGCTGCTATTGCCGGCGGCCGTTTCAAGGAGGAGATCGTCCCGGTGACGGTCAAGACGCGCAAGTCCGAGACCGTCGTCGACACCGACGAAGGCCCCCGCGAAGGCACCACCATGGACGTCCTGGCCGGGCTGCGTCCCGTGGTCCCGGGCGGTTCGATCGTGACTGCAGGCAACTCCTCCACTCTCAACGACGGCGCCTCGGCTATCATCGTTGCCTCCGAGGCCGCCATCAAGAAGTTCGGCCTGACGCCGCGTGCGCGCATTATTGACGGTGCCTCAGCCGGCTGCGAACCGGAGATCATGGGTATCGGTCCCGTACCCGCCACGCAGAAAGTCCTCGCCCGCACCGGCCTTTCCGTGGAGCAGCTCGGCGCAGTGGAGCTCAACGAAGCGTTCGCCACGCAGTCGCTGGCGACCATGCGCCGCCTGGGCCTGGACCCGGACATCGTCAATAACGACGGCGGTGCCATCAGTTTGGGCCACCCGCTCGGTTCCAGCGGCTCACGTATTGCCATTACTTTGTTGGGCCGCATGGAGCGCGAGCTTGCCTCCCAGGCCGGACCGAAGCTTGGCCTGGCCACGATGTGCATCGGCGTCGGCCAGGGCACGGCAATGTTGTTGGAAGGCGTGTAATGGCACTGAACCAGGAAGACTTCAGCACCCTCCTGCTCGAGGAGCGCGAGGACCGGCTCACCGTCCTGCTGAACCGCCCGGAAGTCCGCAACGCGATCGACCAGAAGATGGTGGATGAGCTTCACGCGGTCTGCGCCGAGCTGGAAAAGAATCCCAAGATCCTGATCATCGCCGGAACTGACGGAGTCTTTGCCTCCGGCGCGGACATTGGCCAACTGCGCGAGCGGCGCCGGGACGATGCCCTCCAAGGCATCAACTCCACCATCTTCGCCCGGATCGCCAAGCTGCCCATGCCCGTCATCGCCGCGCTTGACGGCTATTGCCTGGGTGGGGGAGCCGAGCTGGCCTATGCCGCCGACTTCCGCATTGGCACTCCGAGCGTGCGCATCGGCAACCCGGAGACGGGTCTTGGCATCCTCGCCGCGGCAGGTGCCACGTGGCGGTTGAAGGAACTGGTGGGCGAACCGAAGGCGAAGGAGATCCTCCTGGCCGGTACGGTGCTCCGTGCCGAAGAGTCACTGCGAATCAACCTCATCACCGAGATCCACGAGGCCCCGGAGCTCATGGACGCAGCCCACAAACTGGCGGACCGCATCGGCCGGCAAGACCCCTTGGCTGTGCGGATCACAAAGTCGGTTTTCCACGCACCGGCCGAAGCACACCCCCTGATCGACACCCTGGCCCAAGGGATCCTGTTCGAATCCCAGGCCAAGTTCGATCGGATGCAGGCCTTCCTGGATAAGAAGTCCGCCAAGGCCAACGACGCCACCTCTCAGGACAGGATTCAGAAATGACAACAGCACCCGCCATCCCGAACGTCATCGGAGTCCTGGGCGGTGGCCGCATGGGCGCAGGTATTGCCCATGCCTTCCTCATCAAGGGTGCCACCGTCGTCGTGGTGGAACGTGACCATGAGGCCGCTGCCGGTGCGCACAACCGCGTGGCCGAGGCAGTAGCGAAGTCCGCTGCCCGGGGCACCCTCACGGAATCGCCGGAAGAGGTCCTCGCCCGGTTCAGCACCTCCACGGACTACGAGTCCTTCATTCACTGTGGTTTGGTGGTGGAGGCTGTTCCCGAGGACTACGACCTCAAGGTCACGGCGCTGCGGTCCGTTGAGGAGCACTTGTCCGCGGATGCCTTCCTGGCCTCCAACACGTCCTCCCTCTCCGTGACCGGACTGGGCCAGGAACTTCGCCGTCCAGCCAACTTCGTGGGCCTGCACTTCTTCAACCCCGTCCCGGCCTCCACCCTCATCGAAGTGGTCCTTGGCAAGGAAACCTCGCCCGAGCTTGCTGCCGCGGCGAAAAGCTGGACCGAGGCACTTGGCAAGACCGCCGTCGTCGTCAATGACGCCCCCGGGTTCGCGTCCTCGCGGCTGGGCGTGGCAATCGCACTCGAAGCGATGCGGATGGTCGAAGAAGGCGTGGCGTCCGCTGAGGACATCGACGCCGCCATGGTGCTTGGCTACAAGCACCCCACCGGCCCGCTGAAGACCACGGACATTGTTGGCCTGGACGTCAGGTTGGGGATCGCCGAGTACCTGCACTCCACCCTCGGTGACCGTTTTGCCCCGCCGCAGATCCTTCGGGACAAGGTGGCGCGCGGGGAGTTGGGGCGGAAGAGCGGCAAGGGCTTCTTCGACTGGACGGACTAGCCCGGGCCCACCCAACTGAGTAGCAGTTGGGCGCGTTTAGAGCGTTCTCAACGCGCGCATCTGCGACCTGGTTTGGGTCCGTTAGGCTGACCGGGTGACTGCGATTGAACCGATTACCCTTAAAGGCCACTTTGTAACCCTCGAGCCCCTCGACGCCGCGCACCACGACGGTCTGGTGGAAGCCGCCCTTGACGGCGAACTCTGGAAGCTCTGGTACACGTCCGTGCCAACCCCGGAGGGCATGGCCGCCGACATTGATCGGCGTCTTGCCCTCCAATCAGCGGGTTCCATGCTGCCGTTCGCGACGCGGCTGAACAGTACCGGCAAGCTCATCGGCATGACGACGTACATGAACATCGACGCCGACACTCCGCGCGTCGAGATCGGGTCCACCTGGAACGCGGCCTCAGCCCACGGAACGGGCACCAACCCGGATTCCAAGCTCCTGCTGCTCCGGCACGCTTTTGAAATGTTGGGATGCCCCGCGGTCGAGTTCCGCACGCACTGGCTGAACCACCAGTCCCGTGAGGCGATCGCGCGCCTTGGGGCCAAGCAGGACGGCGTTTTGCGGAACCACTCCCGCAGCAAGGACGGCGCCCTTCGCGACACAGTGGTATTTTCCATCCTCGAACACGAATGGCCGGCGGTCAGGAAAGGGCTGGAGTACCGGCTCTCCAAGCACCTGACCCCGAGGGGTTAGCTCTCGGGGCTAAACACACGCCAAAGCCGCGAGATCTCACCCTTCGGCACGGCTAGCATGGCTTCCATGGATGGGAACGCCGCGGCAGGCCGCTTGCAGGCCGTCGATTGGGACGGTGCGGTCAATGCTTGGCGCATTGCCGGGGACGTGTACCGGATGGGGCGCCACGAGTGGGTAACGGAGGCTGGCTGGCGTCAAATGTACGACGACGGTGTCCGCACCGTGATCGACCTCCGCGCCTCCCGCGAGCGGCGGCAACGCGACACCGATCCCCACGTTCCGGACGACGCGAAGGCGCAGATCGCCGTCGTGCATTGCCCCACGGAAGACCCGGACCACAGCGACTTCGGCACCACCTTTGGCCCCTACCTCAAGGAGCCCGGGCAGTACGCGGAGTACCTGGCGATGTTCGGGGACAAGATTGCCCGCGTGTTCAAAGCGATCGCTGCGTCTCCGGGCAAGGTGGTGGTGCATTGCTCGGCGGGGCGGGACCGGAGCGGCATGATCGCACTGATACTGCAACGGCTGGCCGGCATTGAGGACGCAGAGATCCTGCGCGGCTACGAGCTGGCGGCCCGCGGCATCAACGAACGCCACCGGACCCACGGTGCGCCGCATGCCCATGATACCTACCTTCCGGACCAGGATTTGGAAGAGCTGTTGGAGCGGCGGAGGGATGCCCTGCGCCGGTTCCTGGACGAGCTGGACGCGCGCGCCTACCTGGCGGGGCACGGCGTAACGGAGCAGGAAATTTCCGATCTTGTTGCGAAGCTCCATCCCTGGCCCCGGCGCGCTGCTAGCATGCAGGATTGATCACCATCCCCAACTGAATGGACGAGCCATGACCGCCCGCATCACCATCGTGACCCGTACCAAGAACAGGCCGGTCTTCCTGGCCCGCGCGTTGGACGACATCTTTGCCCAGACTTTCCAGGATTTCGAGTTGGTCATCGTCAACGACGGCGGCGACCCGGCCGCCGTCGAACAGCTCACCTCCCAGCGGTCGCAAGCTGAGCAGGCGCGTATCACCACGCTTCACCATGCTGAGTCTGTGGGGATGGAAGCGGCGTCGAATGCGGGAATCAAGGCCGGCACCGGCGAGTTCGTGGTGATCCACGATGACGATGATTTCTGGGCGCCCACCTTCCTGGAGCGCACCGTGGCGTATCTGGATGACCCGGCGCATGCATCGGACGCGGGGGTCATGGTGCGGACGGAAATTGTCATCGAGGAGATTGCAGACGGCAGGATCGAGCCTGTCCGGCGTGAGATTTTCTGGGCGGACCTGCGGCAGATCACCCTTGCGGACATGCTCCGGATCAACCGCGCGGTACCCATTTCCTTCCTGTACCGCAGGAGTCTCCATGACGCCGTCGGGTATTACAACGAGGATCTTCCCGTGGTGGGGGACTGGGAATTCCACCTGCGCGTGCTGAGCCATTCGCGCGTCGGATTCATCGACGGGGAACCGTTGGCTTTTTGGTCGCAGCGGCCGGAATCGGATGGGCATGACGGCAACAGCATTTTTGCCAAGGCCGCAGAGCATGCCCGTTACGATGCCCTGGTCCGCGACGACCATCTGCGGACCGAGGTTGCCCAAGGCGGGATGGGGACGGTGCTCTATTTGTCCCGCGTGCTGGCCGAACAAGAGGAACTCATCCGGGCACAGGAGAGGCGGCTCGATGAGACCACTGCCAAGCTGGACCAGGTCCTGGGGCGGCTGGATGCCCTGAATCAGACGATCATTACCCGGACCAGCGTGGGCGAGTTCCTGAAGAAACCGCTGCTGTTGGCACGGAAGCTGGGCAGCCGGTCCTGATCCTTCTCTCACATCCCGCCGGGTTTCGGGCAACCCTCTATCACAATGGGCGTAAATTCCCGCTGTACTCTCCGAGGCATTCATGTAGTCTGTATATATTACCGAACGGCCGGTCAGTAATGTTGGTCCCCTGACATTCGACCGTGCCGCTTTCATGTGCCTCGGAAGGACCCGTCGACGATGACCACTACAGCAGTCGCCCCGGAAACCACAGACGTTGCCACCGTCCCCAGCTACGTTCAGGACGCGTGGTGGACCCCGGCGCCCGAAGCCAAGACCGTGCCTGTGCGTGATGCCAGCACCGGCGAAGTCCTGGCCAACGTGAGCACCGACGGCCTGGACCTTGCCGCCGTCGTGAATTACGGACGCACCACGGGCCAGGCGGAACTCGGCAAGCTGACGTTCCACCAGCGCGCCCTCAAGCTCAAGGAACTCGCACAGTACCTGAACGGCCGCCGCGAAGAGCTCTACGCCCAGTCCTCGCAGTCCGGCGCCACCAAGATCGACAACATGATCGACATCGACGGCGGCATCGGCGTGCTCTTCACGTTCGGCTCCAAGGGTCGGCGTGAACTGCCTAACTCGCAGGTGATCGTGGACGGCCCCATGGAGGTCCTGTCCAAGGACGGTTCGTTCGCCGGCGAGCACATCTACACCCGCATTCCCGGCGTTGCCGTCCAGATCAATGCCTTCAACTTCCCGGTCTGGGGGATGCTGGAGAAGTTTGCGCCGTCCTTCCTTGCCGGCGTGCCAACCATCGTCAAGCCGGCAACGCCCACGGGCTATGTCGCCGCGGCTGCCGTTAAGGCCATCGTGGAATCCGGCATCCTTCCCGCAGGTTCGCTCCAGCTGATCTCCGGTTCGGCTCGCACGCTCCTGGACGAACTCGACTACCGCGACCTCGTGTCTTTCACCGGTTCCGCCGCAACGGCCAAGTCCCTGAAGTCCCACCCCAACGTGGTGCAGGGCGGCGTCCGCTTCACCTCGGAGACGGACTCGCTGAACGCGGCCATCCTCGGCCCCGACGCCGTCCCCGGCACCCCCGAGTTCGACGCTTTCGTCAAAGCCGTCGTCACCGAGATGACCGTCAAGGCAGGCCAGAAGTGCACCGCCATCCGCCGCGTGCTCGTCCCCAAGGAGCTGACCTCCGAGGTCGCCGCAGCCATCGGCGCCCGCATCAACGAACGTGTTGTGGTCGGTGACCCGCGCGCCGAAGGCGTCACCATGGGTGCCCTCGCTTCGCTGGAGCAGCTCGCCGATGTTCGCGCGGCCGTCCAGTCCATGCTCGACGCCGGCGGTGAGCTTGCGTACGGAAGCCTCGATTCGCCGTCGGTCACCTCCGTCGGCGGCACCGTCGGCGTAGTGGAGGACGGCGCCTTCATGGCTCCGGTGCTCCTCAGCTGGGCTGACGCGGAAGCCGAAGAAGTTCACTCCCTCGAAGCCTTCGGGCCCGTTTCTTCCGTACTTGGCTACACCGACCTCGCCGACGCCGTGCGCCTCGCTGCCCGCGGTTCCGGCTCGCTGGTGGCCTCCGTGTGCACCAACGATCCCGCTGTGGCCCGTGAATTGGTTACCGGAATCGCAGCCCACCACGGCCGTGTCCACATGCTCAACCGCGAAGACGCACGCTCTTCCACCGGCCACGGTTCCCCCGTTCCGCACCTTGTCCACGGCGGCCCCGGCCGCGCAGGCGGCGGCGAAGAACTGGGCGGCATCCGCTCCGTGCTGCACCACATGCAGCGCACGGCCATCCAGGGTTCGCCGAACATGCTCACCGCCGTCACCGGCCAGTGGCACACCGGTGCCGACCGGAACTTCACCATCGAAACCGAAGGTGAGCACCCCTTCCGCAAGCACTTGTCCACCCTGCGGATCGGTGATGCTGTTCGATCCGACCTCCGCGAGGTCACGCTGGAGGACATCACGGCCTTCGCAAACTCCACCGGCGATACTTTCTACGCGCACACCAACCAGGAAGCCGCCGAGGCCAACCCGTTCTTCCCGGGCATCGTGGCTCACGGCTACCTGCTGCTTAGCTGGGCTGCGGGTCTGTTCGTAGAGCCGGCTCCGGGTCCCGTCCTGGCCAACTACGGCCTGGAGAACCTGCGCTTCATCACGCCGGTTGCCGCGGGCGACTCCATCCGGGTGACCCTGACCGCCAAGAAGATCACGCCGCGTGAAACGGACGAGTACGGCGAGGTTGCCTGGGACGCAGTCCTGACCAACCAGAACGACGACATCGTAGCCACCTACGACGTCCTCACCCTCGTGGAGAAGTAACCCTCTATCACTTCTCGCGGGTTTTGGGGGGTTGCTCTATCACTTCCCGCGGGTTTTGGGGGGTTGCTCTATCACTTCCCGCCGCGAACGACGAAACGCTCTCCCAAAAAGGAGAGCGTTTCGTCGTTAGTCTTTATAGCTGGTATTCGGCCTGCTGCCCGAGCGTTTCGTGGATGCAGAGGATGTTGTTCTCCGTGTCCATAAACCAAGCGCATTTCTCGGCTTCAGTAGTGCAAATATGGTTTTCCGTCTTGAGGCCGGGCTCGTCATAGTCTTGGAATGAAACGCCCCTGGCTTCCATTTCAGCGACCAATCGCTCGATGTCGTGGACCTCAAAACTCAGTGCGGTATGGCTTGAGTGCATGCCATCCGTGATGGGCAGCAACTGCAGCATCGCGCCGCCGTCGTTGCCGAACAAATCGTTTCCGTCCCAGGTTTTCCCACGGTGTGGCAGGCCGAGCTTTTCCGCATAGAAAGCGTGCGCGCGGCTCATGTCATCGACGGGCAGGACAGTTGTGGCTGTGTTGAGGGCTAGTTGCATGATGGCCACCTCCTACGCTGAAAATCCTACGCTCGCAGCGGCTCCGGAGACCTTACGAATTTCTGTCGCGTCCGGCCGGGAAGGGGGCGGGAGGTGATAGAGGGACGCCGGGAAGGGGGCGGGAGGTGAGAGAGGGACGCCCTAAACGCGGCGGGAGGTGAGAGAGGGTCAGGCGGCGGCGTGGAGGCCGTCGAATGCCATGGTGATCACGTCGTCCGCGAGCTTCTCCGGGGACAGCGAGCCGCCGGGCTTGTACCACTCCACGATCGAGTTGATGGTGCCGAACAGGAGCCTTGTGACCGTGCGGGGATCGATGTCCTGCCGCAGCGAGCCGTCCTCGCGCGCAGCGGAGATGAGCGCAGCCACCTTATGGTCAAATGCACGACGGCGTTCCAAGGCGTCGCGCTCAATGTCGGTGTTCCCGCGCAGGCGCAGGAGCAACGTGACGAAGGGGAGCCGTTCCACGAGCACTGCAATGGTTTGTCGCAGCACGAATTCCAAGCGGGCGTCGGCGGGGCCGGTCATGGCCTCGGGTTGCTCCAGGATGGCCTCCAAGCCGCCCAGGGCGTGGTCCAAGGCAAGCTTCAGGAGGTCGCCCTTGGACGGGACGTGGTGGTAGATGGCCGACTTCGAGATTCCGAGGTTTTCGGCCAGGATGCCCATGGACGTTGCGTCGTACCCGTGGCGGTTGAAGACGTCGACGGCGATGCGGAGCACCGACTGCTGGTCGTAACCGGGCCGTCCGCGCTTGGAGGTTGTCTCAGTTGGCATGGTGGCATTTTCTCACGATCAGTGGGCGGACCTGTCAAACCGAAGACGCCCCGTGAAGTACACGGGGCGTCACCGGGAAGACTAGGCCTTGGGGCGAAGGTCGTAGATGCGGCGGAGCTTGCCGTTGGAGCGTTCAAGCGAGCCGGGCTCAACGACGTCCACTACGCACGATGACCCGACGTGAATCTTGATCTGCTCGCGCAAGGCGTGTGCCGCCGTCGTGCCTGCTTCAACCGGAACGTTCTCGCGGCGCTCGATCCGCACCGTCAGGGAGTCCATGCGCTTGCCTTCGGGCCGCGTGAGCTCCAGCTGGAAGTGCGGGCTGAGCTCCGGGATCCTCAAAGCGATTTCCTCGATCTGGGACGGGAACAGGTTCACGCCGCGGAGGATGATCATGTCGTCGCTGCGGCCGGTGATGCGTCCCATGCGGCGGTGGGCCGGACGGGCCGTGCCGGGGAGCAGGCGCGTGAGGTCCTTGGTGCGGTACCGGATGATCGGCAGCGCTTCCTTGGTCAGGGACGTGAAGACGAGCTCGCCCGGTTCGCCGTCACCCAGGACTCGTGTGTGGTCGAAGGGGTCGATGATTTCGGGGCGGAAGTGGTCTTCCCAGATGTGGCAGCCGTCCTGGGTTTCCACGGCTTCGCCGGCGACGCCGGGGCCCATGACCTCGGAGAGCCCGTAGATGTCGCAGGCTTTGATGTCCATGGTGACTTCGAGTTCGCGGCGCATCTCCTCGGTCCACGGTTCGGCGCCGAGGACGGCGTACCTGAGCGACGTCGACTTGGGGTCGATGCCCTGCTGGGCCATGGCGTCGGCAATGGTCAGCAAGTACGTGGGCGTGGCCAGGATGGCATCCGGCTCGAAGTCCTGGATGAGCTGGATCTGGCGCTCGGTCTGGCCGCCGGACATGGGAATGACGGTGCAGCCGAGGGCTTCGGCGCCGGCGTGTGCGCCGAGGCCGCCCGTGAACAGGCCGTAGCCGTAGGCGTTGTGGACCTTCATTCCGGGGCGCACGCCCGAGGCGCGCAGCGAGCGGGCAACCAGCGTGGCCCAGTTGGCGAGGTCGTTCTTGGTGTAGCCCACCACGGTGGGGCGGCCGGTGGTGCCGGAGCTCGCGTGGATGCGGGCAACCTGGTCCTGCGGGACGGCGAACATGCCGAACGGGTACTCCAGGCGGAGGTCTTCCTTGGTGGTGAAGGGGAACTTGCCCAGGTCGCCCAGTTCGCGCAGATCGCTGGGGTGGACGCCGGCTTCGTCGAACTTGCGCTTGTACAGCGGCACGCGGTCGTAGGCGTAGGCGACAGTGTGCTGGAGGCGGCTGAGCTGCAGGGCCTCGAGCTCGTCGCGGGAGATGGTTTCCTCGCGGTCCAGTCCGGGAACAGCGGCTGCCTCCGGGGTGGCTGTTGCGGCGACGGTGTTCTGTGTCATGGCTTCCTACTTCTTGGAGATGGTGCGGCTGCGGCCACGGAACTCTGCAATGAGTTCGCCGGGTTCGGTGATGGTGGGGGAGGAGGACTCGTCAGCCGCGTAGAGCTGGATGTCGTACAGGCCGCTGCGGCCCGTTGTGGCACGGCGGTTGGCGACGGCGGTGATCACCTGGCCTTCGAAGGCCGGCTTGATGAAGTTGATGTCGACGCCGGATGCAACCGTGATGGTGGCGGCCTCCTCGGGCGTCGGGCTGGCCGGGTTGCAGGCCAGCGCGAAGGCGGTGTCACCGAAGGCGAAGATCATTCCGCCGTGTGCCATGCCGAAGCCGTTGAGCATTTCCTGGCGGAGCTTCATCCTGATGGTGGCGTGTCCGTCGTCGACCTTGAGGACCTCGATGCCCATCCATTCGGACGCATAGTCGTTCGTCAGGATGTGGTGCGAAGCACCGGAGAGGGTTGTTTCAACCATGCGTCATTGCCTCCAGCTTTATTTACCGAATGTTCATTAGGTAATCCCAGATCGCGCCACGTGTCAAGACTGGACAAAGCTCCAAGGCCTGAACTGGACATCCTTTCGGACCAGCACTGTAGCCTCGAAGACATGCCCGATATCGCGCTCCCGATCATCACCAAACGCCTCATCCTGCGGCGCTTCGAGGCCGAGGACCTGGAACGCTTCCACGCCTACCAGTCCCTCCCCGAGACCGCGCGGTTCCTTTTGCGCCCGCCCCTGAGCAAGACCAAAGCCATGGAGGTGCTGGGGCGCTACGCGAACTTCGAATTCAAGCAGGAGGGCGACTGGGTCTGCCTGGCGATCGAGCGGCAGGATGAGCCGGGACTGCTCGGCGAGGTGGTGCTGAAGTGGTTGGAAGGGCCGGGGCAGGCCGAGGTTGGCTGGATCCTGCATCCTGATGCGAGGGGCCAGGGAATCGCCACGGAGGCCGCGGAAGCCGTGCTGGACCTGGCCTTCGGACTCCTCGCCTTCCATCGCGTCGATGCCAAGCTGGACGCCCTCAACCACGGTTCGGCGGCGATCTGCAAGCGTATCGGCATGCGGCTGGAGGCGTCCCTCGTGGACATCTGGCACTACAAGGGGCAGTGGGCCACCGAGAACATCTACGCCATCCTCGACTCCGAGTGGCGTGCCCGGCGCAACGGCGAGTAGCCCCACGCCGGCGGCCGGCAACCAAGCCGGCAGGCCGCCGTCGTACTCCTAGTCCGCCACCGGCCAGGTCTTGTGGTGCTTGAGCTGCTCGGTGAGTACTTCCTCCGAGAGCGGCCTGCTGAAGTAGTACCCCTGCCCGCTGGTGCAGCCGATGCTGAGCAGGTACCGGGCCTGGTCCTCGGTCTCGATGCCCTCCCACACGGCGCCGAGCCCGCAAGCGCGGATGAGCTGCAGCACGGCGGCCAGCAGCGCGGGTTGGGCGGGATCGCTGCCGAGGGCCGAGAGTAGCGAGCGGTCCACTTTGACGGCGTGGACGGGCAGCCGGCGGAGATAGTCGATGGAGGAGTAGCCGGTGCCGAAATCGTCGATCTCCATGCCGACGCCGAGCCGTTCCAGACTGCTGAGGGTGTACCGGTCGAGGTCGTTGCCTTGGATCACGGCGCTTTCGGTCAGCTCGAGGACCAGCAATGTGGGGTCGAGCTTGGCTGTGGACAGCGCGTCCCGGACGTCCTCCACGAATTCGAGCCGCTGCAGGTCCGCGGCGGAGACATTGATGCGCATGTTGAAGTTGTGGTGCGCTGTGAGGGGATCGTTGCGCCAGCGCTGCAACTGCTCGACGGCGGTGCGCAGCACCCAGCCGCCCAGGTCGGAGATGAGACCCGTTTCCTCGGCGATGGGAATGAACTCGTCCGGCATCACCATGCCGCGCGAGGGATGGTTCCACCGGACCAAGGCTTCCACGCCCTCGATTTCGCGGGTGTCCAGCCGGATGATCGGCTGGTAGAACAGCACCAGCTCATTGCCGGAGATGGCTTCCTTGAGCTCGTTGACCATCTGGTTTCGGAGCTGCCGGGCATGCAGCATGGCTGGTTGGAATGACTTGAGCCGGCCGCGGCCCTCGGCTTTGGACTCGTACATGGCGATGTCCGCTTCCATCATCAGTTCCTGGGCACTCTGTCCAGGCGCGGCCATGCGGAGGCCCATGCTCGCTCCGCAGCGCACGTAGTGGCCCTCGATTTCCATGATGCCGTCGACGGCGGCGAGCACCCGGTTGCCGATCGATGCGGCAACCGCCGGGGTCACGTCGTGCAGGAGGATGGCGAATTCGTCCCCTCCCATGCGGGCGACGATGTCTTCTTCCCGCACTGCGCCGGTGATGCGCCCTGCCACCGTTTCGAGGACTTTGTCGCCGATGGTGTGGCCCAGGGAGTCGTTGATGCCTTTGAAGCCGTTCATGTCGAGCAGAAGGATGGCCGGGCGCTGCCCCTGTACGGTGGCTTTCTCCTGGGCGTCGGTGAGGGCCGTGGTGAACGCCGAACGGTTGCTGAGACCGGTGAGGGAATCCGTCATGGCCATGTGCTGCATTTCGCGGTGTGCCTCGTGCAGCTGCCGCGTTCGGGCGACTACGCGCTGTTCCATTTCCGCGTAGGCGATTTGCAGGTCTTCGGCCAGGAGATTGGTGCCCATGATGACGGCGTCGATCTCGTCCCGGGCGTCCGAGACTTCCATCCGGGCGTCAAGGTCACCGGCAGCGAGCCGGACGATTCCGTCCAGGAGCTTGCCCAGCCGTGGGTCCTTCCCGGCTATTGAGTCCTCCTGCGGCACCTGCTCACCCCCTGTGTTCGCCGCCCCGTTCTTTCGCAGCACTGCCAACATTATCGCGGAGGTAGTCATGCACGGCCGAACTGCGCTCGGGCAGGGCTGATTGGTCGAAGAGGCTTGCGGACTTGTCGAACACGGCCTCGGCATCATCCAGCCTGCCCAGTGCCAGCAGGGTCCTGCCGAGGAGGAAGTGTGCTTCGGCGGCTGTCTGGGTGGCAAGGATGGAGGATTGTGCACAGAGCGGCTCGAGGATGGACAAAGCTTCGGGCATGTCCTGGTTGAGGTAGTTCCAACGGGCGCGGACCAGGGACATCTCCAAGTGGTCCCGCTCGGAGCCGCCCACAATGTCCGTTGCCATCTCCGCCCGTTCGATGCAGCGCAGCGTTGCGGAGTCCAGGAGCTTGGCCTGAAGCCTCATCTCCGCCGAGGCCCGGTTGAACCGCGCCCACAGGTCCACATCCTTGGAGGGGGACAGTCGTTCGGCCGCGAGGTCGTGGTACAGCCCGCCGTCGGCAACCCTGTCCGCGAGGAATGCGACGTTACCGATGACCCAGTAGCCCTTGCCCGCAGTGTCCTCGTCAACATCCGCCAGCAGGGTTTCCAGCTGCAGGCATTCGCGCCAGGCGTCCTCAAGCAGGCGGCTTTCGGCCAACGCCGCGATGAGTGCGCGCTGGGCGAGGATCTGGACATCCAGCAGATCGGGGTGGCCCGCGGCCACTTTGGCGGAGTCCGAGGCCATGGCAGCAGCCTCGGCCAAACGGCCCAAACCCTGGAAAGCGACAGCCACCATGGTCCCGGCTTTCGCGCCGCGTTCGGGGGAAGCTGCTGTGAGTTTGTGATTGTTCAGTTCGGTTGCCAGTCGCAGGTATTCTTCGATGCTGCCCTGGTCCCGGCGGCATTCTGCTTGGAGGTAGAGCATTTCCCACCACGTGTCGTCATCCCCGGCGGCACCGGCCAGGTCAGCAGCGTCACCGGCGAGTTCGAAAGCCTCGTCGAATCTTCGCTCTTTCCATTTGGCACGTGCATTGAGCCCTGCTACAACGTGTGATGCCAGGTGGGGACTCTGCATAAACCCATTATCCATGTCATTAGCATTGAAAAGCTCGTATAGTTTGCCCCGTGACATTGTTCAAGTCACACACTCAATTCGCATCAAAACGAAAGGGCACAGCGGATGAAGAAATTTGCGGCAACCCTGCTCATGGCGGCAGTCCTGGCAGTTACAGGATTCGCTGCTCCGGCTAACGCCGAGCCGTCGCAGGACTCCACGGCAATCGGCTGGTGGCCGAACAGCGTCACCACCAAGACAAACACCACCAGCATCGGATGGTGGCCGAACTAAATTGGGGGGACGCCTGAAAAGGCCCCATGACGCAATTTGATGCCCCGGGTTGTTACCCGGGGCATCTGTTTTGTTTCGATATGTGTCGCGGATTAGTGACCCCGCCGTCAGGACTGGCCTGCATGCTTGACTGAGCTGTCACACGACAATGCGGGGGCAGAAACCGACGACGGCGTTGCTCGCCTGTTGCTTACGGCCCGCCGACAGGGAGCTCAATGGACACCGTGGTCCCTGCCCCCAGGGTGGAATCAAGGTTCAGCCGTCCCATGTGCCTGCTGACGATGTCCTGCGCGATCGCCAGGCCCAGCCCGCTGCCGGGTACTGCCGCCGACGTTGCGTTTGATGCCCGGTAGAAGCGGGTGAAGATATGGGGCAGATCGTGTTCAGGGATGCCAAGGCCAGTGTCCGCCACGCGCACCAGTGCCGCGTGTCCGCCGTCGTCCGTTTCCTCCAGGACGCTGGTAATCCCAACCCGGCCACCCTCCGGAGTGAACTTGATCGCGTTGGCGACGATGTTGGTGAAGACCTGCTCGAGCTTGGCTTCGTCTGCGGTGACCTCGATGTCTTCGGAGGCTTCAACGTAGGAGATATCCACGTGCCTGGACTCAGCCAAGGGCCGGAGCGTGGCAACAACAACCTGCAGCAGCTTGTCGATATCCACGGGTTTGAGGTTCAGGTTGCTGCCGTCCTGCATGGAAACCGTCAGCATGTCCTCGATCAGGCGCCGGAGCCGGTCCGAGTTCCTGGCGATGACGTCCAGCATCTTCTTGATGCCGTCGGGGACCGGACCGCCGGAGCCGTCGCGGATCATGTCCAAGTAGGCCGTGATGGAGGTCAGGGGAGTCCGGAGTTCGTGGTTCACGGTGGCGAGGAAATCGGTCTTGGCCTTGTCCAACTGCCTCAGCTGCTGCAGCACCCGTTGCTGGGCGCTGATGAGGTGGCCCTGGATGAGCCCATGGGCAACGTTCCCCGCCACGTGCTGCATGAGTGAGAGTTCGGGGCGCGTCCAGTCATGGATCCGGTTCTCGGTGCACAGGAGGACCACGCCCAGTGCCGAGGCACCTTCGCCAACAGGGAGGATGGCCGTGGACACAGGGTGCAGTTCGGGGGACCATTCGCGCAAGGTCCGGCTGATGGTGCAATCCGGTTCCTCTCGGTGGTCAAGCACTGCCAAGACGTCCGCCTCGGTCCACAGAAGGTTGGACAGCTCTGCGATGGCGTTCTCGCTGTTGCCGAGCTTGGCGGGAAGCTGTTTGCTGCCGGGGGCGTTCCACTGTGCCCGGATGGAGGGGACGCGCTCGTCACGGAACGTTGCGAACCAGACGTGCTTCACCCCCAACGCTTCGCCGAAACCCCGGACTACGTGGTCGGCAATGAGCTGGGGGTCGTTGGTTTCACGGATCGCGGCCGACACGTTGCGCAGGCTTTCCCGCAGGGCCTCCATGTGGTGGCGCGAGCGGGAGCGTTCCCTGGACCTGCCAATGAGCGTGTTGACCCTGTGAACCAGCTCGTCCGGGCGGACGGGGTTGATGACGTAGTCGACTACCCGCCACGCCTCTGCTTCCTCGAGGTCCACGGAATCCCCGGCGTTCAGCAGCAGCAGGACGGGGATCCCGGGACTGCGCAGTCCGTGGGCGAGGGCGTTCTCCACCACCACGATCGAGGGGTGGTTGTGTTCGAGGCTGATGGCCAGTGAATCAGGGTTTGAAGCAGGGAAAACCTGGAAGCCGGCAGCGGTGAGGGCGGCCGACGTCGTCGTCAACCGTCCCACGTCCGAATCCAGCACCACGGCCGTGAGCGGAACGTGCTGTACTTCGGCTCCGTTGTGAACCACTGAGCCCCTTCCGTTACAACTTTTGTTCCACGGTTTTACCAGATGTTGCACACCTTATCAGCGCATCCGCAGGTCACGGCCCGGCATGGCCAAATGGGTCGCGTCCTGCCTCTTTACATTGGGCACGCGCTCGGCAAGTGTTGATGTGTCGGGGGAGGAATCAGCGGTGCCCCGGTTACGAAACGTCGAGGAGCACGGTGGAGCAGGCAGCATCCCAGGACTATCAGCCGGTTGATTTTGAGCTTGAATTGGAGGAACCGGGAATTCTTCGGCTGACGTGGCCCCGGGGAGCGCGCATCAAGGAACGGGACGCCCAGCGCGCCATGGACCGCGTGAACGAGATCTGCGGGGAGGACCGGCATCCGATGATCGTGGACATGGCCACTACCAACGATGTCACCCGCGGCGCCCGGTCCGTGTTCGCGAAACCTTGCCAGGCCTCGCGCATCGCCTTGTGGGGGTCGTCGCCGGTGGACAGGGTGATCGCCAATTTCTTCCTCGGAATCATGAAGCCCCCGTGCCCCACCAAATTCTTCACGGACGAAACAGAAGCACTCAACTGGCTGATCGACGCGTAAGCGCCCATATATTGGGAGCATGCTGACTGCTTTCCGCAAGTACCTGCTGGTTCCGCGCCTCATCAGGCTGTCCTCCGGGGCACCCAAGGACCCGCAGACCGCATGGGACCAATACTGGGGCAAGGTACGTTCCACGGGAGCCGACGGCGATGTCCTCTGGGACTCGGGCAGCAGCCATGAGGCAGAGAGCTACCTGCCCAAATTCGCCTTGCTGGATGCAGACCTTCCGTTGGTGGACGTCGGCTGCGGCAACGGCAGCTTCACCCGCTACTTCGCCCCGCATTTCCCGCATGCTGTGGGCGTGGACTACTCGGCAAATGCAGTTGAGCGGGCGCGGCGCGAATCGCATGAGTGCCCGACGACGTCGTTCGCCGTTGCGGACCTCACGGCACCCGGCGCGTGGCGAACCGTAGGGACGGCGTTGGAAGAGGCGGGCTTCAGCGGAGACGCCAACGTGTTCATCCGCGGCGTGCTCCATGTCCTGGACCGGAAGGGCCGGGCTGCTTTGGCAGCGAACTTGCTGCCGGTCGTGGGCCGGCGAGGCACGGTGTTCCTCGCGGAAACCAACTTCCCCGGCACCCCCGTGGACTACGTCAGCCACCTCGGCGCGACGCGCCACTCCATTCCCGCACCGCTGGAGTGGGCCATCCGTGGCCTTCCCATGCCCGGGCGCTTCGGTGCCGCTCAACGGCGCAAGGCGTTTCCGCCGTCGGACTGGGACCTTGTGGAGGAGGGGGCGGCCAACATCGAAACCCGGCCGCTCAGCAACCCCGGGCGCCCGGACGTCATCCCCGGCTATTTCGCCCTCCTCCGCCCCCACCAGCCCAAGTAGGTCGCATTAGTGCGCGTTTTGAGCCGTCTAAACGCGCACAAATGCGACCCAGTTGGGTGGCGGGGAGGGTTACTTGAGGCCGGCCCCGGGGAGGAGTTCCGTCGCGCCGAGGGAGTCGGCTACGAACGCGTAGTCCCACGCACGCTCACGCCACTGGACGTACCTGCCGGAGGCTCCGCCGTGCCCGCCGTCCATCTCGATCTTCATCACGATCGGCTCGGAACCCGTGGACGCGGACCGCAGCGCCTGCACCCACTTGGCCGGCTCCACGTACAGCACACGGGTGTCGTTGAAAGAGGTCACGGCAGCGATCTTCGGGTAAGCCACGGACCGCACGTTCTCGTACGGTGTGTAGGACTTCATGTACGCGTAGGCCTCGGGGTCCGTGATCGGGTTGCCCCATTCTTCCCATTCCAGCGCGGACAGGGGGAGGTCCGGATCCAGGATGGTGGTCAACGCATCCACGAACGGCACCTGGGCGACCACGGCCGCGTACTTCTCCGGCGCCATGTTCGCGACGGCGCCCATGAGCAGGCCGCCCGCCGAGCCACCCATTGCGGCAATGCGACCAGGGGCAACCCAACCGGAGGAAGCCAGCCAATCCGTGGCCGCGATGAAGTCCGTGAACGTGTTCTTCTTGGTGAGTTTCTTGCCGTCGTCGTACCAGTGCCGGCCCAGCTCTCCACCACCGCGGATGTGCGCAATCACCATGACGATCCCGCGGTCCAGCAGGGACAACCGGGCCACGCCGAATCCGGGATCCATGCTCACTTCGTACGAGCCGTACCCGTACACCAGGCCGGCGCCCGTCCCGTCCTGCTTGACCGAAACGTGTCGCAGCACGGACAGCGGGACCCGGGTGCCGTCGTCGGCGGTTGCCCACTCACGGGTGGCGACGTAGTCGGCGGCCGAGTAGCCGCCCAGTACGGGGCTTTCCTTGCGCAGCAGCAGTTCACCGGCGGGAGCGTCAGCGGTGGGCAGCACAAAGTCGTAAACCCGCGACGGCGTGAAGTAGGACGTGTAACCGATCCGGATGACGGGAGCGTTGTAGTCGGAGCCGGAGACGCCCGCGGTGTAGAGCTCCTCGTCGAATTCCGGCTCCACCGGGGCAGCCTGCTGCGGCATCCCCAGCCCGGCGAGCGGCAGGACTTGCACGCGTTCAATGGTGTCCTTCCGGATGGACAGCACCAGGTGCGTGGCGGTCACGCCGGCGCCGTTGACACGCACGTCGTCTGAATGTTCGACGACGGTACGCCAGTCCTGCTCGGACAGCGGCTTGGCCAGTTCTTCAGGATCTACCAGGCTCACCATCGAGTTGATGGCGTCCTTGTTGTGGGTGAGCAGGATGGTCTCGCGGCCGTCCAGGAGGAAGGGCTCTGCCTCGTAGAGAAGGCGCTCGTCACGGGAGATGACGGTGGTCAGCCCGGCGTCGTAGTTGTCGAAGCGGAGCAGGCGGGTTTCGCTGTATTCCGAGCAACCGATGCTGAGCACGAGGTGACGCCGGTCCGAGGCGAGGTCGAAGCCCAGCCACATGGCGACGTCGTCCTCCTGGTACACCACCTCATCCTCGGTGACCGGCGTTCCCAGGACGTGGGCCTTCACCTGGTAGGGGCGCCAGGATTCGTCCACCACCGTGTAGAAGAGGCGGGTTCCGTCGGGGGAGAAGGCCACGCCGTAGAAGACGTTCTCGATCACGTCCGGGAGGAGTTCGCCGGTGCGGAGGTCTTTGATGCGGAGGGTGAAGCGTTCGTCGCCGGCGTTGTCCACGGCGTAGGCGTAGAGGTTACCGTCGATGGTGACGGCGGCACCGCCAACGCTGAAGAAGGGCTTGCCCTCGGCCTCGACGTTGCCGTCCAGGAGGATCTCCTCGCCGGCCAGGGTAACGCCGGGTTCAACCGACGGCGGAGTCCAGTCCGCCACGCGGTCTCCCGTGTCCTGGGCCCGGACGCGGCACTGGATGGTGTATTCCTTGCCCTCCACGGAGCGGCTGTAGTACCACCAACCGTCCTTGCGGCTGGGCACGGACAGGTCAGTTTCCTGGGTGCGGCCCTTGATCTCCTGGAAGATCGCTTCGCGCAGCGGCTCCTGGTGCGCGGTCACAGCTTCCTGGTAGGCGTTCTCAGCCTTGAGGTGTTCAACCACCTCCGGGGATTCCTTGTCCCGCAGCCATTCGTAGTTGTCCACGAAGACGTCGCCGTGGTGTTCGCGACGGGTGGGGACACGCTTGGCAACAGGGGGTTGGGGTGAGGAAGCCGGGGCAGGAGCAGGCGCGGAAGAAGTGTGGCTCATGTGGCCACTCTATCGCCCAAGTAACTGGCAGCAGGGGTTGTTCTCAGCGCTCAGAACAACCCCTGCTGCCAGTCAGTTGGGGAAGGAACTACGGCTCGCTACCGTCACCCGGTTCCGGCCCGAGGCCTTGGCTGCGTACAGGGCGAGGTCAGCATCCTTGAGGAGCTGCTCGGTGCCCGAACGGTGCCCCTCGGCATAGGAAGCCACTCCGGCGCTGATGGTGAGGACGCCGTCCGGATCACCCGTGTGCTCGATCTGCAGCGCGTGCACCGCCGAACGGATGCGTTCCATGACATCCTCCGCGCCGTCCGAGTCCTGCCCGTGCAGGAGCAGCAGGAACTCCTCGCCGCCAAACCTGTAAACCCCGTCGGTCTCCCGCACGGCACGGGCAAGCGTGGACGCGATAGCCACCAGCGCCGCATCGCCGGCTGGGTGCCCGTACAGATCGTTGTAGCTCTTGAAGTTGTCCACATCCACCATCGCCAAGCAGAAATCGTGGGGCTCGGTCCGGTCCTGCAGCTCGGCGAGGTCCTCAGTGAGCTTGAGCCTGTTGTGCAGCTTGGTGAGGGGATCCGTGCGTGCCTGTTCGGTGAGCGCCGAACGGTAGCGCGCGAGGTCCGCGTGCAGCGACGTGATCCGTTGCGCGGCCAGCAGCCTGATGCGCAGGTTGAACGGGTCCAACGGCTTGGTGACGTAGTCGTCCGCACCCGCCTCCATGCCGGCCAGCACGTCATCCCGGGAACCGTGCGAGGTCACCAGGATCAGGTAGGTGTAGGAGTCATCCTCCGCTTCCCGGATGGCCCGGCACAGGTCCAAGCCGTTCAAGCCCGGCATCATCAGGTCCGTCACTACAGCCTCGGGCTGGTGCACCTGATACAGCTCCCAGGCTTCGTCGCCGTCAACCGCCACCACGCACTCGTGCCCGGCCTGCTCCACTGCAGCCTTGGTGATCATCCGGGAAATCAGGTCATCGTCCGCGATCAGGACTTTCATGGGGCTCCCAACAACGTGCGCCCGAGTTCTTCTTCGGCCCGGGCCAATTCTGCTTGCAATTCTTCAAAGACGGGACGGCCCACCGGCTCCAACCGGGCTGAGTCCGATCCGCCCAGCTGTTCCAACCTCTTCGACAACGCCGATGCCCCCACAGCGCCGATGCTCCCCGCCGCACCGGCCAGCTTGTGCGCCGCCGCCCGGAGCAAGCCTGCGTCGTTGCGGGACAGGGCCTCGTCCAGGACGCCGAGCGCCCGGCCCGCCTCCTCCCGGAAAGCCGCGACTGCGTCGGGCAGCAGCCCGGGGCCGAGCTCGCGCAGCATTTGCACACGGTCCGGGTCAATCGCCGGAGCGGCGCTCGCCGGGGATGTAGCGTCCGCTTGGGATGAAACGCTCGCCGGGGATGTAGCGCCCGCTTGGGATGTAGCGCTCGACGGCGTTGCTGCCGCCGGCTCCTGCGGCACCCACCTGGCCAGGGTTTGCCCGAGCGTGTCCACGTCCACGGGCTTGCTGATGTAGTCGTCCATGCCGGCCGCGAAACAGCGCTCGCGGTCCTCATCCAAGGCCCCGGCCGTCATGGCGATGATGGGGACGTGTCGGCTGGCGGCGTCGCGGGCGCGAATGATGCGTGTTGCTTCGAATCCGTCCATCACCGGCATGTGGCAGTCCATGAGGATGGCTGCGTAGTCCCGGGTGAGGGTGGCAGCGACGGCTTGTTCGCCGTCGTCGACGATGTCTACCTCGTACCCCAAGCGGTTCGCCATGCCGCGGGCCACCAGCTGGTTGACCTCGTTGTCCTCGGCCACCAGGAGCCTGCCAAGGCTCCCGGCGGCCGGCCGAACCGCCGCGGTCTTCGCGGGTGCCGGGCGTGGAGTCTTGCCGGCGACAAGCCGGAGCAGCCGGTTGTAGAACTCGGAGCTGCGGACCGGTTTGGTGAGGTACTCGCGGATGCCGGCGGAGGTGAGTTCGGCTTTGTCCACGCCCATGGTGGATGTCAGCAGGATGATGCCCGGGGCGGGTGTGCCGTTGCTTTCCGACGTGAGCTGGCGGGCGAGCTGCAGGCCGTTGGTGTCCGGCATGCACATGTCCACCACTGCGAGGTCGTAGGGTGCATGGGCATTGGCCGCCGCGCGGTATTGTTCCAAGGCGCTCCTGGCGTCCGGCACAGCTACGGGAACCATGCCCCAACTGGCCAGCTGGTTCTCCAGGACCAAGCGGTTGGTGGAGTTGTCATCCACCACCAGGACCCGGCGGCCTGCCAACGACGCCGGAACTGCCGCCGTGTCCGCGGGGACCGGGCCGATCGGCAGCTCCAGCACGAACCAGAACCGGCTGCCGGCACCTACCTCGCTGGCCAGGCCGATTTCACCGCCCATGACTTCCGTGAGCCGCCGGGAGATGGCCAGCCCCAGGCCGGTTCCGCCGTAGCGGCGCGTGGTGGACGCATCGGCCTGGGCGAAGGATTCGAACAGGCGTTGGTGGTCCGCTTCGCTGATGCCGATTCCGGTGTCCCGGACTTGGAAGCGCAGGGAAGCTTTGCCGTCGTGCTCCTTCAGGAGGGACACCTGGATCTCCACCTCACCGGAGGGGGTGAACTTCACGGCGTTGGAGGCAAGGTTCAGCAGGATCTGGCGGATGCGTCCGGAATCGCCCATGAGCCGTGGCGGGACGTCCGGATGGCAATAGGAAATGAGCTCCAGGTCCTTGCTCTGCGCGGCTTCGGCAACGAGTCCGGCCACCTCTTCCACCAGTGCCCGCGGATCGAAAGCGGTGACGTCCAGGTCCACTTTGCCGGCTTCCAGCTTGGAGAAGTCAAGGATGTCGTTGATGAGGGTGAGGAGAACCTCGCCGGCACCTTTCACGCCTTGCGCGTATTGGCGTTGGGCTTCGTTCAGCTCGGTGTCCATGAGGAGGGACGTCAGCCCGATGACGGCGTTGAGCGGGGTGCGGATTTCGTGGCTCATGGTGGCGAGGAACTCGGACTTCAAGCGGCTCGCTTCCAACGCCGTCTCACGGGCACACAAGAGCTCGGCTTCGGCGGCCTTGCGTTCGGTGATGTCCCGGGAGATGGTGGCCGCGCCCCTGATGCCCGTGGCGCCGCGGACGGGGGACATCGTGATGGAGACCGGAATAAGGGTCCCGTCTGAACGCCGCCTGGTGGATTCGTAGTTCTGCACTGTGCCTTGCGCTGCCGTGATGGCGAGGGCTTCGGCTTCCTCCTGGCGGAGTTCGGCGGGGATGAAGAAATCGCTCTTCCTGCCGATGGTTTCCGACGCCGGATAGCCGTAGATGCGCTCGGCGCCCGGGTTCCAGCTGGTGATGGTGCCGTCAGGGTCCTTGCCGATGATCGCGTCGCCGGAGGAGTTGACGATCGCCCCGAGACCTTCCAGTTCGGCGGTGCGTTCGGCAACTTTGCTTTCGAGTTCGCTGGTGAGCGTGACGTTCTCGACGACGATCAGCACCTGGCGCACGATGACGAAACTAATAGTCACCAAACCAGTGATGACCAGGATGGGCTCAAAGCCGATGGCCCTGCTCCTGGAGAAGAACACGGCACTGAAAACCGGCAGGTAGGGGAGCAGTTCCAGCATCGCCGCGTAGGCGCGGCCGTCCTTGCGTACCTTGTCCGACGCCGGAACAAGGGGGCTGAGGGCAATCAACAGCAGGGCCGTCACCCACCCGAAGACCAAGGGCGAACCCGTGACGCCGGTGACGCCTTCCAGGGTGAAGCGCACATAGATCAGGTCCGTGCCGGCGAGGATCCAGAAGCCCACACCCAGGCATAGCCACGGCAGCCGCCTTCCGCGCACCGCCCGCATGGTCAGGACGATGACCACGGTCACCATGAACACGTCCGCTATGGGGTAGGCCATCTGGGTGGCGTTGGCGAAGGGGTCCTGGTTCGGCCTGCCTGCCAAAGGTCCCAGGACAGCACTCCACGCTATGAAAAACGTGGAGCTTGCCACCACGCCGGCATCCAGGATGGTCCGTTTGAGGGAGAGCCGCCGGCCCTTCCCCTTTAGCAGCAGGGTCAGCCCAATGGCTGCGGGCAGCGCATACCCGATGAAGCCGATGTCGGCGATGGAGGGGAAGGGGTAATCATGGTTAAGCGTGACGCCGTTGACGGTCCAGATGAGCTGGCCGGCAGTCCACAAAGCCAGCCCGGCAACTACGAACCACCGGCCTGTGGCATGGCCCCGGCGTCGCGCGGCCGCCAGCGTGTGGGCAGTCAGGGCTGTAAGCGCGGCAGTCAGTATTGCCAGGTCGCCCAGCAATTGTGCGGTGGGAGAACCGATGCCGCTGGCAAGGCCGGCCGACAGGAGCACAAAGCATAAAGCTGCGGCCGTCGAGAAGAGCCGGATTGTTCGTGCGGTTACTCTGCGCGGTGGCAGAACTCCTTGCTTCACTCCTGCCACCGAACCCCTGCCTTCAACCGTGGCCCCACCCAAAAGCGAACAATGCGCGTACTGCCCTTTGCGCTGTGGTGATCATACGTGAACGGAAGCCTAACCATCATGTGCCATCCGGATATGGCCCCGAATTTGCAGCACCGGAATCAGGTAGTCGGCCTTGACTAATCGAGTATTACTTGGCGTAAGCGGGAGCTTATTCGCAGAAAAGTCGAGTACCTCCTACTCATGCGCGTAGGAATCCCAATTCCTACGCTTGAGATTCCTAGGTAAAGCGATTCCGTTCCTCCGGCTCAGCGGCGGACGGCACGTGGTGACGAAGCACGTGCCTCCCATAACTTTCCTGCGCTTGGTGCCAGTGCTCTTTTTGCGAGTTTCGGCCATCCGCGGTCCGCGCCTTGGAGCCACGGGGTTTTCCCATGAATATGAACGACCTTGATCTTGACCCCGCAGTATCGAGCGGGGGAAGCGGCCCGGTGGAGAAGCCCCGCCGGAGAAAGTCCAAGCTTTTGGTGGCCTTGGCAGTACTCGCGATTCTGGCCTTGGTTCCCCTCTATTTCGGGGTAGTCAATTGGTGGGCGCCTGCCGGAAATGATGCCGGTACGGCCGCAAGCCAACCTTCGGCGGCGTCCGACGGTGGCGCCAACAGTGCCACAGCAGACACTCCCGGGGCTGCGGACCAGGCCCCGGCCGGGTCCGCACCGCCGACGGAAGCGCCGAAAGCGGAAGCGGCCCCAGCGGAGGCGGCACCGGCAGCCCCAGCACCAGAACCCGCGGCGGCACCGCCAGCCGCAGAACCGGCACCGCCAGCCGCAGAACCCGCACCGGCTCCCGCAGCACCCGCCGGCGATCCAAACCTCTACACAGTGGTTTCCGGAGACACGGTAGGAAGCATTGCTGCCAGGTTCGGCGTGGACGTCAATGCCATGCTGGCCGCCAACGGACTCAGCGGCTATTCGATCATCGTGCCCGGCCAGGTCTTGAAGCTGACGGGACCGCCGATCGCACTAATAGCCCCGGCACCTGCCCCACAACCTGCCCAAGCACCCGCAGCGCAGGCACAAGTGGCCGCAGCCCCCGTCGCGGCCGCTCCGGCACCCGCTCCGGCCATCAGGACCATCTACGTCGCGGGTGCCGGTGGTCAGGGCATGGTGGATGCGTGCATTGGGCCAATCCACTACACGCCAACCAATGCTTACGCCACGTTCATCACGGAGCACGACTATTGCGGAGGCTGGGCCCGGTTCTCCGGAATCGGTGTCGGTGAGCGGGTGAGCATTCCCGGCTATGGAACGTTCACGGCTACGGCACGGGGCCAAGTGCCCAACCCGGGAACTACCAACAATATTGCAGCGGTGTTCGGCGGGTTCCCCGCGGTAGTCCTGCAGACCTGCATCCCGGGTACCAACCAGATGCTGGTGATTGCCCTGAACTAACTGGTCCCCTGACCCGGCGCCGTGAGGCGCGCAAACCGGAGGATGCCAAGGATGGCCGGGGCCAGCTCATCCTCCATCTGGTGGTAGACCTCTTCCGATCGTCGGTAGGGGTCTACCACGTCGTTCTCTGATGGATCGGATGGCAGAGCCAAGTGCCGCACGGAGGCTGCCTTGGCCGGCAGCTGCCGCCAGAACTCAACAATGTCCCCCGCGGCAGTCACGTCGTCACGGGTTTGCAGGACGGAGAGCATCCGGGCAAATTCCCGGACCGTGAAGGTGCGCTTCAGCAGGGACGCATCCAGTTGCAGGACTTCGCCGCGGTGCTTGGAGGTCATGGCAAGCACCAGATCTGATTGGCGGAGGATCTTTTGGTTCAACTGCCTGGCTGCAAAACCGTCCGGGTCGCCGCGGAAGGTGCTGATGATGTGGGCGGAGAGCGGTTGGATGGGTTCGCCCACCATGGCCCGGGTGCCCGCGCTGCGCACCTCGAACGATCCCGGGCTCACCTGATTGAGTCCCGCCTGCAGCAACCGTTCGGCCACGGGGGAGCGGCAGATGTTGCCGGTGCATACGGTGAGGATCCTGAAGGGCTGGGGCGATTCCACGTAGAGCTCTTTCCTGGCGTCGGTTTGGGGTTGTCCGGACCCCACCCCAAGTTAACACGCTCAATCCGAAGCAGCCTTGTCAATTGCCGGGCGCGGTTGCGACTCGCCGGGGACAGCACGGCGCAGCGGCCAAAAGCTTGACTGAAAACCTCCCGTCCGCATATTCTGAACGAACGGTCGGTAATTTATTAGGAGCAACCATGGCAACGCAGAATTTGCAGTCTGTGCCCGTTGAGCTGTCCCCGGAGGAGCAGGAACGGGAGGCGGCTGGTCAGGCGTACTTTGACCGCATTATCTCGGAGGACTCGCGCATTGAACCGCGGGACTGGATGCCGGCGGCTTACCGCAAGACTTTGCTGCGCCAGATCTCGCAGCACGCACACTCGGAAATCATCGGCATGCAGCCGGAAGCCAACTGGATCACCAGGGCACCGAGCCTGAAGCGCAAGTCCATCCTCATGGCCAAGGTCCAGGACGAAGCCGGCCACGGCCTTTACCTGTACTCGGCTGCCGAGACCCTGGGCCAGTCCCGGGACAAGATGACGGAAGACCTCATTGCGGGCAAGGCCCGGTACTCGTCCATCTTCAACTACCCCACGCTTTCCTGGGCGGACATGGGTGCCATCGGCTGGCTGGTTGACGGCGCAGCCATCTGCAACCAGGTTCCCCTCTGCCGTGCATCTTATGGTCCTTACGGCCGCGCAATGGTGCGCATCTGCAAGGAAGAGTCCTTCCACCAGCGCCAGGGCTTCGAGATCCTGCTGGAACTCTCCAACGGAACGCCGGCGCAGAAGCAGATGGCACAGGACGCAGTGAACCGCTGGTACGCGCCGTCGCTGATGATGTTCGGCCCGCCGGATGACGATTCACCCAACTCCAAGCAGTCCATGGCGTGGAACATCAAGCGGTTCAGCAATGACGAGCTGCGCAGCCGGTTCGTCGGCATGATGGTGGAGCAGGTCAAGGTCCTCGGCCTGACCCTCCCGGACAAGGACATACGTTTCAACGAAGAAACCAAGAAGTGGGAACACGGACCCCTGGACTGGAATGAGTTCAAGGAAGTCCTGGCCGGCCGCGGTCCCTGCAACTCGCAGCGCATTGAGCGCCGCCGTGAGGCACACGAAAACGGTGCCTGGGTTCGGGAAGCTGCCGCAGCCTACGCCCGCAAGCAAGCACAGAAAGCGAACGCAGCATAATGGCTCCCCACGGAAACCCGGAAGCTCCGGCCAGCGCCGCCGGCGAAATCAACAGCGAGGCACCCAAGGTCGCCGCTGCAAACAGCACGACGGCGGCACCCGCCCCGCGCGCGAACGTCACGTCCAGCGAGGCCAAGGAAGAAACCCCCTGGTCCCTCTGGGAGGTCTTCGTCCGGTCCAGCCGCGGCCTGTCCCACGTGCATGCAGGTTCCTTGCACGCACCGGATGCCGCCATGGCCCTCCGCAACGCCCGCGATCTGTACACCCGCCGCAACGAGGGCGTGTCCATCTGGGTTGTCCCGGCCGAGGCAATTGCCGCCAGCGATCCCGATTCCAAGGGCTCGTTCTTCGAATCCCCGCAGGGCAAGGATTACCGCCATGCGACGTACTACACCAAGAGTGAAGGCGTGAAGCACCTGTGACTGACAAAGCAACTGACTTCGCCATCGAAGGCCACGGCGATATCTCCGTGGGCGTCTCGGGTGCAGGTGCGTCCGGTGACGGTTCGGCCAGCGCCACCCGTATCACCCCGGGCAACGCACTGCGTCCCGAGGACATCGCCCTTGAGGTCCGCCGCGGGGAAGTAAAGCCCAGCGAAGATGTGGCCGAGTACGCGCTGCGCCTGGGTGATGACGGACTGATCCTCGCCCAGCGCCTGGGCCACTGGATTTCCCGAGCTCCCGAGCTTGAGGAAGACATAGCCCTCGGCAACATCGCGCTGGACCAGCTGGGCCATGCACGGTCCTTCCTGACCTACGCCGGTGCCGCTTGGGACAAGTCGGAAGACGATCTCGCCTACTTCCGCCGCGAGCACGAGTTCCGTTCGGCGCACCTCTTCGAGCAGCCCAACGGCGACTTCGCGGTGACCATCGCACGCCAGTTCATTGTGAGCTTCTACCAGTACCAGCTCTACACGGCGCTCACCGCGTCCACGGATGCCACCATCGCAGCCATTTCTGCGAAGGCCGTGAAGGAAGTCGACTACCACCGTGACCACAGCGCCCAGTGGGTGCTGCGCCTTGCCGGTGGTACGGATGAGTCGCGCGAGCGCATGATCAAGGGCCTGACCCTCGTATGGCCGTACGTTGATGAACTCTTCGAAGACGATGAGCTCACTACGCGCCTCGCCGAAGCAGGCGTTGCCGTCCAGCCGTCCAGCCTGCGGGCAGAGTTCGACCGCCTGACCGGCGAGATCCTGACCGAGGCCGAGCTGGAGATCCCTGCCGTTCCGCAGGCTCCGGGTGGCGGCCGTCGCGGTAAGCACTCCGAGCACATGGGGTACATCCTGGCCGAGATGCAGGTCCTGGCCCGCGAGCACCCCGGCGCGAGCTGGTGACCACCATGGCCACGGTAAGTTCCTTGACCGCCGCGGAACAGCATGCGTGGGACGTCGCGTCCACCGTCTGCGATCCGGAGATCCCGGTCCTCACCATTGAGGACTTGGGGATCCTGCGCGGCGTGCGCGTTGTCGAGTCGCCCGGAGCAGCCGCTTCGGGAGGCGGGCTCGACGGCGGCCCGGCGGCTTCCGCCGTCGAGGTCACCATCACGCCTACGTACTCGGGCTGCCCGGCCATGGACGCCATTGGCGATGACCTGCGGAAGGCTTTCGAAAAGGAAGGCTACGCGAAGGTCGACATCAACCTGGTCCTGTCCCCGGCGTGGACCACTGACTGGATGACCGAGGCAGGCAAGGCGAAGCTCGAGGAATACGGCATTGCGCCGCCTTCGGGCCGGGCCGCTGCCGGTGGCCATTCCGGTCCTGTCCGTTTGAACCTGGCCGTGAAATGCCCTCAGTGTTCATCGCTGAACACCAAGGAACTCACCCGCTTCGGTTCCACGTCCTGCAAGGCACTGTTTGTCTGCCAGGACTGCAAGGAACCGTTCGACTACTTCAAAGTCTTGTAAGGAAGAGCATGACCACCGAAACCCAGACGGCCAGCCGCCGTCGTGCGTCTTTCCACAACCTGACCGTCTCGGATGTCCGGCGCCTTACGGACGACGCAATCGAGGTCACGTTTGCGGTTCCCGTCGAGCTGGCAGGCCAGTACGACTACCTGCCCGGCCAGTACGTTGCCCTCCGCGCGTCGCTGCCGGGTGAGGACGGTGAGCTGCACGAGGTTCGCCGCAGCTACTCGATCTGCGCCGAACCGCGCACGTTTGGCGACGGCAGCAGCGAGATCCGTGTGGCCATCAAGAAGGACCTTGGCGGCATCTTCTCCACGTGGGCCAATGCCGAGCTGAAGGCCGGGGACACCTTGGACGTCATGAGCCCGCAGGGTGCGTTCATTTCGCGGCACGGCAAGGACGGCGCGTCCGTGCAGCACAACGTCATGAACTCCATGAACCACCCGGAGGAACTGGCGGGGGAGCCGGGCAATTTCGTGGCCATCGCAGCGGGTTCGGGCATCACCCCGGTTATCGCAATTGCCCGCACGCTGCTGGCCGCCAACCCGGACACCACCTTCGATCTCATCTACGCCAACAAGGCCGCCATGGACGTCATGTTCCTGGAAGAGCTGGCGGACCTGAAGGACAAGTACCCCACCCGCCTGGCGCTCCACCACGTCCTGTCCCGTGAGCAGCGCATTGCGCCGCTGATGACGGGCCGCATCGATTCGGAGAAGCTGCAGGCGCTGCTGTCCTCCGCGATCCATGCCGAGGATGTGGATGAATGGTTCCTGTGCGGGCCGTTCGAGCTGGTCCAGTTGTGCCGCGACACCTTGGCTGCGCGCGGCGTGGAGCCGGAGCACGTGCGCTTCGAGCTGTTCACCACGGGCCGCCCGGACCGTCCTGAAGGCAACGCCGGCCGCCCGGTTGTGGAGGACGAGTCGCAGGAGACCTACAAGATCACCTTCAAGCTGGACGGCCTCACCGGCGACGTCGCCAGCCCCACCCATGCGCGGGAATCCATCCTCAACGCAGCCTTGCGCGTCCGCCCGGACGTTCCGTTCGCTTGCGCCGGCGGCGTGTGCGGCACCTGCCGGGCCAAGGTGGTTACGGGTACCGTGACCATGGATGAGAACTACGCCCTTGAGCAGGACGAGTTGGACAAGGGTTACGTCCTCACCTGCCAGGCCCACCCCACCAGCGAAGAAGTTACCGTCGACTTCGACGTCTAAGGAGTCCCCATGATCGAGCTCTCCATTGCCAACGGCATCGCCGAAATCGTCCTCAATGCCCCGCAGAAGCTGAACTCGCTGGACGAGGACGCGCTTGCCGAGTTGGGCAAAGCGTACGACGACGCTGCTGCCGCCGCCGAACGTGGTGAAGTCCGGGCGCTGCTGCTTCGCGGAGAGGGCCGGGCCTTCTGCGCCGGGCGCGACATCGCCGGTGTGACCCCCGAAACCGACGACGCCCAGGCCTACCTGGGTGGGTTGGTGGAGCCGCTGCTGAAGAAGATGGCTGCGTTCCCTGCACCCACGTTCGCAGCTGCGCACGGTGCGTGCCTGGGCGTCGGGCTTGGTTTGCTGCTGGCCACGGACGTTGTGTATGTGGCGGAGAACGCGAAGTTCGGCTCGCCGTTTGCGAAGCTTGGGGCCACGCTGGACTCCGGCGGACACTGGTACTTTGCCGAGCGCCTTGGCATGCACCGCACACTGGACCTGATCTACACTGCGGACCTCATTTCCGGGACCGAAGCCGTGGCACAGGGCATGTTCAGCCGGGCCATGCCGGATGACGCTCTGCTGCCCACTACCCGGTCCATCGTGGAGCGCGTGGCTTCCGGTGCGACCCAGGCCTTTGTCGCTTCCAAGGAGCTGGTGGCCCACATCCGCGATCAGCGCCTTGGCCTGTGGGAGTCCATGGCCGAGGAGAACACGGAGCAGGCACGCCTCTGCAAGACCGATGACTACGCCGAGGGATTCCGGGCGTTCCAGGAGAAGCGGGCGCCTGTTTTCAAGGGGTAGCTCTTCTGTACGGATTGATTCCTCGCAGGGTTCTCCAAGGTCCGTCCGCCTACGATGGTCAGCATGAAATCCGTCCGTGAGGCCCGCTCCGTTGCCGTGGTGATCAATGCGGCTTCACGTCGTGGGGCCGCAGCCGCGACGTCCGCCGTCGATCTCCTCAAGCAGGCCGGCGTGCCCGTTACCGCGGTCCATCCGGTGACCTCGGGTGCGGAGCTGACGGGTGTGCTCGATCGTGTGGCAGCGGAGCAGCATGACATGGTGGTTGTTGGTGGAGGCGACGGGACGGTGAGTTACGCTGCCGGGTTGCTGGCCGGGACTGACACCGTGCTCGGCGTGCTTCCGCTGGGAACGGCCAATGACCTTGCCCGGACACTCGAGATTCCCAACGGCCTCGCGGAAGCCTGTGCCGTTATCGCCGATGGGAAAGTAGTGGACATAGACCTCGGCCGGGCCAACGGGCAGCCGTTCCTCAACGTGGCCTCCGTTGGTCTTTCAGTCGGTGTCACCCAGGCGCTCAGCCCCGCGCTCAAGCGGCGGATCGGTCCGTTGGCCTATGGCGTCGCCACCGTTCAGGCCTATGCCCGGCACCGGCCCTTCCGTGCCCGGCTGGAGTTCCCGGACGGCGACCACCCAACACTGGAGCTGGAGGACCTGCTCCAAGTCGCCGTGGGAAACGGCAGGCATTATGGCGGCGGCAATACTGTTTCACCGATGGCCGGGATCGATGACCATACCCTAGACATCTACGCCATTCTTGCGGCGCCGCTCAGGGAACACGTGAAGATTGCCCGGCTCCTGAAAGATGGAAGTTTCGTGGACCACGACCGCGTGTACCACTTGGAGACCCGGAACGTCCGGCTGGTCACCCACCCGTCAATGCCGGTAAACCTCGACGGCGAGATCGCCACGGAAACGCCGACGGATTTCTCGGTCCAGCGCAACGCGGTCCATGTGGTGGTGCCGCAGGCGAGTACGGGGGCTACTTTTGAGGGGCCGTCAGGAATCCGTTAGCGACCTGCCCTAGAGGGACGCCTGGCATTGGACCTTGCTGCGCTGGCTGAAGATCCTCACGTAGGAGTATTCCGTGGTGACCACGTTCATGTTCGCTTGGGTTACCGCGATCCGGAGGGACACGACGTCGTTATTGGCGATGGTCGGTTTGGCCAGAACCAGGGTGGCGGGGGTGATGTCCACTGCGGAGTTCAGGACGGCCAAGCCCGCAACGCCCGCCCCGTAGTTCTGTTCCGTCGGCAGTTTCGCCGCAACGGAAACGGTGGTGGGGTTGGAAACTCCTGTGATGGTCAGCCGTACACCGTCGTTGGATCCCAACGTGGTGCACGTGACCGCAGGCGTCGTGACCGCCGCCCGTACGGTCATGGTGGTTGAGGAGCTTTGTTCCCACAAGCCAACCGCTGCCGGTCCGCCGATCCCCAGCATCACGGTCAGGCAGAAGACGCCGATGGCCAGGATGATGGCGGAGGGGCGCTTGTCCGGGTTCATGGGTTCTGCCCTGCAGCTTCTTCTGTGGCTGTGGCCTTGGCGGAATTCTTGGAGGACCGCACTCCCCGGAAGACGGTGACGCCGCCGTAGCCGATCAGCCCCACGGCACCGATAACCAGCCACAATGATCGGTCGCTGTTACCCAAGGCGTTGCCGACGAACCCCACGTAGGGAACGGCGTACAGCAGCTTGCCGCGGACTTGCATTTCGCGTACGGGCTCGGGGTCAACTACATCGTTGTTGTCGCCTTTGAGGGTAAGGGTCTTCTCTCCGGTCTGCAGGAAGCCCATGCCGGTGATGCGGTGGGTGATGACTCCGGGCTGCCCGGACTTGATCTGGTAGGTGATGACGTCGCCCAGCTTGAGTTCGTCGAACGGTACGGGCTGCACCACTATGAACGTGCCGGGGGAGTACTTTGGTGCCATGGAGTTGGTCAGCACCGAGTACGTCTGGGCGCCGATCAGCTTGGGCACCAGGATCAGGACCGACACAGCCAGGATGGCGAGTGAAAGAAGTACGACGCCGACTGCCCGGCCTATGCGGTTCGCTCGTGTTGGGCTTGAGGTGTCAACCGTGGCGGCGGGCTCGCTTGGAGCCTGGATGTTGGGCCGCTTCTTGGGACTGTTAAGCACAACCATTGGGAACACCACATTTCTGGCGGGCATGAAGGGGAATGAGGATGGAGGCTGAGTTGCCCTCAACGCTGACGGGCGCGGTCGAACTGAGGGTGACCCTGAAACAGAGCACTGCGTTGGCTCCCTTGGCAATCGCGGGAGTGGTCACTCCGGATGCCAAGGACTGGTAACCGGTAGCCGTAGCGCAAGCGTCCTGCGTGGCTGCCATCGTGGCGGCCACGCTCAAGTAACCGGCTAGCGTTCCGCTCCCCACGTTGCTGAGCGTGGGCGCGGAAGCGGTGACGTTGATGTCAAAGAGACCTCCGGCGTCGCTGGCGTTACCGATCTTGACCGAGGTGTAAACCGAGCCGCCGCGAACCAGGTCCTGGAGCGGCGCCTGGGTGGTGGTGAGGGCCAACGAGGTGGCTTGACCGTTGACGGTCATGGGAGTGGAGGCCGTTGAGGGGCTGCCGGTCAGATTCACCGTGAAGGAGGAAGCCTGCACTGTTCCGGGAGTCGCGACGGCGGCGGAGGACCAGAGTGCGTACGTTCCCTGCACGGCCGTGAGCCCCAGAAGCACCGCAGCGACCATGAGGCCTGCTGTCTTGATGCTTCCGGGGATTCTCACTGCCACTCCTGCTGGTTGTTTACTGGTTGAGGGGTTACTGAAGGCCGGTCTGGGTGACCTGCTGCAGGGTGAATCCCACCGTGCCCAGGTTCTTGGTGGCGTTGACGTCAGCGGTGCCGGTGGTGGTGGACTTGAATTCGAAGCTGATGCTCGCGGTCACGTGCTGGGATGTGGTCAGCGGGTTTTCGATCGCGACGCCGCCTTTAGTCAGGGTGGGGGCGGTGATGACCACGTTTTCCGGGGTGAAGCCGGCTCCTGCGTCGGCGTTCACGGCCACCAGGTTGGCTGCCATCTTGTTGCCGGTGAGGGTGACGTCCAGATCCTGCGTGTAGGTGAGCTTGTCACCGGGAACAACCTTGTAGGTGCTGAGGTTCACGGTTGCGCCGCTGCGATCTGTCCACACACCGGTTCCTGCCTTGACGTTCAGCTCGCCGGCGGAAATGGTCCCTGCTGCGGCGGAATCGGATGCATTCCACCAAGCCAGCGTGCCTCCGCCGCCCAGGAGCAGAGCCCCACCCAGGACGATCGCCGTTGCGCCTTTGAGCATTGTGTTGTTCTTCATGGTGAGACCTGCTTTCGTTTTTTGTTCCGGCTTTGTGCCTGCAAGTACTCTCGCTGTCTTTTCTCAAGAGGGAGTGCGGCGGACGCTCAAGGTTGAGTCAAGATTTTCTTGACTTAACCGGTCAGGAGAAGTGTCACGAATTTCGCGTTTTTAAGGCCGATTTTCTAGAATTCGTTCATGACTCATTTGGGGAAAACCATTCGTAAAGCCGTCATTCCAGCGGCAGGGTTGGGCACCCGTTTCTTGCCCGCTACCAAGGCAATGCCAAAGGAGATGTTGCCGGTAGTGGATGCCCCTGCCATCCAGTACGTGGTCGAAGAAGCCACAAACGCAGGCCTCTCCGACGTCTTGATGATTACCGGACGCAGCAAGCGTGCTTTGGAGGACCACTTTGACCGGGAACCTGCGCTGGAGAGGACCCTGGAACTGAAGGGTGACCTGTCCCGGCTGGAAGCCGTTCACTATGCCTCCGAGCTCGGTCCCATCCATTACGTGCGGCAGGGTGAACCGAAGGGTTTGGGGCACGCCGTGCTGTGCGCGCGCCAGCACGTTGGTGATGAACCGTTCGCGGTTCTGCTGGGAGATGACCTGATTGATGAACGGGATGAACTCCTCACCACCATGATGGAAGTGCAGGCCAAGACGGGTGGTTCGGTCATCGCCTTGATCGAGGTGGAGCCGTCCCAGATCAGTGCCTACGGTTGCGCGGACATCTCCGCAATCGACGGCGAAGGTTACGTTCGCGTCAATGAGCTCGTAGAGAAGCCCAGCGTGGACGAGGCTCCGTCCAACCTGGCCATCATCGGGCGCTACGTCCTTCACCCGGCCGTCTTCGACGTTCTGGAGAACACCGAGCCCGGCCGCGGAGGCGAAATCCAGCTCACCGATGCTTTGCAGACACTTGCCGCTGCCGAGGGCGAAGGTTCGGGCGTTTACGGTGTTGTTTTCCGGGGCCGCCGCTATGACACCGGCGACAAGCTCAGCTACCTGAAAGCCGTCATCACCCTGGCTTCGGAGCGACCCGAATTTGGGGAGGACTTGAAGTCCTGGATGAAGGAATTCCTGGGCTAAGCAAGAGCCTCCCGGGCCCGCAGCCCGTTTACTTCGCCGCTTCGCCGGAGATCAGCCTGGATAGCTCTTCATTGGAGAGCTTCATCCAGGCTGATTCCGTTGAGCCCTGAAGTGCAGTTTCAGGGCTTTGTCCCTGGGACCACCATTTGGCTTCGAAGACTTTCTGATCGAACATCACCCGATCGCCCTTGCGGAAGACCGTCCCGGCCGACCATTCCGGATACGTTCCTGCGGGCGCGGTGATCTGCGGCTGGGGTTTATCCCCGGGAAGCACCGGGCCGATCAGTGCCCAGGGCGCGGAGGAACCTTTCGCCACCGGGTTGTTAGGCACATCGTCCTTGGTCCACCACTTGGCTTCGTAGACGTTTCCCTGCCAGACAACCCGGTCTGCCTTGGTGTAGGTGGCCAGGCCGGACCAGATCGGGTAGGGGCTGGTGGCGGGGTCATCCACCACAGGCGCTGCTGTAGTGGTGGCAGCTGTAGGAGAAGTATCCGGGACGCTGGGCAGCTTCACGTCAGCCGCCGCACCTAAGACCTCGGAGAAGCGCTGATCACCCTGTTCCACTCCGCTGCAGGCATCCGAGACTACGGTCAGCGTGGGGTAGTTCGGGCCGCATTCTGCGTCCCTGTTCAGGGACCACATGGACATCCGGCCGATGCCTTTGGACACGGCGAAGTCGTGAAGCCCTTGGGCATCTTGGAGGGTGAAGACGTCAGCCTCTACGTCGTTCTGGCCGATCATCGGCGTCAGGCCGATTTTGCGCCACAGGGTTTGTGTGCCGATCTCCTGGTGGACGGTGGAGTAGACGGTGGCGAGCTGCGCGTGCGTGGCTTCAGCTGCCGCGATGGAAGCTTGGAGCATGGACTGCCCGGGCACCCTGCTGTCTCCGTAGTCCATGGTCATGACGTTGACGCCGGCAAGGTCCACACCCGCCGAAAGCAGCTCTTGAACAGCGGCCGTGCCTTCGCTGGTGAGGCCGCTGGGAGCCACCGGGAGCGTGAGCCAGATCGACAGGGCTTTCTTCTTGGATTGGCGGTCTTCCTGAAGTTCGCGCATCACCTTTGCCAGCCTGCTGATGGCGGCCGAATCGGACAGTGCTGCACCCTCGATGTCCAGATCCACTACGGACAGATCGTAACGGTCGATGACCTCCGAGTAAGCTGCCTTGAGCTTGGATTCGTCGGTGCAGGCAGTGGCCAATTCCTTATTGGTGAGGCCCCCGAAAGAAACCGACACGTCACCGCCGGCTTGCCGCAATCTTGCAATTCGGCGATCCAGGTCAAGATCCGATCCGGCTTGATCCAAGCTATAGAAGTTTCCCCATGAGGGGGAGCAGGCGTCCTTTTCGCTGGCCACGATGAAGGACAAAACTACGGATTTTGCGTCTTCGTTCACGGGCTGTTCGAAGGCGTACCGCGGTGTTGCCGTCACGTCCACGTATCCGGCGAAGATCGACGGGGAAGCTGCGGCCGCACGGCTGTCCGAGTAGCTCTGCCAGGTGGCAATTCCGCCACCAACAAGTCCAACCAGTACCAGGACAAGCAGAGCAAGGCGAGGCACGGAAAGCCTTCGCCCCGGGAAATACTTGGACACAGAAACTCCCACGCTGAGCAAGATAATTGTCTATAAGATGCAAAGATTCTTAATTTCAGGACGCTATTACTGCTTCGGTGTCAACGGTTTACGACAGCAATCGACAAGCGCCCTTTGTGGATTACTATAAGGCGTATCAGCGTCGCGGGGGTGACGGAAGGCCGACGTGCAACGGGACACCGGGGGCTCAGCCCGGTGTCCATTTTGATGGGGAACGAATGACGGACCAGTTGGTGGACTCACCTGACCATGTGCGGGATTCGGGCAAAACCACCGCAAATACCCCGGAATCCGGGGGGCGCAGACGGCAGTGGGGATCGGAACGACGTTCCGAACCCATGTCGATCGTCCACCCCACCCCTAGCTCCAGAAAGATCATCCTGGGCCGCCTGGCGATGTTGGTCACGGTGGGGTCGTGGATTTACTACGTCGTTTCTACCGTTATCCGCCAATTCGTCGAAGATCCGTATGCGGGATTCCGGTTCCGACTGGAATCCGTGTCCTATCTAGTGGTGGTGACATTCCTAACGTTCTCTGCCTTGATGTATCTCATGGCCCGGCAGGGCGCGCTCTATCGGTTCCGGGAGCATCGCAGGGTTCCAAGGGGCGAGTTGGACAAGCATTTCGCCAACTATTCGGAGTCCGTCACGGTCCTGGTGCCGTCTTATGCGGAAGAGCCGCACGTGGTCAGGGGAACCCTTTGGTCCGCCGCGTTGCAGGAGTTCCCGGACCTGCGTGTGGTGTTGTTGTTGGACGATCCTCCCAACCCCACGGACCCTGAGAAAAAGGCGAGGCTCCAGCAGACTCGGGAGCTTGCCGGGCACATTGAAAGTGCGATGGCTGCTCCGGCTGACAGGGCCAACCAAGCGCTGGGCGACTTCAGGGGACGGTACGGTTCCGACGGCCTTGAGACGGATGCAGTTTCCCCCGAAGAGCTTGACCGGCTGATCATTGAATACCAAGCTGCGGCTGAGTGGCTTGAAGCCATGGCTGAGGCCGAACATGTCCAGGACCACGTTGATGAGTTCTTTGTGGATCTAGTGATCATGGGTTTGGCCAGGGAACTTCGCCTGGTGCTTGTGGCGTTGGAAGCAGCCAAAGCGCAGGCTACGTCGCCCGACGTCGAACGGACAGAGCAGCTCTACCTGCGGCTCACGTGGATATTCAACGTCCGGATGGAGAACTTCGAGCGCAAGCGCTACGCGAGCCTGTCCCACGAGGCCAATAAGGCCATGAATCTCAATGCCTACATTTCGTTGATGGGCAAGCGGTGGAGGAAAGAAGAGACTGCCGGCCAAACCGTACTCCGTCCCGCTTCCACGCCGCGTGAGGACGACCTCGTAGTTCCGGACAGCACCTACCTGTTGACGCTGGATGCAGACTCCCTGCTGCTAAGGGACTATTGCCTGCGTCTGGTGTATTTCTTGGAGTCGCCCGGCAACGAGCGGGTGGCAGTTACCCAGACGCCGTATTCGTCCTTCCGCGGCGCTCCGACCAGGATCGAGAGGATAGCCGGGGCCACTACGGACATCCAGCACATTCTGCACCAGGGCATGAGCTACTACGGTGCCACGTTCTGGGTGGGCGCCAATGCCATCATCCGCAAACGTGCCCTCGAGGACATTGTGGAAGTGGAGACGGTAGGTGGCTTCGAAGTCCGCACCTACATCCAGGACCGGACCGTTATTGAAGACACCGAGTCCAGCATCGACCTTGGAACCCACGGCTGGACGTTGGTGAACTATCCGGAACGGTTGAGCTACAGCGCCACGCCGCCGGACTTCGGTTCACTGGTGGTGCAGCGCCGGCGATGGGCCAACGGCGGACTCCTGATCCTGCCCAAGCTGTGGAATCAACTCTCGCAGCGGCGCTACCAAAGGGAGCGGATCCTTTTCCGCGAAGTCCTTCTTCGGGTGAATTACATGGCGTCCATTACGTGGGCGAGCTTTGGGCTGCTCTTCCTGCTGGCGTATCCCTATGACAGCAGGCTGCTCAGTCCGGCCGTTTTCGTGGCCGCCCTGCCGTACTTCCTTTGCATGGGATCCGACCTTCGCGACTGCGGTCACCGTTTCAGTGACATCTTCCGCATTTACGGGTTCAACTTGATTCTGCTGCCGGTCAACCTTGCCGGCGTCTTAAAGTCGCTGCAGCAGGGTTTGACGGGGGACAAGATCCCCTTTGTCCGAACCCCGAAGGTCAAAAATCGGACGGCCGCTCCGGCAATCTACGTTCTGATTCCGTACGCGATCGTTGCATTCTCTGCACTGACCATTTGGCGCGACTTCCAGCATCAAAACTGGGGCAACGTTGCCTTCGCTTCGCTCAACGCCGTGCTGGCAATGGTGTGCATCCAGTCATACATCGGCCTGTGGAACTCGGTGGTGGATGTGTTCCTGGGGGCCATCAATTGGCTTTACGTGACCCCGAAGGTGAAAGGCCAGGTAAAGTCCCCGGTAGTTCCCAAAACGGCCGAGGAAGTCGATTGGCAGTCGATCCTGTACCACGGCGACCGGAGGCTCAACCGGGACCTTCGTGATGGTACCGACCGACGGCGGAGGATCTCCTTGCGCTAGTGCGCAGTCAGCACGTAAGTAACGACGGCGATGGTCACAATGAGCAGGATCGACAGCCCTACGTAGGCAGGCCACTTAGGCCCGGTTTTGTGCGGGTTGATATCTACGTACGGCAAGTGATGTCCTCTCGGGTGCGCAACGTTGCTGGCGCCGGGACGGGGGAGTTCTTGTTACAAAGCGTCCCAGCGGAATTTAGCAGCGGTACGCCCCTGTTTGGGCAACATGTGTGGTGAGGCGCACCGCCAGCACTATCCTAAGGCTCCTTGTCAAAAACTTTGCAAACCGCCGAAAGAAATTCACAAGGGATCTTTGTGACTTGACAGAGTCGCCGCAGTCGAGGACGGATTTGCTGAAACTTTGCGCAGTATCAGCCGAACGAGAGCTACGCCAATAAGGGCTCCCAGCGTATTCATGAGGATGTCCATGAACGTGGCGAAGCGTGCTGCCATGAAGAGCAACTGTCCCAGTTCAATGCACATGGATGCCAGCGCTCCGAGCGCGACAAGACGCCACCACTTCATTCCTGGAACCGACATAGCGATAAGAATTCCGAAGGGGATAAACAGCGTAATATTCGCTGACGCTTCAACGAATTTGTAGTTGACCCATCCGGGTACGCCGTGATCGTGCAGGTACCTCAGGACTGAGGCCAGTGTTCCCTGGATTGGTTTGTCTACTGGCGTCGGCCAGAACCCGACTACGGCCAGACACGCAAGGTAGGCTGCCATGGCGATGCGCCAGGGGAGTGGGTTTTTCAAATGCGCCTTACTAGGTTCGGACGAGCGCCCATGCACTCACGGTGAACGCCGCTATCGCCAAGAGTCCAAGCAGAACATACTGAAGAAAGCCCTGCGGAAGGCTTGGTCGCGGCAACGCGATGGTTGGAAAATTCAACACCCATCTGCGCCTTCTCCAATGCCGTCCCATAAGGATATGGATACCACAGCGGAAGTCGATTGGGGAACTAAAAAACTGAGGGTGGATTTCCCAGCAAGAAATGCTGGGCAATCCACCCTCAATTGCTAAAGCCTGAATTAGGCAGAAGCCTCCGTGCTCTTGGCGCGGCGGCGTGCTACCACGACGGATGCCGTACCAGCTGCCAGTGCTCCGGCGCCCACGAGGGACCAGAGAACCAAGCTGGAGTCAGCGCCAGTGTTTGCCAGCGGCGTTCCGCCGGTGTTTGCCAGGTCAGCGCCCGTGCCAGTCCCGGTTCCGGCATTTCCGCCGGTGTTGGGGAGAGCCGCGGTGCCTACTACAACGGTAACGGGGCCCACGACTACACCAGAGGTTTGGCCCGTTGCCGTAATGGCGTAGGTACCTGCTTCATCGAAGACAACCTGAGTGGAGGCGGTTCCGTTTCCGTCAGCGACTGCAGTCGCGTTGGACGGAGCCAGCGGAATGCGACCCGTTACGGAGAGGCTGCCGGCGGAAACGCTGCCGCCACTAGCCACTGCCGCGCCCGTACGCTCGATAGTGAAAATTACGGACTCGCCAGGCGTGAAGCCCGAAGCGGTGATCGTAGTGGGCTGCCCGACGGCGACGCTGGCATCCGAAACGACGATGCTCTCGCCCGGCGCCGGATAGTTTGTAGCTACAGCCGGCACTGCGCCGACCAGTGCAATAGAGCCTGCAAGCGCAAGCGCTGCAAGAGATTTCTTCATGTGTGTCCCCCTGAGACCCTTAAGTGGTACGTCCTGGTGTTGGAGATTTCCGAGACCCTACGAGGCCGTAGAAGAAATCTCATGTGCTGCCCACCTAAAACCTACCATTCAAGACTTGTTGACAGCAAAGTAAATCCAGTGCCGTTACAAAGGGTTAACAAGCTCGTGGGCCGTTATTCACACGGCTCCAGTCTTGGGGCCAGCAGTACGTCCTTGACAGCTTGTGTAGTTGGTGTGACAACTACTTCAGCTTCCGCATTCTGGACGATGTGGCCGAAATTGAATTCCAGCGTCGTGCTCTCACCGGGGCCGAGCCTAATAGTCGAGGTTCCTACGGGGCGTTGGCTGTGCCTTTGGGCGGCGAAGGGAATCTGTCCGCCGTCTCTCAGCACCGTGTCAACGGTCGCTTGCACAGGACCATAGGCTACGACATTGGTCTGCACACTTCCGGCCGGCACCCCATAATGCCCTCCTCCGGTTACGTAGCTTGGCAGTGACTTGGCTGAATCTGACGGAGCTGTGTTGGTACTCGTGACCTTGATGGTAATTTCGCGGTACCCGTCACGCGTGCAGTCTCTGACCGTCTGCACGCTGCGCTTCACCCAGAAATCCATCTTCGCCCCGGTCCCGTCGTTGAAAAAGACGCCGAACTGTGCAGGTGACTGAGAAGGACCCGAAATTTTCCCGCCGAGCGGATACTTCGAAAGGGTATTCTCTTCTTCGAGAGAGCTGGACCAAAGGAGTATTCGGCGCTCTCCTACGCCCTTAGATACTCCGTCCATCAACTTCTTGGGATCCGTTGATGGGGAGGACAAGGCGGAGAAAATCTCTTTGGCAGCGCCCGCGAAGTAGGCGTCCTGTAGATCAGGATCCTCGATCTCTTTGTAGACGTCGGAGAGGAGAGTCTTGACTACGTTCTGACTCGTTAGCTGAGCAGGCAGGGCCTGGCCTAGCTCTTGAATAGCAGCATCCTTGATTTGTACGGGGCCTGTGGCCTTTAGGAGGAAGCTTAGGGATACAGGGTCCAGTGATAACACGCCATCAACCTGTTCCCCAGTCCGTTTTTCCCACATGAGGCGTGCTGTGGTCGCAGTGGTAGCGAAGTCGGGGGTGAGATTGACGTCCTGCATGAACTTACCCAGTCGTGCTGAGTAGATGGTTTGTTGCTCAGAGTCAACAGGAAGTGGGGGAACAAATGCCCCCAGAGCTGTCGCACTAGTCTGGGACTCCAGGCTTAACCTTCCTTGGTCCACTCTCAGTACCGCTACGGCCCCAGGAATCCCCCCAGTTGCTCTTGCCTCTGCATTGTTTTGCATCAAGAGAAGGTACCGCCTGGGCGATTCGCTTCCCAGCATTGCGGGTGCAATTTTAGCGGAGTCTGCAGCCACATTCAGGTCATCGCGAACTTCAGCCAGTCTGCTGCGGGCATCTTCCAGCGGACCCGCAATTTCGGGGATGAGATGGATCGTATCTATCTCGTGGAGGCGCTCTACCGACTCCCTAACTGCGTAGGCGGCCGATTCTACTTTCGGTGCTGAGGCTTTTAGAGGGGCCAAGTCCATTCCGCTGTAACCGGGAGTTAGCGCTTTCCAGTCGAGTGATCGGAAGATTTTGACTAGGGGGGCAGCTGCCAAGCGTGCAACGTCATCGGCCGAAGTGGCGACTTCGCTGGCAGCATCAAGATTCGGACCTATCCAAGGAAGCACTCCTGCTGCTTTCCATACCGGATCGTTCGCAGCATCACGCGCCTTGCCAGTGTGTTGAATCAGAGAGTCTACAGTGCTAGCGGCCGCTGTGGAGTCGTCGTTCGCGATTTCCGATTCAAGCTTCGCGATTAGACGCGTGGCACTTTGCAATTCAGATCTAACAACCGAAACCTTGAAAACAAGCCAAGCAGACCCAGCCACAGTGAGTACGAGGATAACGGCCAACCAAATTCCGACAACTCTGTGGCGTTGTCGGTGCTTAGTCTTCGTGCGTGCTGTACTACTGCGTTGTTTAGATGACATCTAAGCCGATCCTCTGTGTTGTGTAGTCAGGACTTGTTTGTCTAATAAGCCCCGGTGCTGCGGAACACAGCCCTAACTGTGCGTAGGATAATGACAAGATCGGCGGCTAGGGACCAATTTTCTACGTAGTAGAGGTCGAGGCGGACTGAGTCCTGCCACGACAGGTTTGATCGCCCACTAACTTGCCACAAGCCGGTGAGGCCAGGCTTGACGAGAAGACGCCGACGGACGTCGCTTTCATACGCCTCCACTTCGCGCGGAAGCGGCGGACGGGGTCCGACCAAACTCATCGAGCCAGCGAAGATATTGAAGAGTTGGGGTAACTCGTCGAGACTGTACTTCCTTAGAACCCCTCCTACCCGTGTGACTCTTGGATCGTTTCGGATCTTGAAAAGGACTCCCTGGCCCTCATTTCGGTGCTCCAGTTCGGCTAGGCGAGCTTCCGCATCAGGAACCATAGAACGGAACTTCAGCATCCTAAAATGGCTTCCCTCGATGCCCACCCGCTCTTGTTTGAACAGAACCTTTCCTCTGCTGTCCAACTTTACGAGCAGTGCGATTAAACCCATCAGCGGCGCCGTCAGAAGTATGAGCAAGCCAGATACGGCGACGTCGAAAAGGCGCTTCGCGACGCGCTGCCCTCCGTCCAGGGTCGGCGTGGTGACGTGAATGAGTGGTAAACCCGCTACTTGCTGGGTATGAATTCGAGGTCCTGCAACATCAGTTAGAGCGGGGGCCATAATGAGCCCGATGTTGCGCGCGGCCAGCTCCCAGCCGAGATGACGAATCGTTTGAGGATGAAGTTGAACACCAGCAGAAACAGCGACTGCATCCGCCTCACAGCGGTCGATGGCATCCAACACAGACGCAGTGTCCGATTCATGTCCCAGAACTGGAAGGTTCGAAACCGGCTCGACTTCAAGCTGTTCAGTATTACCTGGCATATAAGCAGCCACAGGAAGATATCCTGCCTGCTTTTCCCTGTGGAGCGACGAAGCAAGGTGTGCAACAGCGCTGGGGCCTCCCAGCAACAGTAATCGCGACATGCTCTCGCCCCGCTGCCTTGAAAACCCCAGATGCTGTCTCAGGAGCCACCGGCCCAGCAGTAGTCCTACTAGCCCGACGGGAAGGGCGATTGCCACATAACCTCGGGCTGTATCAACCCGAAGAACATAGGAAACGATCGCGAGGAGACCGAACAACCAAAGGGAAGCAGCCGCGACACGTTTATATTCGTCAGGGCCAGCACCGAGGATGCGACTGTGGCGGCTATTCCAAGCACCCAGCATGAGCCACCAAGCAGCAGCAAGCCCAACAGAGAGTACAGCGTATGCGAATTCATGCTCTGAACCTGAGGGATCAGTCGTGAAGCCGAACCTACCGATGTATGCGCCGAGGACTGCCCAAATAACAACAAATGCATCTACGAGCGCCAATCGCCATGAGTGGCGAGTTCTCCAGTCGTGTTCCCCCAAGGAAGCAGCCTTTCGTCCATTAGTGGAGTCGCCCATCGTCACAAGCATCCACCGAGGATGGTAGCTCATTTGGCGGTTGCTCTGCTCTTATGTACTCGGGAGTGGGTGATGGTTACCACCATTGAGTTGCAAGCTCTCCGGGCTGTTTCGGTTTGGAACTTCCGCAAAACACTCCGTTCGTTGCACCAATGTTTTGGAAGGGCGATGACAACCATCTAAGATTTGTCCGAGGCACCCGCAATCTCCGTATCACGAAGTCCAGTTGCCATATAAGGGTCTGCGCGCCGTCGATTGCGGCTCTCTCACTAGCCGCCTAGCGGGTGGGCGGCCTCAGAAGATGTTCGGAACCGCTACAAAGGGACAGGGAGCTTAGGGCTCTCATGGGGGACATGGCCAAAATTTTGCACGTCACGGAATGCCATTACGGTGGTGTAAGTCGGGCTATTCGGAAGCTTGTGGATCTAACAAGCCAGCATCAGCACTACCTCTTAATAGACGGACAGGATGACGACTTTGCCGACGGGGTTTTGGAGGCTAGAAGGTTCCAATCAAGCGGAGCCTTGGGCCGAACTTTGGAAGTTCGTCAGGCAGTAGCGGAGTTTCGTCCAGACTACGTACACCTGCACTCCAGTTGGGCTGGTGCGTACGGTCGTCTGACACGTTTGAAGGCCAAAATCATTTATCAGCCCCACTGTTATAAGTTCGATGACGTAACTCTGGAGCCCGCTAAACGGTGGCTCTTCCGGTTTGCGGAGAAGCTTCTAAGTGGCCGGTCTCATGCCACAGTCGTGCTTTCGCCGCATGAGCGCGACCTGACTTTGCAGCTGAACTCAAATGCTGAGTGCATATACGTCCCTAACGCCCCCAGCTGCGAGGTTATTGGAGACCCCGGAGAACGTCGGACAGCGACTAGTCCCAAGCGTGTAGTGATGGTTGGACGTATTTGCAATCAGAAGGATCCCAAATTTTTCGCTGATGTCGCTCGACTTGCTGCAGGGAGTTCCGAACTGTCCGACTGGGAGTTCTGGTGGGTAGGAGATGGCGAAGCGGAACTAAAGTCCCACCTGATCTCGCATGGCGTGAAGGTCACCGGGTGGAAGGTAGGTGCCGGACTGGTCGACGAGCTTGACTCCGGAGATTATTACGTGCATACAGCCGCCTACGAAGGATTCCCGATAAGTATTTTAGATGCCGCGGCCCGGGGGCTGCCTATCGTTGCTAGGAAAATTGACGCGCTAAAAGGTTCAGATGCTTACCAAGTTGATAGTCCGGAGGAAGTCGTAGCGACATTGGAACTATCACAGCGCGCCCCGGAGTTTCAGAGCACGCTGGTGGAAAGGTCTCTTCACCTGCTCGAGGCTATGAATGAGCGGAGCCAAGAGAGGGCCTGGCGCGGTCTCTACTCGGATAGCAGCGAGGTAGCGGCGTGAAGGTACTAATGCCCAGCCGCATACTGGACCGAAACGTAGGGGGCAACACCACCTACGCAAGAGAAATTGCCAGCAGGCTTCCGAAACATGGCATAGAGGTTGCGCGGCTGCGGTCGTACCAGAACCCAGTAGTCACTATGGTGGCTGAATCTTTTGACGCGAGAACGACCTCTCCCCAATCCGTGGTTCACTTTGTGGCTGATACTGGCCCGCTCTTGACACCCAAAATGCCTTCGGTTGTTACTGTTCATGGCGTTGCTAGCCGTTGGATATCGACAGCCCGGAATAGTGTCCAGGAGGCGGTATGGCGTTCTCGGGTGCGTGCTGCGATTCGGAACTGCGACCGCGTGATCACGGTTTCTGAGTCCAGTGCAAACGACGTATCGGCTGTCTTCGGGCTGGACCGGGAAAAAATTTCGGTAATACCGCACGGAATAAGCCTTAACAAGTTTGATTCCAGGCCTGAACTATCTGAGGCCTTGTCGTCACAGATTCCCAACGAGTTTATTCTCTACGTCGGTAATATTGAGCCCCGCAAGAACCTCATCGAACTGGTCCATGCTGTTGAAACCAACGTTGACCTTCCACCTCTCATTATTGCGGGCAAGCCGGCATGGAATTTTGCAGACTCAATGGAAGTGATCTCTAATGCCCGCCGAACCACTTACGTAGGCTTTGTAAGCGACGAGGACAGGGCTGCACTCATGAGCCGCTGCATCGCTTTCATCTTTCCCAGTCTCTACGAAGGCTTTGGCTTCCCCGTTTTGGAGGCGATGGCTGCCGGTGCGCCAGTGATCACAACAGACCGGGGGTCGTTGAAGGAAGTAGCGGGTCCGTCTTGGATTCTCGAAGGAACTCATCGAGATGCCATCGGTGGAGGTATCCGCGTAGCGCTCCGAGACGAGGCTTGGCAACGGAGCATAAAGGAGCGAGGAAAGTCCTGGGCTTCAACCTTCTCCTGGGACCAGAGTGTGAGTCGGCACGCAGAAATATATAAGGAATTACTAAAATGACCGTGACACGCGTTCTGCTACTTCACGCGTACAGCTCCGTGAATAGGGGAGACGGACTCCTTGTTGATGAGTCCCTGGCGATGATTCGCGAGGTCTTTGGTGAAGATACCCTTATTGACTTAGTTACCTCTTATCCAGAGTCCTTTAAGTACACCGGACTCCGGTGCTATCGCTCTAAGCCGTCTTATTTCGGTTATGACCTCCAGTACCTCAAACTCCTGTGGAGCGCATTCAAGACTTATGACTTGGTCGTCGGAGTCGGGGGTGGATACCTAAGATTTGGCACTCCTGTTGAAGCGCTGAAAACAATTATTGTAATGGGCCCCCAACTGTGGGCCGCCGCCAGGAGCCGTTCGCGGACTGTCTATCTGCCGCAGAGCATTGGCCCCGCTCGTCTAGGACTTGAGCGCCCTCTACGTTTCCTGTTGAGCAAGCTCGACAAAGTTTGGGTGCGAGACAACCGTAGCTTAGATGAATTCCGTGATTCGGCCGTCGAACGGGCTTCAGATTTAGCATTGCTGGGCATGCAGCGCAAGGTCCTCTCATACAACGTAGGGCATCGGCCCGTCCTGAGTGTACGTGCGCATCGGGGAGGCGTCCCTGTTGGTGCACGGGTCCTAGCGAACCTTCTCGGAGATTTCGATGGCTACGTCCAGAGCGCCGTGGCCGGCAACGATGACGAAATGGCGGTTAAGTCTATCAATCCGGCGCGCATATGCTCGTTCGAAGAGCTTATAGATTCGCCGTCTACGGCGCGCATCGTTGTGGCCATTCGTCTGCATGCTGCACTAATGGCTATAAAAGCGGGACATTATGTCGTGCATCTTGCTTACGAGCGAAAAGGATTCGGCGCCTTCCAAGATCTAGGTCTATCCGAGTTCGTTTTCAATGTTCATGATTTCTCGCCCCAGGAAGTAGAGGAAATAGTACTAAAACTTAAGTCTGATTCCGATGCTCGGGATGATTATGACTCCCAGATCCGCGCGGCTAGCGATTCGATAGCACGAAGTCGCGAGCAGGTCCTGGGTAGTCTCGCAGTAGCTGGCTCCCCCCAGGGCCGTGAGGTGTCGAGGTGGTAGACGTAGACGCCCGAGACGGCAGCGCCCTCGTTGTATCCGTTGTGATCCCGAGCCTCCGCCCGGGTATTAGCGTTCTGCGCCTTATTAGATCCCTCGAAGATCAACGCTTCAACTATCTTCAGATAGCTCTCGTCGATCAGAGCACAGAAGTGGTATCGCGCGGGGTGCTTGAAGCATATGACGGACCCCTGAAATCCAAGATAACTGTTGTTCGGTCGGAGCCTGGTCTAGCACGTGCTCGAAATGCCGGGCTGGAGGCACTCGACCCTGGCTGGGATGTAGTACTCCTGCCGGACGATGATGTCTGGCTGGACGGTGATGTGAGTGATTCCATTATGCAGGCCGTACGGAATGGAGTAAGTGCAGGTAGTGGGCGCCTGAAGCCTGAATTCGATGTAGATGGCGTCAGGATCAACTTTCCCTCCCATGAGATAAGTCTCACTCCACGGAATGTTTGGCGGGCATCTATAGAGGCTTGCTATTTTCTCACGCCCCGGTTTCTCGATGTTGTTGGTAACTACGACGAGTCACTCGGGCTCGGAGCCGGAACTCCTTGGCAGTCAGGCGAGGGCACGGATCTCCTACTGCGGGGGCTTCGTCATGGCCTTCCTGTACGTTTCGTCCCAGGTTACGAGTTAGTGGAGACGAAGATGCCGACCCTCACGATTCAAGATCACAGAAGTAGGTTACGGTTCTACGCTAGGGGAACGGGGCGTGTATTCGCGCGAAACTATACTCTCGCTGCACAGGTTGCGCTTCTAATGCGGTCGCTAGCGCGCCTGGTTATCCAGCTTTTCCGGCGCCCCGGAAAGCTTCAGGATAATTGGCAAATCCTAATCGGTCGGCTGGAAGGTGTTACAGGCAAGCTGTTATAACACCAAATAAATATTCATACACTATGGCCAGCTAGCGATGGTTCGTGTTGTGAAATGCCTGGGCGCTAAGTTGTAAGGCCCATTAGGCCTGAATGGTAGACTTCCCCTTTCCTGCGCGATATCAAGTCTTCTTCTAAACAAGAAGACATACCATCCTCCATCCCGGGTGGTTGAGACTTCTATATGCCGTCAACACGTTCAGCGCCGTCCTGGCTCTCCAGCCGTTCCGCAATGGTACTTGGGCTGATTACGCCTTCACATGGAAAGGGTGGTGCGCTGAATTGAGGTTTCTGCGATACTCCTTGGGATTTCTTGACCAGGGAATCCTAAGTTTGGCAAGCATTCTCTTCCTGGTGCTGGCCGCACAGTTCCTCTCTTCTGAAGAGCTGGGAACCTTCGTACTTGGGTTGTCCACAGCCATTGTGGTCCAGAGCTTGGTTAGAGCCCTCAGTGGAGAAACTCTTCTTGTTCGCTCGACGACGAGCACTTATGACGCAGCGGAAAGACATATGTCGCTGGGCCTTTCTCTTGTCGTGGCATCCGCTCTCGCAGTCATAGGTGTGGTGTTGTCACTCATTTTCCCGAATAGTGCACCGTTTTTCCTATCGCTAGGTTCTGCCCAGTTAGGTCTTCTGCTCCAAGACGGCGTTCGTTATGCCGCTATTGCCTCGGGCCAGACGATTGGATTACTGACAGTCGATCTCACGTACACCGTCGTTAGCTGTTCCAGCATTTGGTTTGCTGGGCAAGCAGAGTTGGGCAGCGGCGGGATGTTGAGTCTTCTTGGGTGCGCTGGGTCATGTGTCGCAATCACAGCCATGTTTGCTTTTCGACTGCCCCCTAGGCCGTTGTCGGGTCTTCGCTGGTTGGCGAAGCATTGGAGGCTAAATTCTTCTTTTGTCACAGAAGCGATCTTGGGAGCGTTGCTAGGCTATTCCATAACACTTATTCTTAACTTCTTTGTAAGCGGACCGGAGCTTGCTGCATACCGATCCGCTCTATCCATATTCGGCATGACAAGTCTGGCAATAAATTTCCTCCGAACAGTGGTACTTCGAGACCTTCGCATCGGCCAGCTGCGGAGGTGGCGATCTTACTGGTGGAAGATGCTGGCTATGACAGTGTTGATCGCAGTGACTGTCGGCGGAACGTACGGTCTATTGCGCGTTATACCACCGGATCTTGGTATGGCAGCTTTTGGGGAAACTTGGGGCATTATGGTGGCTTTGTTTAGTGCTGTTGCCTTGAACAGGTTCTTTGCCGGCTTGTCGATAGTGCCGACTATATTCCTCCGGGTTCAAGGTGTCATCTGGCGCGCCACAGTTCTAAGGGTCCTAGTTACTGCCGTGGGTTTTGGATTTGGTCCACTTGGCGCCTTCTGGGCGGGAGCTAAGGGAGCGTTGCTCGCTGAAGCTGCTCTGTATCTGATTTTGGCTGCTTCCTTGTTGGTTCTTTCGCGTCGTTCGTTGAAGCGCCCGCTGCATCGGCGCTCCGGCCGGAGTGTGTACTCAAAAGGCTCCAAGCGCAATCTGGGGGCCCGTCACGTCGCCTGACTCTGATCTAGGTGCCATTTGGATGGCTTGCCTCATGTTTAGGCCTCGCCGGACGCGAATGTGCGCGACGACGGCCTGGATCTTCTGCGGCGTAGGGAGCCCGTCTGAGTAGAGGTGCCGAGGATGCGTCCTAATCTTTCAGATTTCTCTGCGTAAGCCCGCTGGCTTGACTCTAGGTCTCGACAGCGATATCTGAGCCACGGCGGTTGTACCCAGCCTTGGTGGCCGGATAAGTAAAAGCGATCACCAGAATTGCGATAATAATTGGCGTTGCACGGCCCTGCGTCCAGTAGATGAACCGCGGTAGTTCAAGCACCCCCACGAAGATGGCTGCGTAAGCGACCAATCCTGGCGTGTTTCCTTTTGTTAAGGAGGAAAAGATTAGGCCTAACAATAGCCCTACGAGGAGCCAACCAAAGAACATTCCCATCATTCCGAACTCTGCGTAAGTTACAAGGAATGAGCCCACGTTGGTGAAATCCTTACTTCCCTCAGTGTTCAAGATGTAAGTCCACCAATCGTTCGGCAGGAAACCGTAGATACCTCCTTGGTCTGCCTCGTTGACGCCAGGGGCGTTCCATAAGAAAGGAATGGAGAAATAGGGAACTGCATTTGAGCCATCGTAAGCATGGACGAACATCGCACTGTTGTTGAAAGATGTTACGTAGTAACCCGCTAGACGTGCCGATACCCACTCAGGGAAGGGCATGCTAGTGGTCAATTGATAATAGATCCAGCTGCGCGTGTACTCGGAGATGGCGAAGATGCCCCACACCAGGGGCGCTACAACTACGGGTGCCGAACGAGTGAGGCCTCTCCAACGAGATGAGCGACTGATCGTCAGTGACGCAGCTAGGAGCAGGGGAATCAGCACTTCGATGAGGGCCAACCGTTCGGCGTAGAAGATCGTTCGAACAGCTGAAAGAACTATAAGCGAATAAAAAGCTCGCCCACCAACGCCCAATTTCCGAAGGAGATGCCCCAGAACCACAACAACTGGAGCGAATTGTGTCAGAGTTGTTAGTCCTCCGATCGGGCGGCTGTTGCTCTTGAGTTCGCTGATTGCCCCCAGCTGACGGTCGACGACGGCAATCAGGTCCTGAGGTCGGACTCCTTGGGCAACTGCACTAACCACCCAAATCAAGTACCCAGTGAGCGTGAGGAGGAACAAAATCCTGTAGGCACGGCGAAGATAGAGGACTTGCTTTGGCGTGAAGCGGAGAGTCACTTTGCCGCCACGGGCGGCGCCCGCACTCGTGATCATGATGCCAAGGAAAGTAGCCAGTACCCCAATTATCAGTGTGACGGAGAGACTCTCATCCAAGTACTTCTGCATCCGCCACGTTGCGAACACTTCATCTGGGAGAGAGATAGATACAGCGGCCATGACCCCAGTCAGCAGCAGTAATGCCCATCCCGGATGCACCCACCACGGCCAACTGATTTCAAGCGTACGGACTTCGTAGCTGGGGGCGGCAGGAAGCTGACTGGCCTTAGCCCTGATAAACATCTCTTCCAATTCCCCCACGTAGCGGCACAAAGGTCATCTCAGTCTAATGCCACTATGCTGGCTGAATGGATATCCGAGAACTGTTCCGAAACACTTTTGTCGCATCTCCCTTCATGCCACCTGGTGCGAGGACCCAAATGCTTCGCCGGATGGGACTGCGTCTCGGTGCTGGTACGGCGGTAGCATCTCGGGTGACTTTCAAAGGTACGGCTGTTACCACCGGCAAGGGGTGTTTTTTTAATCACGAGGTCTATATTGACCGGGGTCCGCTGACAATGGGCGAAAAGGTGTACGTAGGGCCTCGAGTGGTATTCGCTACCCGTAACCATGAGATCGGGCAAGCCGGCCAACGCGCGGGAGCAAACGTTGATCAGCCGATAGTGGTTGGAGATGGCGTGTGGGTTGGGGCAAATGTGACCGTTCTGGGCGGCGTGACGATAGCACCGGGATGTATCATCGCCGCGGGAGCAGTGTTAGCCAAGGACACTGAACCCAATGGCGTGTACGCCGGAACCCCAGCACGCCGTATAAAGGAGCTCTAAGAGGTCGACGTCGGCGGGCGAACCCAATCCTCCTAACGACCGACCTTGGCCCCGTCTCACTGCAGAGAGCAGGGAGGGCCCACCAAACAAGACAAGAACATGATGGTTGCTCGCGAAACTGCCGTTTCTTTGAGGATTTCCGGGCGCGGGTACCAGGCCGGTTCAGCGTTGAGTTCAAGCTTAAGGCCTAGGCTCCAGCCTTTGCTTCTGGTTCGCCGCAGGGAAACGCCGCCTTACTAAGGCTCCTCGCACACCATAATTACAACAAAGAAAGGCAGTCGGGCCGCCTAGCCCTGGATCATGTCGTCCAAGTGCGAGGCGGGAAAGTGCTGCGGGCTCCTGCTTTGCCGGGCTGCGTGAACGCGCTCGCTCGGAACGCGTGGTTGTTTACGTTCACTTTTAGAACTTGCCTCGACACTGCCGTAGTAGCTGTATCCGTAAGCGTCCGGGCCACGAAGCGGTAGGCGGTTGAGTACGACGCCTAGGAGATTGGCCTTAACAAGGGCCAAAGCCTCCATTGACTTTCGCACTTCCTGCTGCGTTGATTTTTGCGCACTGACTACAAGAATCACGCCCCCGACACTTGGCGCGAGTACAGCTGCATCAGTGACAGGAAGAAGGGGAGGCGCGTCAATAATGACGGCGTCAAACACTGTTTCCAACCGCTGGATCAGATTTATCATTTCGCCGGACCCCAGAAGCTCACTCGGGTTCGGCGGAATTTGGCCAGAAGCGAGGATAAAGAGGTTATCCTCTCCCCAAGGCTGCAGCAGGTCATTGACGTCGGCATTCCCGATGAGAGCTGTGGTCAAGCCGACGTTTCGGTCCAGACCTAAGTATTCATGCACCATAGGTCGGCGAAGGTCTCCGTCAATCAAACAGACACTCTGGCCAGCCTCCGCCATAGCCATGGCTAAGTTTGTGGCAGTGGTGCTCTTTCCCTCGCCGGGAAGAGACGACGTCACCAGTACGGTTTTTCCACGACTCGCTACATTGGTGAACTGCAGGTTTGTGCGCAGCTGACGGAAAGACTCGGCCCTGGGACTCTGTGAGCCCGTCTGGGAGAGGAGGGGCTGCTTGGCTGCAGCAGGGTCAAAGGAAATGCCGCCTAAGAGGGGGGCCTCAGTAACTTGCCGGAGATCGGCTTCGCCGCGAATCCGATTGTCCAGCAGGCTTCGAGTGACACTGACAGCGACACCAAGTAGAAGGCCAACTACAAGTCCCAGGGCAAGATTTTTCTTAGTATCCGGAGCTGACGGCATGGTTGGCGCTTGCGCTGGCGTAATTATTGAGAGACCGACGGGTGAAGTCCCGCCCGTTTTAGGGCGTTCCAATGATTCGATGGCTGTTATCAGGCTGTTGGCGACTGCTTGGGCGATCGCGGCGGCTTGGACCGGCGATTTGTCTGATGCCGTTATCTTGATGATGACCGTATTTAGGTCCGCTGTGGCCCGAACTCTATGTGACAGAGCTTCTGATGACTCGTCTATCCCGAGGGCATCTATGGCTGGTTGAAGCACGACAGGGGTCGAGACAGTCTTTACGTACGACTGCACTCTGGCCTGACTGAACGTATTTCCTTGCTGAAGTTCTTGGACGGAGCCTGAATTTTGAATCAAAACGAACAATTCAGCTTGTGAGGTATAGGTCGGCGCGGTGAGTGCAGTCGCCGTCCCTCCTACCAAGAGGCCAGCCAGAGCAAGCGCCGTTATTACAATCCAGTTCCGCCGCGCCATGCGAAGGTAGTCGCGTAGATCCAAAACTGAGGTCCCCCTGATAATTTCGTTTGCGCCGACTCGTCAACAGCGGAACTGTTGCCGGACCTATCTTAGCCATTCAGTCGGAGCCGTGGCACATCACCAAGGAGCTGCGCGCGAGATCGGTGGCATTGGCGTAGCGTTTCAGTACGCCGGCCACTCCCCATGGCACCAGCCCACAGTTGCTCTTGCGGCTGACCCATGGGGAGTGACACACCTTCGGTGCTCGGAGTCTTATTGAAATCGAGTTAGTTCGGATGGTGGTGCTCGGACCTCTCACTAAGCGCCAGCCTAGCATCAAAACGCCTCAGATATGGCAGAATGAACTCCCCAGGAACGAAGGCAATAGAATCAGCAGCATGAAAGTACTAGTGACCGGCGGGGCCGGATATATCGGGTCGCACACTGTGCTCTGCCTTCTTGAAGAGGGTCATGATGTGGTAGTCCTTGACAATCTAAGTAACTCAAATGCTGAGTCGTTGATTCGGGTCCAGGAAATTACCGGTAAGCAGGTGGCGCTCCAGGAGATAGACCTACTTGACTCGGCCGCCGTTCATGGCGTTCTGAGGGGAGGTAACTTTGACTCCGTGGTGCATTTTGCAGGGCTCAAAGCTGTCGGAGAGTCAGTTGTCGATCCCTTGACTTATTACAAAAACAACGTAGCTGGCACAATTAATTTGCTTGAATCCATGCAGAGTGCGGGTGTGCATCGATTAGTCTTTAGTTCCTCCGCTACGGTGTACGGCAACTCTGAGAATGTTCCTCTCACCGAGAAACTGCATCTTGAGGCGACGAACCCATATGGTCGAACGAAACAACATATTGAGGAGATGTTGAATGATCTCTGCACATCGGACCCAACATGGGCAGTAGCGTTACTTCGTTATTTTAATCCTGCTGGAGCGCACGAGTCGGGCCTTATCGGTGAGTCTCCCGTTGGAGTGCCGAATAACTTGGTGCCCTTCGTCGCGCAGGTTGCCGTCGGGCGCAGGGACAAGCTCTTTGTCTTTGGCGGCGACTACCCGACAATCGACGGTACAGGGGTCCGTGACTATATACACGTTATGGATCTCGCAGAAGGACACCTCGCAGCCTTGGGGCATATCCAAAGGAACTGTGGCGCTTTCAAATGGAATCTAGGCACAGGTAAGGGCTCTTCTGTTCTAGAGGTTGTGGACGCTTTTGGTAAGGCGGCTGGGCGGTCTATCAAGTACGAACTAGTGGCTCGCAGACCAGGTGATGCCGCAGTAAGTTACGCGGATGCTGCAGCAGCTTTGGCCGACCTAGGATGGTCGGCGCGGCGAAATTTGGAGCAGATGTGCGCCGACCACTGGCGCTGGCAGGTTTCGAATCCGAACGGTTATGAGCGATAGGCGTGAGCAGCCTTACCATGGCCTTGCTCACCTGACGCTGATGCGCCGCTGTAGATCTGAACGCCCTCGACACCTGGCTTTAGGGCGAAGAGCTTCAAGGATGGTCGTCATGCGCCACTTTCACTGCCGGCCGGACAAGTTCGCAGACGCGCCGAGTCAGCATTTATACAATCGCGCCGCATTTGGGTCCTTTGCGTCATGATTTTGCCTCATCTCCCACTGTGTCCTTGAACCATAAATAGGTACGCAGGGGTCCGCGTCGAAGATGCTCTGCGCCTTCGACTCAGAGGACTACCTGATGCCCGACTCCCTGCCCTTGCTTACCGTCGTCCTTGAGGAACCTGGTCCTTTGGACCGGGAGTCAGCAACTTTCAGGCGGCTCCTAACCGCACGTTTGCGCTATGAGTCTCAGCTCCGCATCGTCCACGTCGAGGAGCCTCTCACTACCAAGGCGATCGCTGCCTTGTGCGATTCCCTTGAGAGTAAGTACGTGGTCTTCGTGAGGGCTACCCAGCAGCTATCGCCGAGCTACTTGGCAACGATGCTCGAATATCTAGGGCCTCGGAACATCTACTTGGCAGAGCCGGTGGTCTACGCAGGGGCCATTCCCAAAAACGTGTCGGCTACCACGATCGAGGACGCCTACCGCTATGCCCGTGACACGGACATTTACGGCGTTGTCTTCAACACGGGTCGTTTGGCGCTCGCGCTGGAAGCCATCGGAGATGTTGACCGCTCAGCCCTCTACCTTAGCTACCGCTTGTATTGGTCGATTGGGGCCGTGAAGCCCCTGAGCGTCGGTTTCTCCGTTGCAACGGACACAAAGGCTGCCATTGGTCTGAGAGTCGAGCCTGATGTGGATCGCTTGGTGCCGCTCATAGTTACGGCTTCCAAGGAACTTCGCATCTACCTCGTAAGGTATCTTGCACTCTTCCTTCGCGGCTTGCGGGCAGAGAAGGTCACCGAGGTCAGCGTGAATCACCTCCGCGACGTTGTGCGCAGTTTCAGGTTGGTTGAGCTGGTCCGTCTGGTGGAACCACTGATGCCTTTTGAGGCGGAGTGGATCCGCTGGCTGGGCGGGCCCGGCCCTGACGCGCGTCCCTTCAAACAACTGACCGGACACGATTCCTATCTTCTTTTCAACGAAGGAGAACAAGCAGCAGGTGACGACTTGTTGCTCTACAGGTTGAGATGCGGGGGAGACGTCCTGACCATCAAGAAGGCATACCGGCCGCATGATGTAAGGCCGGGCTTCGGGAGAGCTGGTACCTACGACTTCTATAGCCGGCCGATAGGGCCGCACTCGACCATGCTGTTCTTTGACCGGCCAATGCAAGCTGACGATAATGCCGAACATCTCTATGAGTACTTCACGCGAACACATCCGGAATACACGGAAGCGTATTTCGCCCTCAACCCAAAGTCCCTGGACTGGCCCCGGCTAAAGGACAAGGGCTTCAAGCTCCTGCCGATCTTCACCACAGATTTCTACGAGAAGTTCCTCATTTCTGACCTGGTGGTTTCTTCCCAGATCTACAACGTGAGGTACAGGGGAAAGTCCTTCGCCAACTCGCGGTTCGTTTACCTTCAACACGGCATCCAGTTGAATGACATGACTGATTGGGTGCTGTCCAAGTACTACGACGTTTTTGTGGCAACCGGTGAACTCGAGGCTGACTACATGGCTGCGCTGGCGCCCAATGAGACCATCAACTGCGGTCTGCCGCGTTATGAGGTTCTGGCCAGGGAGAAGTCCTCACCCACGCACTTGCTGTTCATGCCCACGTGGCGGTTCAACCTGCATCAAGTGTCGGCGGAGGGCTTCGCCAAATCCGACTACTGCAGGGCGATCAACGAACTCATTACCGACCCGCTGCTCTTGAATCACCTTCGCGAAACAGGCCGCATTCTGCAGGTGAAACTACATCCGAACGTTGACAGGCGCGCTGGTCACTTCAAATTCTCCGAACACGTTATCCAGTCGGAACTGAGCTACCGGGAAGCGATTACCTCGGCTGAGATGGTCTTCACGGACTACAGCTCAGCGGTCCTCGACGCGGCATTCATCGAAACGCCGATCGCCTACTACCACTGGGATGCTGCCGACTTCTTCCGGGAGCAACCGTACGAAGCCAGGGTTGATTACTCCGAGGACGGACTGGGACCTGTTTTTCACAAACACGCCGACGTGGTGAGCCACATCGTTCAGGAGGACTACCTCCGTTCCAACCAACTGTTCGCCAAACGCAGGGAGAGGTTCTTCCGAGGAGTGGACCCGGCCAACATCAACGCAACAATCGTGGAGAGGATGCTGAGCCTTTAATGAATATCGCACGCCACATCAAACGCCGCGTCACCGGCCTGGGCAAGAACCTTGCCTATTCATCACTAGGAACTGACGCTGCCCGCAGGGTTCTCAGTGCCCCCTCAAACTCCGCTGCCCGGCAGTTCGTCAAGAAGAAAGGTTTGGAAGGCAGCCTTCGCCGTGTTGCGTCAGGGACGTTGCCCCCAGAAACCTACTTCGCCAAACTGACCATTGCACGTTGGCGCGAACACAACGGTTCAAACTTCCGGCTGCTCCAAGGATCCAAAGTGGTCTACGGCAACCGGATTGAACCGCCCGCGCGTGGGTTCCCGCTCGAGTACCGGAACATTGTGGTCACCTCGGACGATCCCTCGAAGTTTACGTTGGATATCGACGTCCCCTATGAGCTGAAGATCGGTAGGGGAGCGTTCACTACCACGCAGCAGCTCAAGTACGACAAGCAGTACGGCGTGGAACAGCACGGAGACGTCTTCTACTCCATCCGAGGAAACACCAAGAATCCCAAGAGAATGCTCATCACCTTCCCGGGGTTTGGGCCATCAACCACCCGGATCTCCTACGCCGTCAGCTATCTCAAGGCGCTGACGGACAAGGACCTGAAGGACACCGTCATGGTCTGCTTCCAGGACCGCTACCTCAGTGCGGGATCGTACATGATGGTTGACGGTGCCGGCAGGCCGTTGTACGGCCGGGTATGCGCCGCCATCAATCAACTGCTCACCCGATACAAGATCGGATCTGCAGACGTGCTCATGTTTGGTGCATCGAAGGGTGCGAGCATTGCTGTCCACTACGCCCAGGAGTACCCGGACGCCCGGCTGCTCCTGGCAGTGCCGCAAATGAACCTGCCGTACTACTTCAACAAACCGTTCTTTCGGGACAACCTCTATAGAAACAAGGCGCTGGGGGCGATCGAACAGCCCGAATCTGCTCTGCGACGGTACTTCGCAGAAGGCCGCATGATTGATTACTTCTACACAAACTCAGATGAGCTGAGTAATCACTCACTCATTGAGTTCGTCAGGGATGTGCCGAACCTGACCAAATACCGCGTCAATGGCGCACACTCGGATGTTGCCAAGACGGCTCTTCCGGCGATGCTGGGAATTATCCGCGCATTCCTCCAGGGCGGCTCACAAACCCAAAGCATCACCTGCGAACAAGCCAGGGCATTCGAAGGAGACGACGGCGTCCAACTCCAGGTACGCGTCGATCCTGAATCAGCAGAAATCGTCGGAGCGAACTGGTTCCTGGAAGGCCAGCTTGGGCGGACGCGATTCCTGCAGCTGATGAGCAACCATGCCTACGGCTTCGTCAAGTACACCTCTGATGCCCAGAAGCTTTCCCGCGCATACGATCCGGTGGGGGAACTTACCCACGTTGTCGCGATCGGACCCCGGGGGACGATGGCGCGTGGCGAACTGCCTCAAGTTGCCCTGGCTAATGAGGGAGCCAGCGCCGATGGGGTCGTCGAGGCAGCCCAACTCAGCCTGGCAAGCGGCGCGACCGTGGAGCATGCAGTTCTGGACGGAAAGCGCCTCGGTCGGTTCCGATACAAGGTCTTGGCGGCCAACCCCGATGGACACACTCTGGAGATCCACTTCGTCAGCGACGTCGAGGCAGAAGTTCCTGCCTTGGAGGGCTTGGTCACCGGGCAGGCCTCGCACGTGATCGCCGTCCAGCTTCGGAATGGTTGGGACCTGGCAGGTGTGTTTGTGGTGCGATTATTGGTGGCCGCGGGCGTGGAACGCGTTCGGGCAGTCATTCATGATCATAGGGATGACCCTGAGGCGGACGGCGCCCTTGCGACCCTCGAATGGCCGCACGTTACTGTCGTGAGAGCCGAGGACGCTGAGCTCAGAACCGAACAGCTGGCATAGATAGCAAAAGCACGGGCCTCCGCCTTGGGCGGGCCCGTGCTTTGCTTTGTCCTCTGACGACGAAGGCTACTGGGCCAGTCCGTTTTCCGTCACGTACGCGCCAAGCTTGTCCTGGCCGATGGCGTTGGCGATTCCGGAGATGGCCGCCTGGTCGGCAACCACGATCGACTGCCCATCGGCCGAGGTGCCCACGCCCAGGTTCGGCAGGGTGAACATGATGGTGTCCTTCTCGCGAAGGTCCTTGAACTGGAACGCGAGGCCACCGATGGTTCCGGCGTCGAAGTCCTTATCCACGCTGACGTACGGCGAGATGGCGTCCACCATGTTGTTGATCCTTACCGGGTTGGTGAGGGTCTCCTTCGAGATGGTCTTGCTCAGCAGAGCCTTGAGGAAGAGCTGCTGGTTCTTCACGCGGGTGTAGTCAGAGTCGGGGAATGAGCGGCGCTCACGCACGAACGCCAGCGCCTTCTCGCCGTCGAGCAGGTTCTTGCCCGGCTGGAAGGTGACCTTGCCCTTCAGGACGCTTGGAGTGAAGCCGGTCTTGATGTTGACTTCCACGCCGCCCAGGGCGTCGGTGAGTCCCTTGAAACCTTCGAAGTCCACCATGGCAACGTGGTCAATACGCTGCTGGAAGAGCGACTCCACGGTCTGGACTGTGAGGGCAACGCCGCCCTGGGCCATGGCCGCGTTGATCTTCGCTTCGCCGTGCCCGGGGATGTTTACCCAGGTATCGCGCATGATGGAGATTGCGTAGACGTTCTTCCGGTCGGCCGGAACGTGGACCCAAATCAGCGTGTCAGTGCGCTGGTCCGTGGGCGCGGAATCGTCGGTGTCAACGGACTTGTCCGCGTTCTTGTCCTTGCCCATCACCAGGATGTTCATGGCGCCGGTGACGTTCTTGATGGGGCGGGTAGCCTCGTCCGGGAACGCGTTCTCGATCTTGGTGGTTCCGGTGTTGAACGTCTGTGCCAACTTGAAGACATAAGCTCCGCAAGCCAGGGCAATGACCAACACTGCTGCTGCGAAGCCCAGAAGCACGTTACGTGCCGTCTTCTTCTGGCTCTTTTCGCGTCGCGGACGGGCGTGGTGCTCAGCAGTCTGGGCATCAGTAGAGTGCGTCATTTATTCCTAGGGGTTGACATCAGCAGCGATGATTCTACCAAATCCACCTTTAGGACCCTCTGAGGCCAGCCGTAGGGGGCAAGTCAGCCGGCAGCGCTGAACAAGCTCTTGGACGAGAAACTTCGGCTTGAGGTCTTCCATTTATTGGTCACCGTCACCGAGTACGGCGCGTCCTTGGCGAGCGTTGTTTGCCCCACCTTGACCACCATCATTTCCAGCTTCGGATGCATGCCGTTGTTTGCCCCGTACGCAGTATTCTCACCGCTTGCCGCCAACTTCTTGGTCAGTTGTTTGCCGGAAGCCGCTGACCACTTCACTTCCGTGGTGCCACCAACCACATTGAAGCCGTAAATCCGCACCAGCCCAGTGGATGGTTCGAAGGTGGCTTCCGTGATGATGGGGGTGCCGAGCCCCGACTCCATCTGGGTCTTGAGCGGCGTTCCCTTGCCTGCACACGTGTAATACGAATCCCACATGAAAGAAACGATCTTGGTGGCCTGGGACAGCTGCTGGAGCTGCCGCTGTATCCGTTCCTTGGTGCTCTGGCCGCGCAGGTTGTCCCCGCACGGATTGGAAGCTGTTGCGGGTGCCATTCCCTCAAGATTGGCCCACAGAACAGCGCCCGTTCCTGAGATGCCTTGCGCTGCCGCCCGGAAGTAATCACGCACTGGAGCCACGTACTTGGCACCCCACGTGCCCTTGCCCACGATGCTGGCGGCATAACGGTCCACGGAGGAGCCTGCCTCGTTCTCAAGGAAGGCTCCGCCCTTTCCGGTTCCCATACCGTCCTGAATGGCGATGTTCAGTACCAGCCCGCCGGCAGTCTGGGCAATCCGCCTCGCCCCCTCGCGCGCCTGTTCGAGGCTGATGCTCACCGCGTTAACGCGTGCATCGAGGTAAGGACTCACAATGGCGGCCCGGGTAGGAAGGATCTTGTGGATGGCCTGGTTCTGCATGCGGTACACATCAAGGACCGAATCGAACGCACGGCTGCCGGTAACCGGCATCTCAGTGTGGTGGTAGAAGCCTGCCAGCCCGGCAACATTATTCTCTGACGCGTGGTACTGAAGAAAGCGTTCCGTGAAAGCCTTGAGAGTCCCCACATAGGACACATCGGGAAGGTACAGAAGGTCGCTTCGCTTCACGGGCGCAGGGAGTCCTGCATAGAGCTTCATGCCCAGCTTGGTGGCAGCCGCCGCAAGGGAGCCGGTGGCATCGGGCCCCTTGGCGGAACCACCTCCGGCCACTACAACGTCGTACCGTCCGTTCGAGGAATTGCAGCCGCTGCCTTGAGTGGGAATAACCAAGACTGTGAACTTTTTGCCCTGGCTGACCACCTGCCGGTCCCGGGGACAAACAACAGCTTTCTTGCTCCACGTGCTTTGGTCCGGATACAGGAAGTACCGGTTGACGTTGATCTTGTCCGAGACGGCCTTGGCGCAATTTTCGCCGTTGATGAGGCAGTCTTTGGGTATCGATGGCAACGTCACTGGCCGGAAGGACGAACCGAACGTGATGGCTGTATCAGCACCTGCAGCTTTCATCTCCATGAGCTTCTGCGAATTCCGCGAAAGGCTGGAGCTGGCCGAGACGAAGTACCCGCCGATGGGATAGGGCGGCAGTTGCGGTGCCTTGACGGTGGGGGAGGGCGTTGGGCTCGGCTTAGTGGCTTCCGGTTCAGAAGCGGGTTGCTCTGCTTGGTTGGAAAGAACCTGTGGCCCGTGCGGCCACGCCAAGGCGACGCCGGAGACTGCCACGGCAAGGACGACGGCCACCAGGATTGCTTTGATCCGGGGGCGGCTTCCTCTGATGAGCGTCAATGTATTCCTCGGGTCGGCAACAGCAAACGATCCTACGGAAACGGTTGACAGTTATCCATACGCTAGACTAAACCGGGCTGCCCTCCTGCTGTTGGTAGCTGTGGCGGCCGGTACACCCGCGTTGCCAGATTGAAGCAGGCACTGGCAGGGTCGTTTAGTAAGCAACGGGGGGAAAGTTGGGCACCGGTATCAAACGTGTTCAAACCGCATTTGTGGTTTTGATGCTGGCCGTATTTGGGTTCCTCGGAACCCAACCGGCTGTTGCTACTGATGTGTTCCCAAGCCCCCAACCATCGTCGGAAAGCCCTGCTCCCGAGCCGTCGGAGTCTGAAGATCCGCCCCCTGTAGTGGTGATTCCGCCCATCGACTTCCCCACAACCGAACCGGCGCCGCTGGATCCCACGCCCGTGGACCCCGCTCCCGTGCAGCCTCCGGCACCGCCGGCGCCACCACCCGTGGCGCCACCCGCCGTCGAGCCCGTTGCTCCGGCCACCACCGCACCGGTTGTCACTCCACCACCCAGCCTCCCGGTGCTGCCAACCGACGCGCCGGTCCAAGAGTATGTAGTGGAACCCGAGGCACCAACGGAAACGGCCAGCGCACCCGCTGTTGTGACCCCGTCTCCTACGCCCACCAAGTCCGCAGCTCCGGCGGTAGCCAGCGCGGACATCACCGGCCCGCTCAAGGCAGCCCTCGCCCCGGTGGCTGAGAACAACCCGATCGTTCAAGGTCTGACCGTCCTGGTCCTCCTGCTGCTCGGCCTGGCCTACTTCCGCGCATTGCGTTCAAAGGGCATCCGTAGGCCCCGCCTCAACGGCAAGTAGCCATGAAGACTTCCCGTAAACGGGATGCGGCTGACCACAATCCAGCATCGCCCCTGCGCCTCATGCTGCTCACGCATTCCTACTGGCCCGAACACAGCCCGCCGCAACGCCGGTGGTCTTCGCTCACCCGCGAATTCATGAAAGCCGGCTGGGCTGTTGACGTCGTCGCTCCCGTAGCCCACTACCCCAACGGCCGCCGGAACCTCCCGCGCCGAGAAGCCGGGTTCGCCTTCTCGCACCAGCCCGGTCCGTTCAAGGAAACCATCCGCCGCGTGCCCTATCTGCGCCACCTGGGTACCTCGCCGTTGGCCCGCTTTGCGGATCAGCTCTTCTCCGCTGTGATGTCTGTTCCCGTGGGGCTCGGCGGGAAGAAACCCGACGCGATCCTGGCCACGGCTCCCAGCCTTCCAACCCTCGCCACCGGGTACGTTCTCTCCCGGTTGCGCCGCGTGCCGCTGATCGTGGAAATGCGCGACGCCTGGCCGGACCTGGCCCGCGACGCAAGGCTGGTGCAGGGCAGCGTCAAAAGTGTGGCGGAGCGGGCCGTGGAGTTCGTGCAGCAGCGTGCTGATCTGGTGGTTACGGTCACCGAGGGCTTCGCCGAGACGCTGCGCAGCCGCGGAATCAAAAACGTGGAGACGGTCAGCAACGGACTCGACCTCAACGCCATGCCCTTCCTGGAAGCGCCGCCCGCCGAGCGGGACGTCTTCCACGCCCTGTACCTGGGCAACCACGGCAAGAGCCAGCGGCTCGACATCCTCATCCGGGCCGCGGCGTTGTTGGGTGACGGCTTCCACCTGACGCTGGTGGGTCACGGCACCAGCAGACCCCAACTGGTGAAACTCGCCCGCGAGCTGAACGCGCCCGTTACGTTCTTCCCGTCCCTCCAAGGGCAAGCAGTGGTGGACAAGTACCGCGAGGCCGACACGTGCATTGTTTCGCTCCGCGACGACTGGAAGTCCTTCGAAACCACGGTCCCGTCCAAAACGTACGAGGTCCTTGCCATCGGCAGGCACGTCACCGCAATCGTCAAGGGCGAAGCCAAGCGAATTGTTCAGGAAGCCGGGGGAGGGGACGTCGTTCCAGCCAACGCCGAGGCCGTGGCCGAACTGTGGCGCGAATTATCCAAGGACCGAGCCCGGCTAGCCTCCGGAACCAGCGGCCGCGAATGGGTCAAGGCCAACGCCGACTACGCCCAGCTCGCCAGCCGGTACATGGACGCCATCTCCGCTCTGGTGCGTCCGGAACAGGCGGCAGTATGAAGCAGCTTCTGAAGAACCTGGTCCTCACAGCCGGAACCATCTCCGAGCACATTACCGAAGCGCCGTCCGTGCTGTTCCTCCAGATCCTCCGGAAGCTGCCCTCAAAGGTCGTCCGGCCCGTGGCCCGTCGTCTGACGGCGCTGGCACCCGCCTCTTCCCATCCGCTGTTCCTGCTCGCCAGCCACGCTGCCGGCGATTCCACCGGACTGGACCGCCGCTTCACGGACGCTGCCAAAAACGGTGTGGGCCGCGAGCGTGCCCGCAACGCTGCGGAAGTTGCCATCGCCGCCGGACTCCCCGAATGGGCCGATGTCTTCTTGCCGCTGGCCGCCGGGGCCACCCGGACTGCGGCGACCCTCGCCCGACGCAAGTGGTACGACGGCGACATGAGCGGCGCCGTCGTCGTCCTCGCTGACGAGCGGGGTTCCATGGCGAAGCAGCGGCAGCGGCTCGAATCCGAAGTACGCGTCTTCCAAGGCTGGAAACCATCGCTGCCGGCTACGCCGACGACGCCCCAGGCCCGCAAAGTCCTCCACCTCCTCACCAACTCCGTACCGCACACAGGCAGCGGCTATGCCCGGCGCAGCCACTCCATCCTGACCGCGCAGCAGGCCGAGGGCTGGGAAACCCTGGCCGTCACCCGGCTGGGCTACCCGGTGCAGATCGGCTCGCTCACCGCGCGCGAGCGGGACGTGGTTGACGGGGTCCGCTATGAGCGGCTTCTGCCGGCCCGCATGGCAACTTCCATGGACGGCAGGCTCCAGCAGCAGGCTGAAGGCGTGCTGCGCATCGCGCGCCAGTTCCGTCCGGCTGTCCTCCACACCACCACGCACTTCGTCAACGGGCTGGTTGCCCGCGAAGTGGCCGGTGCCCTGAACATTCCGTGGGCTTATGAAGTCCGCGGCCAGCTGGCAGACACGTGGGCTTCGACACGTGGAGAGGCCGCGCGGAGCACCGAACGGTACGCGCTTTTCACCGAACGTGAAGCGGACGTGATGCGCAGTGCCAACCTTGTGGTGACGCTCGGTGAGTCCATGAAACGCAACATTGTGGCGTCCGGAATCGACCAAAACAAGGTGCTGATCTGCCCAAATGCAGTGGGTGGAGACTACCTGGATGAACCGCTTGACCACGCCGATGCACGCAGGGCTCTGGGCCTGGATCCCGACTCCCTGTACATAGGAACAGTAAGCAGCCTTGTTGACTATGAGGGCCTTGATGATCTGGTCAGCGCATTTGCGCTGCTTGCTCCAAGGCTGCGAAAGTTGAAGCTGGTTTTGGTTGGGGACGGCACTGCTGCGCCCGCGCTCCAGGACCAGGTCCGGCGGCTGGGTCTCATGGACCGCACGATCTTCGCCGGGCGTGTGCCTCCCGCGCAGGCACGGCTGTACCACTTGTCCCTGGACGTTTTTGTGGTGCCGCGGAAGGACCTTGCGGTCACCCGCGCGGTTACCCCGCTCAAGCCTGTTGAGGCTTTGGCCTCCGGCCGGCCGGTAGTCGCCAGCGATCTGGACGCGCTCCGGGAGATAGTGCACGACGGCGTCAACGGCAAGGTGGCAAACGCCGAGGACCCGGAAGGGCTGGCTGAGGTGTTGCATGACTTGCTGAGCGACGCGGACTTGCGGCGGCGGCTTGGAGACGCAGGCAGGCAGGAAGTTTTGACCACAAGGACATGGCAGGCAAATGCCCGGGCATACATCCGGGCGTACGAGAATTTGGGCGTCTAACAAACGTAGGGAGGGACAGCTGATGTCGGCAAAGAAAGCAGCATTGTTGCCAGAGCCAGCGGCGGTACAGCCACTGGCTGTGGACATGCGACGCCTGACGCGCGTTGGTGCGCGTCCAGGCTTTCTGGACTACTTGGTTCAGCTGTGGGACTTCCGCGAATTCATCTTCTACGACGCCCGCGCCCGGGTACAGAGCGGCACCCGCCGCGACCGACTGGGCAGCGCCTGGCTGCTGCTGAATCCCGTCTTCAACGGCCTCACTTACTACGTAATCTTCGGACTCCTGCTCCAAACCAGCGGCGGAATCGAAAACTACGTCGGCTACCTGGTGATCGGCATCTTCATCTTCCAGGGAACCTCCGGCGCAATCACCAGCGGGGCGCGGTCCATCCACAGCAACAAGTCCGTTGTGCAAGCCTTCAACTTCCCACGGGCCACGCTGCCGATCGGCATGAACATCCGCGAGATGATGTCCAACGTCCCGCTGATCCTGGCCATGCTGCTGATCATCACTCTGATCCCTCCCGTGGAGAAGATCACGTGGCTGTGGTTGCTGATCATCCCGGCGCTGTTGCTGCAATCGCTCTTCAACCTGGGAGTCGGGCTGATTCTTGCCCGCATCATCTCCCGCGTCCACGACGCCACCCACCTGCTGCCGTTCTTCATGCGCGCCTGGATGTACGGTTCCGCGATCTTCTATTCGTACGAGAAGTTCGTGACGCACCCGGACCTTCTGGCTGTCCTGAAGATGAATCCGCTCTTCAACGTCATCGACATCCTGCGCAACTGCATCCTCTACGCCCAACCGCCCACGTGGCAGTCATGGGCCACGCTCGCGGTATGGGCGCTGGGTGCGTTGGTAGTTGGCATGGTCTTCTTCTGGCAGGGGGAGGAATCCTATGGCCGCAACTGAGCAGGTTCTGGATGTTGAAGGCCACCCGTGCGTGGTTGTTGACGGCGCAGCCATGGAGTACCGGGTAGTCACCACGGACTCCGATGCCGTTGCACAGGAACGCCGGGATACGAGCTTCCTCCGCCGCTTGAGGCACCGCCCCAATACGGTGACCGTCCGTGCGCTTTACGAATTGTCCCTCGTGGTGGAACGCGGCGAGTCCGTGGGCATCATCGGCCGCAACGGCTCCGGCAAGAGCACGCTGATGAAACTCATCAGCGGTCAGATGCGTCCGACGTCGGGGGCTATTTTCGCCTCCAGTACGCCCATCATGCTGGGCGTCAACGCCGCCCTGATGCCGGATCTTTCCGGCCACCAGAACGTGGTGCTCGGCTGCCTCGCCATGGGGATGAGCCGCCGCGAAGTGGATGAGAAGTTCGACAGCATTGTTGAACTGTGCGGCCTTGAAGACTCCATCTACCTGCCCATGAAGTCCTATTCCTCCGGCATGGCTTCCCGGCTCCGCTTTGCCATTGCCGCCAGCATCGACCCCGAGATCCTCTTGGTGGACGAGGCCCTGAACACCGGCGACGCCCAGTTCGGTGACCGCAGCAAGAAGCGCATGGACCAACTCCGCGAACAGGCCGGTTGCGTGTTCCTGGTCAGCCACTCCCTGGACACCATCACCAAGATGTGCAGCCGCGTGCTGTGGCTGGACAAGGGCCACCTGATCATGGACGGCGAGCCGGCCGAGACGGTCAAGGCATACCAGGACTTCACCGGGCACCTGGCCAAGGGAAACAACATCTCCGCCGCACGTATCCGCGACGAAGCCAGGGCCAACCTCCAGATGACGGAAATCCTGGGCCGCAGCAAGATGCGCAGGACCAAAGCATGAGGCCGCTCCTGGCGGACGCTCGGAAAGCACTGTGGCACCTCCGGCAGGGGGGTGTCCCGCAGCTGCGCGACTGGTACCGGCGCCATCGGGTGTCATCTGGTCCCGTCCCCAGCGCGCAAGGCCAGCAGCTGCGCAACGGGCTGTCCTTTCCAGCTTATGAGTACCCCGCCACGGCTCCCCGGCGTGAAGACCTGACCGTCGGTGTCATCCTGGACGACTTCTCCGCCAAGGCGTTTGCCTACGAATGGAACGTAGTTTTCCTCGAGAAGGACTCCTGGCTGCAGCAGTTGCAGGACCAGGCGATCGACTTCGTCTTCATCGAATCTGCCTGGAAAGGCAACAACGGCTCCTGGCAGTACCAGCTCACCGGACCCAACGGACCCAAGCCCGAATTCCTCAACCTGCTCCGGTGGTGCAAGGAGAACGGCGTCCCCACGGTCTTCTGGAACAAAGAAGACCCTCCCCACTTTGAGGACTTCCTTCCGGCCGCCCGCGAGTTCGACTTCGTCTTCACCTCGGACGAGAACAAACTCCCGGCATACTTCGAAGCACTGGGCCACGATCGCGTTGCCGTGCTGCCCTTCGCCGCGCAACCCGCCATTCACAACCCCGTCCGCCCGGCCCACGGACGCCACGCCAGGGATGTGGCCTTCGCCGGCATGTACTTTGCCCACAAGTACCCGGAACGCCGCGAGCAGATGCAGTTGCTCCTGGACGGTGCCATTGCCGGCTCGGCCAAGTTCAAGAACGGCCTGGAGATCTTCTCCCGCCAGCTGGGCGGAGATCCGGATTACCAGTTCCCTGATCCTTACGACGCCCACGTGGTGGGGTCTCTCAGCTACGACCAGATGCTGACCGCCTACAAGGCTTACAAGGTGTTCCTCAACGTGAACTCCGTTGTTGACTCACCCAGCATGTGCGCGCGAAGGATCTTTGAAATCACGGCAGCGGGAACCCCCGTTGTGACGACCCCCAGCCCCGCGCTGCCGCGGTTCTTCCCGGAGAACGAAGTCCAGAGCGTGGCCAACACCCAGCAGGCCTCCGACGTGATCAGGGCACTCCTCCGCAGCCCCGAGCTCAACGACCGCTCCGTGCACCTGGCCCAGCGCAGGATCTGGGCTGAGCATACCTACGCCCACCGCGCAGAGCAGGTCCTGGCGGCCGCTTTGCCGGCCAAAGCGCGGCCGGTCCAGCCCGAATCCGTCAGCGCGCTGGTCTCCACCATCCGCCCCCAGCAGCTGGACCACGTCTTCGCCACGATCGCATCCCAGCGTGGAGTGGACGTTGAACTGGTGCTCCTGACGCACGGGTTCACGCCCGATGCCACGGAAATCACAGGCCTGCAGGAAAAGCACGGCGTCAGCAAGCTGACACTGCTCGAAGCACCACAGTCACTCAGCCTCGGCGCCTGCCTGAACCTTTGCGTTGCCTCCGCAAAAGGTTCCGTCCTGACCAAAATGGACGACGACGATTACTACGGCCCCGACTATTTGCGTGACCAGCTGAACGCATTGCGGTACTCGGGGGCCGACGTCGTAGGCAAATTGGCGCACTTCATGTACATCGCAAGCCGCAACGCGGCTGTCTACCGCTTTGGACACATGGAGCACCGCTTCAGCCACATGGTCATGGGACCCACCATCATGGCCAAACGCGCCGTCTTCGAAAAGCACCCTTTCGAAGAGAAGAACCGGGGCGAAGATACCGCCTTCCTCACCGCGGTGACGGAAGCAGGCGGAAAGATCTACTCCGCCGATCGATACAACTACTACCAACTTCGGGGCGGGGCAGGGCACACCTGGAACGCCTCCGACGACGAACTTCTCGCCACCGGGGAAGTCAAGTTCTGGGGGAACCCCGCAGAACACGTCACTCTCTAGCCGGACTCACGAATCTAAAAGGGAACAAATCCGTTGAACACCATTAATCGAGTAGCCGTCATCGGCCTGGGCTACATTGGCCTGCCCACCGCCGCCATCCTTGCCACCAATGGCATCGAAGTTGTGGGTGTCGATGTTAACCAAAACACGGTTGATGCCGTTAACGCCGGGCAGGTCCCCTTCGTCGAGCCGGACCTGGCCGTGCACGTCTCAGGTGCCGTAAGCCAAGGCCACCTGAGCGCCAGCACCTCCACGCCGAAGGCCGACGCCTACATCGTGGCTGTGCCCACCCCGTTCAAGGCAGATCGGTCCGCCGACCTGAGCTACATCGAAGCCGCAGCCCGGGGCATCGCTCCGCAGCTGGAGGGTGGCGAACTCCTGATCCTGGAATCCACCTCCCCTCCCGGCGCCACCGAGCACATGGCCCGCTTTATCCTGGACCTGCGCCCCGACCTCAGCCTTGACGGCTCCGGCTCCAAGCCCGCAGTCCTCGTGGCTCACTGCCCCGAGCGCGTGCTGCCCGGACGCGTGATGATCGAGTTGGTCACGAACGACCGCATCGTCGGGGGCATGACCGCAGAGGCCGCGGATAAGGCCAAGCACCTCTACGCCGTCTTCTGCCAGGGCGAAATCCTCACCACGGACGCCGTCACGGCTGAAATGGCCAAGCTGGTGGAAAACTCCTACCGCGACGTCAACATCGCGTTCGCCAACGAGCTGTCCGTTATCAGCGATAAGCTCGGAATCGACGTCTGGGAGCTCATCCGCCTGGCCAACCACCACCCCCGCGTCAACATCCTCCAGCCCGGCCCCGGCGTCGGCGGTCACTGCATCGCCGTCGATCCCTGGTTCATTGTTGCCGCCGCCCCGGAAGAATCCCGCCTGATCCGGACCGCCCGCGAAGTCAACGACTCCAAGCCCGAGTGGGTCTTCCAGAAGGTAGTTGCCGCCCTGGAGAACCTGCCCGCCACGGCCGAGGTATCCGTCCTGGGCCTCGCCTTCAAGGCCAACATCGACGATCTCCGCGAATCACCCGCCATCGAGATCGCCGCCCACCTCTCCGAGGCACTCGCGGACCGCCGCATCAACGTAGCGGAACCGCACGTTGAGGAACTGCCGAAGCAGCTCGCCGGACGCAGCAACGTAGAGCTCGTATCCATCGAGGAATCCATCCAGCGTTCAGACGTGGTGGTGGTCTTGGTGGACCACGACGACGTCAAGGAAGTTGCGCCTGAACTTCTGGCCGGCAAGGTGGTTATTGATACGCGAGGTGCGTTGAAGCTCGAAGCATCCTCTCCGGTGGGCGCTGTCTAACAATGCCTCGCGCAAGAAGTATCAATCCCAAGGTCCACGCCATAACCTCCTATTCATCCTTAGGGAGGTTTCTGGCGCAAACCAAGGTCGGCCCAGGTTTCCATGTGATCGAGCATGGAAACCTGCCCATCGATCTGCTGGTGCAGGACCGTGGTCACAAAACCACGGTTGTCTTCTTGCACGGAGCCGTTCGCGCAGACCAGGGCCTGCCGGTTATTACAGGCCTCGGAATTTCCCGCGATGTCCCGGTCAACCGCATCTTCATCTCCGATCCCAGCCTTATCCTGGACCCGGACATGAACCTTGGTTGGTACGCGGGCAATTCGGAGCAACGGCTGCAGCCGATCCTGCAGGACATTGTTGCCAAGGTGGTTGCATCCTTCGGCAGCGAGAGGCTCGTCTTCTTTGGCCCCGCCGGGGGAGGGTTCGCTGCGCTCTACCTTTCCGCGCACTTTCCGGGGTCGCTGGCTGTTGCCCTCAGCCCGCACACGAACATTGCACGGCATCAGCAAGCAGACGTCGTGGCGCAGTATGCCGAAGCCTGCTTCGGTGTCACCGGTGAAGACCCCGTGAACCGGCTGCCGCACAGTATTACCACCGACTTGAGCGACCTTTACAGCAGGCCCCTGCCGAACACCGTCGCCTATGTCCGGAACGCCATGGATGCTTTTCACACCGAGCATCACCGTGACCCCTTCGTCGCGAATCTTCACCCGGAGAATCAGGTCTTCGAGTTCGCTGGAAACCATTGGGGTGCAGGTCATGCCGCTCCTCCCCGGGAGCTCGTAGACAGCATCCTGCAGGTGGCAGCGGGGGACGAGTGGGCCAAGGGACTCGAGGGGCTCGGCTTCGCCCGTAACTGACGGGGTACGTTTTTACAGCTTTGCCAGCAGGCATCCCAGACCGCCTGCTGCACAACTACATCAGACGTCCCCTGAACGGCTGATGTGCATCTAACATCCTGGAGCATTGCAAAATGTCTAGAATTCTTGACTCATCCTTCGTGAGATTCCTCAGAAGTCCCCGGGGACTTCTTGGCTTGGGAATCTTCTTCCTACTCGTCATCGGCGGAGTACTGCACCTCGCAGGGCTTGGCAGCCTCGGGATCTTCCTGGTGGTGCTGGGCGTCGCGTTGGCCATTCCGGTGCTGTTTGAAGGTACCCACACCATCCGCCGCTCGCTGACTGTCCTGCGGCAGGGCGTCCGGAAGTCCGAAGAGCAGGCCCGGGCCGCGGCCTCCGCGGCCCGGAACCAGCCTGCCCCGGACAACCGTGCACGCCTGGATCACGCGGAACTGAACAAGCTGGTCTCCGTCGTGAGCCAGCCGAAGCAGGCAGCGGCCGCCCCGGATGTGCAGCTGGAGCAAATCCGCGATTGGGTGGGGATGTCACGGAGTTCAAACGGGCGCAACCTCTCCGTAGCTGCCGCAAACGGCATCTTTGAAGCGATCAAGAGCCACCTGCCCTCAACGGCGGTACACATTGGCTCCGCAGTCTCTACTGCATGGGTAGCCAACTGCCTGAGCCGCCTGCAGGCGAAGCCGTCCTTCGCTGCCGGGCTGGTGGATTCCACCGAGGAACTGGCGGCATTCAAGAGCATGGAAGGACTGGCCCTTTCCGCAGACAAGGCCACGTGCCAGCAGCTCCCCGTCGCTCCCACGCCTGCCGCATCCCTGGCCGGGATCACAGCGCATACCGTGGACATGGTGGTGATCGACTTTGGCGGCATCGCCAACAAAGCGTCAGTGCAGGACAACATTCCCGAGCGCTACTTCACGTGGCTTCGCCCCAACACTCCTGTGGTGATCGTGGACTCTTCCGCCATTGACGTCCGGCCCGCGGTGGAGGAGTTCCTCGCAGCACACCCGCGGTTCTACGTAAAGAAGATTTCCGCGTCCCTGAGTCACGCCGAATTGATTGGAATGTGAAAACGATGATCAGCAATGACGTACAAGCTGGCCTGACCAATCTGGTAACGGACTCCTTTGGGCTGGACATTTCCTATTCTCTGCCCGAAGCCAAACGCGGGCTTCCGTCGGTCGGCATTATCCTGGACGATTTTTCTACCCAGTGCTTTGCGCCGGAAGCCCGTCTGTGGCCTATCTCCGTGCGTGACCACCGGGAAGCTTTGGAACGCCTGCGTCCCGAGATCATGCTCATCGAGTCGGCATGGAACGGCAATGACGGCGACTGGTCGTTCCAGATCACCAGCCCCAATGGCCCCAAGGAGGGCTTCTTTTCCCTGATCCAGGCTTGCCGGGAACTGGGAATCCCCACTGTCTTCTGGAATAAGGAAGATCCGCCCCACTTCCAGGAATTCCTCCCGGCAGCCCGCGAATTCGACGTTATTTTGACGTCGGAGGAATCGCTGATCAATGACTACGTTGAGGCCGCAGGACACCAAAACGTTGCAGCGCTTCCCTTTGCGGCCCAGCCACGTATCCACCGGCCTCTCCGGGATGCCCAGGCAAGCGTGGGAAACGTCGCCTTCGCCGGACAATACTTTGCGCACAAATTCCCGGAACGGCGCGAGCAGATGAACCTGCTGTTTCCACCGTCTGCCGACCTCGGCTTGTCCATCTACTCACGGGCGCTGGGCGGGGATCCCAACTATGCATTCCCTGAGCCGTACTCGAACTTCGTGGTTGGTTCCCTGCCGTACGCGGCCATGGTGCGTGCGTACGGCCATCACAAGGTCTTCCTGAACGTGAACTCTGTTCCGCAGTCCAAGAGTATGTGTGCCCGGCGCATCTTCGAACTGAGCAGCAGCAAGACAGCAGTGGTCAGCGTCGAGTCCGAGGCGATCTCCGGTTCCTACGCAGCGGATGAAGTTTTCACAGTGCAGACCCAGCAGGAGGCCGCCGAGGTTCTTGGCCGCCTCGTGAAAGACCATGTCTTCCGCGAGCGGGCCACCCACAAGGCCTGGCGCCGCACGCTGCAGCAGCACACGTATGCCCAGCGCATGAAGCAGGTTTACTCCATGGCCAGCCTGGAATGGTATGAGCCGCGGCACGATCTCACTGCCGCCTTGGTCGTCTCCTCTTTGTCCTCGCTGGAACGGTTGCTGAGCCAGGTCGACGCGCAAACCGCAGACTTCGAACAGCTCGTGGTGATTTCCCGCGTTGGCCCTGACGATGCGGAAATTCGCGAACTTCTTCAGCGCAAGGGGATCAACCACGCGCCGGTCATCCTCCGCACGCCGCAGGACATTGCCAATTACCAGGTAGACACCCGGTACATCGTTGCTTTCTCGGAGGCGTACGACTACGCGCCGGACTACGCCAACGACCTGCGGCTCTACACCTTGCACGACTCTGACGCCCGTGTCACCGGCAAGGCAGTGACCGGGGAAGCCCGGAAACCCGAGTCGGCCTACGTCGGCAACACTTGGCAAGAGGACGTTGAAGGTTTCCACGTGCTGTCCGGGGCATGGATCGCCCCAGCGGATGCGGCTTGGCAGCCGGTGCTCTCCAACGAGATGCTGGCGCCCGGTTCGGTCTTCGAAGGTCCGGAACCAATGTCCATCACGGATCGGTTCAACGTCCGCACGGCTTCTACCAGTTCAGACCTCTCCTGGACGATATAGGGATTGACCATGAAGATTGCACTGTTTGACGGCATCGTGGAAACCCACGTTGCAAGTTCCCTGGAGCGAGCCTTGGTGGCCGCCGGCCATCAGGTCCTGAACACCGGCAAGGTGGGTCACGGCTACAAGTTCGCAACCGGCCGCAGCCAGCTCCACACCTTGAGCAACGCGTTGGATACTGTGGTGGATTTCCAGCCCGACGTCATTTTCGTTTTCCGTCCGGCGAGCCTGCCTTCTCCATTGCTGGAGCGGGCCAAGCGGACAGGCGCCCGCATGGTCGCCTGGCTCTCGGACGACCCCGTCCTGTGGGACCTGTCCTACGGGCCCGTGGTGGATAGCTACGACATCGTGCTCCACTGCGGCACTGCCAGGGTGCTGGACTTCTATGAATCAATGTTCGGCCGGCCTACCGGCATCAACTTCCCCTTCTGGACCGACCAGACGGCATTCCCGTACGTCTACGGCTCCCAGCCTCGGGAGTCCGACGCCATGTTCCTCGGCAACGTCCATGACGAAGTCCGCAGGACCCGGTACTTTGATCTGGGTTCGCTGTCCTCCAGCATCCGTATCCACGGGAACGTCGGACGGGACTACTTCAACATCGCCGGTGGATTTCTGGACAGCGACGCTGAGGTGGTTGACGCCGGCGCCCGGGCAGGGCTCGCAGTCAATATCCCGCAATACTTCCGGGACCACCAAGGACTGGAAACCTGGTTTGACGGCCTGGACAAGCTGGGATTCTTCCAATATCCAAGCCGCGTCATCCAGTACGCCGCCATGGGTCTCCCCATCATCTCCGTAGTACCCGACTCCGATGACCTCGCATCCTTCCCGGAAATTGTGTGCGTCGACTCCATCGCCCAACTCGATTCAGCGATCCAAAGCGTGCTGGCCTCACCCTCGCTGCAGGACCTGAGCAAAGCAACGCACGAGCGGTTCCTGCGGAACTACTCTGCTGCGGCCCGCGTGATGGCGTTGGAATCCGTGTTGTCGGACGACTCCTGGAAGACGCTGGACTCACGGGAACGAAGCCTCTGGTTCACGCAATTCGATGCAGTGGAGGCCGGCCGCGAAGAAGCCCGGGAGGGTGCCGTCGTGGAATCCGATAAGCGCCGCGAGGTGATCGAAGTTTCACAGACCGTGGAGCCACGTTGCATTGGCGTCCTCGGCGTAGGGTTCGGCAGGGTGACGTCCACGTCATCCGTGACCGTCCGGACACTGCAGGCGTTGGGGCACAGGGTCAACGTGCTGGACCTGAGCCAATACAAGAGCGTCCTGGTTCCCGATCCGAACAACGAATACAAGTTCGTCATCAACGCCGTGAAATTCCTGGAGGCTGTTAAGGAACGGCCCGAGCTGCTGGTCGTCTCCAACTTGGATTGCGGCATCACCCAAGCCGGCCGCGAGCAGTTGCTGGAAGCCGGTGTCCGTTTGGCGGTGATCGGCGTTGAGTCGGCAAAGGGCGGAAAGAAACTCGAACGCCTCGCCGGACGGGTGGACTACCTTGGCGTCCTGAACCCGCAGGTAGCTGACGGCCTGAAGAGCGACCATTTTGATTCCGTTGAACACCTGCCCCATTTGGTGGACCGCGGCTTCCTCAATGCGATTGAGAAAGTCCCCGTACGTGGCCAGCAAGCCGTGGTGGCGGGCAAGCGGAGACTGCACTTTTCCAAGCAGGCCGCGGCATTCCGTGACCTCGCTGACTGGCCCTCAACAGAACTCTTCATTGAGGAATCACCGGAAGAGTACAAGGACTTGGACATGCTGGCCGCCGCGTTGAAGTCAACTGTTGTGGTTGCGCCTTTCGATGCCAGCGTTCCCGGACCCCTTCCTTCGGAGGTCCTGCCGTTTGCCCTGGCTGCCGGTTCACTGGTGGTTGTTCCGCGGGGCGTGGGGCCCATGAACATCTGTGAACCGGGGACCGCCTCCGTATCCGTCCGTGAGAAGGGCGAGCTGGCCTTGAAGCTTTCCAGGCTGGCGTCATCTCCCGCGAGCACCGCACGGATCCTGGCTGCAGCGGAGGAAGTGGTTACAGGACCCCTCAACGCGGAGCGCAGGCTCGCAGCGATGATGGAACAAATCTTTGCCGAGCCATCGGGCGGAAAGGCTATCGCGGGCACCATGGTAGACGGCCAGCAGGATGCCGGCCTCGTTCCGGAATGGCACCTCGGGTACGAACAGAAGTCGCTTTCCCTGGCGCATGAACGCATCAAGGGCAAGGGCACGGACCTGGTCGTCACGGTTGACCACCGGGTCACCGAGGATACAGCGGGCCTCTATCAGTTGGTGGTCAGCGTGGAGGGGGCTCCGGCGTACGTAGAGAACCTTCGGATGTCGCCCACCAGCCGCCACCTCCGGATCCGTATTCCGAAGACCATCAAACACCCGACTGTGTCATTTGGTATCCGGCCAGCGGACAAGTCGGTCAAGCCAGGGCCCGGATTCTTCCCTTCAGCAACCGTTAGCAACGTGGAGTGGGTTGGCGCCACCGAAGCAGTTCACTCGGTGTCAGCCGTTTCCACGTCACCCTGGGGTGCGTAACAGGAAGTACCCGGGCCTCAGGCCTACCAGGAACAACTACGGCGCCTTCTACCCCCGATCGGAGTAGAAGGCGTCGTTCTTGACTCCGGAGCCATTGACGACGTCAATCATGTAGTACTTCCCAATGCCAAGCGAGGTGCTGCCCAGCTTTGCCGTGACCGATTCCAGCCTGGGGTTCATGCCCCGCTGGTTGCCGTAGTCCGGGTTGTAGCTCGTGGCAGTGACGGTCTTGGTGTACGTACGGCCCCAGGTGTCGGTCCACTTGACGGTGACCGATCCGCCGCTCAGGTTCTGGCCCGTGACCAGCACGTCCCCGTTTCCGTAGAAGATGGAATCGGTGATGACCGGGGTCATGTTGCCTGCCTTGAACCGGTCAGCCAAGGGAGACCACGTGCCGGTGCAGGTGTAGTAACCGTCCCACATGAAGGAGATGATCTTTTGGGGGTAGTTGCCAAGTTGCTGGAGCTGCCGGTCAACGCGGGACTTTGTGGTCTGCCCCCGGGTGTTGTTGGCGCAGGGGTTTTGGCTGGTGGCCGGCGCCATTCCCTCGAGGTTAGCCCACAGCTCTGCTCCCGTGCCGTCCACACCTTCAGCTGCGGCGAGGAAGTATTCACGGACGGGTGCGAGGTACTTGCTGCCCCACGAGCCGCTGCCCACGATGGAAGCGTTGAAGGAGTCCACCGGGTAGCTGGCCTCATTACCGAAGAAGGCGCCGCTCTTGCCTGTTCCCATGCCGTCCTGGATGGCGATGGCCATCTTTGTGTTTCCAGAGGTCTTGCCGATCCGCTCTGCCCCGTTGCGGACCCTGTCCACGGTCAGGTTCGAGGTGCGTCGGCCGTCCAAGTATGGGCTGACCACCGTCCCTCGGCCTGGATGCAGCTTGGCAACGGCCTGATTCTGGATCTTGTAGAGGTTCAGGATGGGATCGAAGGTGGTGCCATCGGTGACCGGCATCTCGTATGAGAGGTAGAAGCCGCCCAGTCCGGAAACGTCAATGACAGCCTTCTGATACTGCAGGAAGCGGTCTGTGAAGCGGGTAAAGGCAGGCAGGTAGGAAACGTCAGGAAGGTACGCGTAGTCGGTCCTGGCCACGGGAAGCGGCATGCCGGCGTAGTACTTCATGCCGAGGTTAGTGGCTGTCTTGGCCAACGAGACGTTGACTCCGGCGGTGCCTGCCGCCGTTGAGCCGCTGACCACCACCACGTCGTAGGCCCCGTTGGAGGAGTTGCAACTGGTTCCTTGGTTCGGGAGGACAAAGATAGTGAATGGCTGGCCGTTCACGGTAATGGCTTTGTCGCGTGGGCAAACCAAGGACGGCGTGCCCCAGAGTGCCGAATCGGCATACGTGAAGTAACGGTTGACCTTGACCCCGGACGCCGCAGCTTGGGCGCAGTTGGTCCCGTTGATCTTGCAGTCAGCCGGTATGTCCGCCAGCGTGGCAGGCTTGAGACGGCTACCGAAAGTGATGACGGTGTCTCCGCCCAGAGCCTTGATGTCGCTCAGCTTCTGGTTGTTGGTTGCATCGCTGGTGCTGCCGTAGATAAAGAAGCCACTGATGGGGTAGACGGGTGCGGGCTCGGCGTTCGCTACGGCGCCATGAAGGGTCCCCGTTAAAAGGACAAAGGCCGCCACAACGACGGCGGTAAGGTGGCGTGCATGCTGGATTCGGGGGATAGGAGGCTTAAACCTGATCTTGCGCACAGCGGATCCTCGGGCTCGTAGGGTGAGACCTTGGACCTATGTCAAAAGAATGGCTGTGAGCGGTATCGAAATGCAACAGCTTGACGGAAAGATTCACGTCCGTTGCCGCGCCTGAAATGGGCAGTTAAAAAGTTGACGGCCCCTCTTCAGGGACCGTCAACTTCACATAAGCAGTGTCAGGCTAGACGGAAACGGCAACGCCGAATTCTTCGATCCGCTCGCCGATTCCAAGAAGTTCAGCGATGGCAGCCACTGTACGCGCGGAGGCCAGGCCGTCACCGTATGGGTTGACAGCGTTGGCCATAGTCGAGAAGTGCTCGGCGTCATTCATCAGGCGGAGGACCTCGGTAACGATGCGCTCTTCATCCGTTCCGATGAGCGTCACGGTTCCAGCTTCCACGGCCTCGGGACGCTCGGTGTTCTCACGCATCACCAAGACCGGCTTGCCCAGGCTGGGGGCTTCTTCCTGGACTCCACCGGAGTCGGTCAGGACGATGTGCGCCAAGGACAACATGCGGGTGAACTCGCCGTAAGCCAGCGGCTCAGTGACCACTACATTGGGCTTGCCGTCGAGGGCGGGAAGGACAGCTTCGCGTACAACAGGGTTCTTGTGCGCGGGAAGAACAATGACCAGGTCCGGCTCGGCGTCTGCGATCCGGGCCAAAGCGCGGCCCACGCCACGCATGGCATCGCCCTGGTTTTCCCTGCGGTGCGTGGTGACAAGGAGGATCTTCCGGCCACTGGCTGCGAGCTCTTCCAGTTGCGGGTCCGTGAACGGGATCTGCTTGTCAACGGTGGTGAAGAGTGCGTCGATGACGGAGTTGCCCGTCACCACGATGTCTTCTGCCTTCACGCCTTCGGCAAGAAGGTTGGCGCGGCTGGTGGTGGTGGGAGCCAGGTGCAGCGTGGTGATCTGGCTGGTGATCTTGCGGTTGGCCTCTTCAGGGAACGGTGAGAGGAGGTTTCCGCTTCGCAGGCCGGCCTCTACGTGGACGACCGGAATGCCGTGGTAGAAAGCGGCGATCGCGCCGGCTGTGGAGGTAGTGGTGTCGCCTTGGACGATGACCGCATCCGGCTTTTTCTCGGCGAAGAGGCGGTCAAGGCCGGTGATGGTCCGGGTCATGATGTCCGAAAGGGACTGCCCTGGCTGCAGGATGTCCAGATCGTGGTCCGGGGTGATGCCGAACAGCTGATTCACCTGGTCCAGCATTTCCCGGTGCTGACCGGTGACCGTCACGATGCAGTCGAATTCATCGGATTCGTGCAGGGCGTGGACGATGGGAGCCATCTTGATGGCCTCCGGTCGGGTACCGAAAATTGGCATGATGCTGGGCAAGTTTCCCCCAAAGAGAGCGATTTGAATCAGACAAAGACTTCCCAATCCTACCCGAGAAGGAGGCTGACGTTAACTGACACGCGGTCGGGAAAGGGGCTGCTCGGGGGTTAGCCCGCCAGGATCAGTGCGGCCAGCAAAACGGGAACTGCCAGAACAACCAGCGTCACGATCACCAGCGCAACCCGCCGCTTGAATTGCTGTTGGTCCGGCGTGGGAGTTTCTGCAGCTGTCGAATTTTGGACTGCAGCACGGGCCGGGCGCGACCGCTCCGGACGCAGCGGCTTAGCGGTACGCGGGGCAGCGGACGGGTCCTGGAAATTGAACCGCCGACGCTTGAAATGACGGCCGGCCGGAAGTGGCCGAGGGGGCGTTTGGCTCACCTTTTGCACCTTCCGTTAGAGCGCCGTCGTGGACGGTTTTTTCGATAGTCCTTCCCACTACCTTAGTGAGAACGGCACTCGGGCTGCATCCAGACGTCCATCAGCCCGCCTGTTTCCACCACAAACCGGTCCAGCCAAGCCCCGGCTGTCATGTCCGGTTCGGAGCCCACCATCTGTACATCCGCGGCCACACATTGGTGCATCAGAGTGCCGGCGCGCATCACGTGGTAATCGGAGGTGACCACCGTGATGGACTTCCACCCGTACTTCGCCGCAAGACCGCCGACGGCGTCTGCCTCACCGCGGGTGTTCAGCGGCTCCGGGCGGAAGCACAGAAGGCCCGGGTCTCCTTGGCTCTCGCGGCACAAAGCGTCGCCTTCGAGGTTGCCGGACAGCCCGGTGATGGACACCACCAGCACGGGTATGTCCAAGGCCTCCTGAAGATCCTGGGCAACAGGCAAACGCTCACGGCTCAGGCCACCCAGCACCACAATTGCATCAGTGCGATGCGGGGACGCCTGGGGAGGATTGGCGAAGAATTGGATCGCCAAAAGCAGCCAAAGAACAAAAGCCGCAGCAGCCGCCACAAGAGCCCGCGTTAGGACACGGTGCAGCGCGGCTGTTTCTGTGGGCACGGGGACAGTTTATGGTTTCGCGGGCAGGGCGCTCGCCATGATCGGAACCTACCTCGTATCGACGTCCTCAAAAACAAGGAAAGTCTGCGTATCCAGCACGCCATCCATGGACTGGAGTTGGTCGAAGATCACACGGCGCAGGTGAATGTTGTCCGTCGCCCGGACCAGGAGAATCACGTCAAAGTCACCACCCACCAGAGCGATGTGGTACACCTCCGGAATAGCGCGCAACTGCTCCTTGAGCTCGCGCCAGGAATGCTGCTGCACCTTCAACGTGACGTAGGCGGAGGATCTCAAGCCGGCCTTGATCGGATCCACCAAGGCCGTGAACTTGGTGATCACCCCTTCGCCGGTGAGCCGGGCAAGGCGGGAATATGCGTGGGCCCGGCTGATGTGGACGTTTTCGGCTACTTGGGTGATGGACATGCGCCCGTCCGTGGTCAGCTCCCGGATGATGTCCCGGTCCACGCTGTCCAAGGGGACGGCGGTCTGCTCCGCCTCGGCCTCGCTCATGGCACTCCAATTCGTCTACAGCAGCGGCTCGTAACCCAGCTCACATTTACAATTCGTCTTTCAGAATAGCCCTTCTTGACAAGCTCTTCCATGATTCTGTCCAAAGCTGGATACGAAACAGCCTGGAGGACCATACTGGAAGCACATAGTGCCCAGAGAAGGACGGACCAATGACGATCCATGCAGACCGCCCTGTGCCGGAAACGGCGGTGGAAGACCAGGCTGCTGACGTGCGGAGGAAATTCGGCATCAGCGTCGAGGATTACATGCTTCCCGCCCGTCACCAGATCCAGATGGTGAACCCCGACGGAACCCTCCGCTCCAAAGAGGAGCAGGGCACCGAACCCGGCCACGAGTACCCCACCCCGGACGATGCCGAACTGCTGGCAGCTTACGAGCGCCTCGTCGTCGGGCGTCGAGTCAACGACCAGAACTCCGCTCTGGTCCGGCAGGGCCGCATGGCCGTCTACCCCTCAAGCCACGGCCAGGAAGCCTGCCAAGTGGCCGCTGCCATGTGCCTCAGCGAAGGTGACTGGCTGTTCCCCACCTACCGTGACGCCGTCGCCGTCATGACCCGGGGCGTTGACCCCGTGGAAGTCATGACCATCTTCCGCGGCGACTGGCACGGCGGCTACGACCCCAAGGAACACAACGTCGGCATCCAATGCACGCCGCTCACCACGCAGCTGCTGCACGCCGTGGGTGTTGCGCACGCTGCGAAGCTGCGCGGCGAGAACACGGTAGTGATGGCCATGTGCGGTGACGGTGCTACCAGCGAAGGTGACTTCCACGAAGCCCTCAACTTCGCGGCAGTCTTCCACCTGCCCGTGATCTTCTTCGTGCAGAACAACAAGTACGCCATCTCCGTGCCGTTGAGTCACCAGTCCGTGGCGCCGTCGCTTGCGCACAAAGCAGTCGGTTACGGCATGGCCGGTGAGCGCGTGGACGGCAACGACCTCGTGGCCCTGCTGGCCGTCATGGACCGCGCCGTGAAGCTGGCCCGCGAAGGTTCGGGACCGCTGCTCATCGAAGCGCACACCTACCGCATGCAGGCACACACGAACGCCGACGATGCCACCCGCTACCGGCCGGAAAGTGAAGTTGCCGAGTGGCAGGCCAAGGACCCGCTGACGCGCATGAAGGCCTACCTGACGGACAAGGGCCTGTTGGACGACGACGCCAACAGCCGAATTGCCGATCACGCGGAAGCCGTGGCAACCCAGCTCCGGGAAGGACTGGGCGAGGACGTCCCCGTCCAGCCGATGGACCTCTTCAAGTACGTCTTCTCCAAGCCAACGCCGCAGCTCAAGGAACAGTCCGAGCTGCTCGCTGACGAACTCGCCCGCGAGGAGGGTGCAAAATGACCGTGACCACCTCTGCCACCGCCAACGTCAGCGCCGCCACCGCCAACGCGGCAGCATCCGCCGCTGCTACTGCCGAAGCCGCCGGCCCGCAGTCCATCACCATGGCAAAGGCGCTCAACACCGCCATGGCCGACGCCATGCGTGCCGACTCCTCCGTCCTCGTCTTCGGTGAGGACGTCGGAAGGCTCGGCGGCGTCTTCCGCATCACGGACGGCCTCATGGCCGAATTCGGCGAAGAACGCTGCTTCGATACTCCGCTGGCCGAGTCCGGCATCGTCGGCATGGCAGTGGGCATGGCCATCAACGGCATGCGGCCCGTCATCGAGATGCAGTTCGACGCCTTCGCCTACCCGGCCTTCGAACAGATCGTCAGCCACGTGGCCAAGATGCACAACCGCACCAAGGGCAAGCTCAAGATGCCCATGGTCATCCGGGTGCCCTACGCCGGCGGCATCGGGGGAGTGGAGCACCACTGCGATTCCTCCGAGTCCTACTACGCCCACACGGCCGGGCTGAAGGTCTACACCCCCGCCACCGTGGCCGACGGTTACCGGATGCTGCGCGAAGCCATCGACTCCGATGATCCCGTGATGTTCATGGAGCCCAAGAAGCTCTACTGGTCCAAGGACCTGGTGGACCTGGATGCGCTCAGGGCAGAGCACGACGCCGGAACCTCCACCGAGGGCCGCGCCGCCGTCGCGCGTCCAGGCACTGACGCGACGCTGATCGCCTACGGCCCGTCGGTCCCCACCGCGCTCGCCGCCGCTGCGGCCGCCGCCGAAGAAGGCCGGTCCCTGGAAGTCATCGACGTCCGCACCATCGTTCCTTTCGACGACGAGACCGTCTGCGCGTCAGTACGCAAGACGGGACGCGCCGTCGTGATCGCCGAAGCGCACGGCTTCGCATCCGTGTCCTCCGAGATCGTGGCCCGCGTGCAGGAACGGGCGTTCCACTATCTGGCCGCGCCCATCCGCCGCGTCACCGGCTTTGACGTTCCGTTCCCGTCTCCCAAGTTGGAGCATTACTACCTGCCCAGCGTCGACCGCATCCTCGACGCCGTAGACGACCTTCAGTGGGAGGACTGACCATGAGCTCAGAACTGCAAGTGTTCCGCCTGCCGGACCTCGGCGAAGGCCTTACCGAGGCGGAGCTCGTGAACTGGCTGGTTGCCGTTGGTGACCAGATCAAGGTGGACCAGCCGATCGCCGAAGTCGAAACCGCCAAATCCATGGTTGAGGTGCCGTCGCCCTACGCGGGCACGGTTGCCGAGCTGCACGGCCGGGCAGGCGAGACGCTCGACGTCGGCAAGCCGCTGATCTCGATCGCTCCCGTTGGTGCCGCTCCGGCCGAGCCCAAAGCGCCCGCCGCAACGGACGACGCCGTCTCCACCGGTGTTGTCACCGACGCTGAGGCTTCGGCGGCTGCCGAGACGTACCGGACCGAGGAGAAGGCCGGCTCAGGCAATGTCCTCATCGGATACGGGACGCCCGGTGGCGCTACCGCAGGCCGCACCCGACCGCGGAAGGGGAGCGTCGCCGTCGTTGATGCTGCTCCTGCTCCTGCTGCCGCTGCGGAGGTTCCTGTTGCTCCCATGGAACCGGCCGTTGCCGGTACGCGCATTCCGGGAAAGCTCAGCGCCGTGATCTCGCCGTTGGTCCGGAAAATGGCACGTGATCACGGGGTATCGCTGGATGCCATCAACGGTTCAGGTGCCAGCGGGCTGATCATGCGCCGTGATGTTGAGGCAGCGATTTCTGCTCCTGAGGCACCGGCCACACCTTCGGCTCCTGCCCAGGCTGCTGCTCCGGCTGCAGCTTTAGGTGACCTTGATGGCCGTACAGGGCTTGCCGTTTCCGCCCGCACGCCGGTGCGCGGCGTGCGGAAGGCCGTCGCCGCCAACATGACCAAGAGCCGCACTGAGATCCCCGAGGCCACAGTGTGGGTGGACGTGGATGCCACCGCTCTGCTGGATATGCGGGCCGAGCTGAAGAAGCGCTCGCCGCACGATACCCCCGGCCTGCTGGCTTTCATTGCCCGTTTTGTCACGGCTGGGTTAAAAAAGTACCCGGCCCTTAACACGCGGTTTGAAACCGGGACTGACGGCTCCCAGGAGATCGTCGGGTTCGACGGCATCAACCTCGGCTTCGCGGCACAGACCGATCGGGGATTGGTTGTCCCGTCCGTCCGCAACGCGCATCAGCTCAGCGCCCGCGAACTGGACGCGGAGATCAGGCGACTCACCGCCGTCGCACGCGAAGGGAAGGCGACGCCCACCGAACTCGGCTCGGGCACCTTCACCTTGAATAACTACGGCGTGTTCGGTGTGGACGGATCGGCGGCCATCATCAACTACCCCGAGGTGGCGATGCTCGGCGTGGGCCGGATCATCGACAAGCCCTGGGTGGTAAACGGTGAGCTTGCTGTCCGGAAGGTCACTGAGCTGACTCTCGCGTTCGACCACCGGGTCTGCGATGGAGAGACGGCCGCCGGCTTCCTCCGGTACGTAGCGGACTGCATCGAGAACCCGGGCGCCGCGCTCGCGGATATGTAACCCGCCGATACGCAAAAGAAATGGGGCCGCAGGTGCGGCCCCATTTCCCGTTAACTACTCGACTGCGGCCGTGATGGCATCCCGCATGCGGTGATAAACGGCGTCGACGTAGTGGTAGGGAGCCAAGCCCCACTGGTGCCCTGCTGCCGCCTTCACCGTGTCCTGGCCCACCGAGAGGACGTTGCATCCCCGGCTGCGCAGGTGATCGAAGTAGGGGGCGTACAGCTTGTTCCATGTGGAGGAGAAGTAGCCGCGGTATTGGAGCTTTTCTTGGCCGTTGTCTGCTGTCTCCGACCATTCCGGTGACAACACGATCAATGGACGGCCCGTGGCTTTGATCCGTTCGAGGACCACATCAGCGGCTTTGGTCCACAGCTGGTAATGCTCATCTGAGGCGAAAGGGATGAGGCGCGGCTTGGTCTGCTGCTGCTGGAGGAGTTTGCTTTCCTCAAGCTCCCACGTCTGGGTGACGTAGGTACCGTTTCCGAGGTCGTAAACCCCCAGGCGCTCGTCCACCAGGTCCAGCACGAAGACGTCCGTCTTCGGCGCGGCGGCTTCAATGGCAGAAAACAGCGTGGAACGAATGTCGTTTCGGACACACTGATTTTGGAACTTGGACTTCAGGGCGCTCTCGCCTCGCAGGACTGCCCGCGGTGACGCTGCGCTGATCATGCCTTGCCGTGCGACGTAGTCGGAGATGGTCCAATCGTCGCCGAGATACGGCTTTGTGTCCCGGGAAACGCAGCTCCCGTAGATGAACATTCCTGGCATGGAAACCCCTGTGCTGTCCGAAAAGAAATCACCCAAGCCTAGCAAGGAGCCTGACTGATTTCAGATCTGTGGTGCCTCGGACAGCCGGTCCGCAGTTCGCTCCCGTGCGCGGGCTTCCGGTATGTTGTCCTGATGGCAAGAGTGGACAACATCGAAGAAACCCGTGCATACGCGTTCGATATGGGCTTCGGTTTTTGCGAACTTTGCGGGGATGCATTCTTCCTGGACGGGACCTCCGGGGCCGAGGATCACCCTTGCCCCACCCGACCGCGCGTTGTTGACCCCTCAAAGCACATGGTCACCAAATACCGCGGCGTTGACGCTTTCTTGAAGACCTCCAAGATTCCGCCCGGGTACCAGGTGATCATCGAGAACGGCCTACCCATTGACGTCATCAGCCAAAACCGTGGCTCCGACACAACGGTCGTCTTTTTCCAAGGCGCCGTGGATCCGTCGTGGACCCTTCCGGCCTTTGGGGGCATGGGTGTTTCCACCGACGTGCCGGTCAACAGGATCTTCATCTCGGACCCGAGCCTGGTGCTGACGGATCGGTTGAACCTTGGATGGTTCGTTGGCAACTCGCGGATGAATACCCAGCAGAAGCTGCTCAGCATCATCAAGCACATCGTGGGTACTTGGGGCGAGCAAAAGCTGGTTTTCTTTGGTGCATCGGGTGGCGGCTTTGCTTCCCTCTTCTTCTCCGCACAGTTCCCTGGGTCCTTGGCTATTGTTTCCAACCCGCAAACCAACGTCGCCAAATATGAGCAACCGGCCGTTAAGCGCTTCGCCGAGGTGTGCTACGGGATTGAAGGCCCCGACCCCATGAGCCAGCTTCCCGCCGACGTAACAACTGACCTTCTGGGGTTGTACCAGGAGCCGCGGGGCAACGTTGTTGCCTACATGCAGAACATCACCGATCTGCCGCACGTCAAGAATCACATGGAGCCGTTGCTCGCAGCCGCGCACCCGGACAATGAGATTTACCTTTTGCTAGGTGAATGGGGCGAAGGGCACGTTGCGCCGCCAAAACCGATTCACGTCCAAGCGCTGACGGTCGCTGCGAGCGGGGACTGGACATCCGGGTTGGCTGAGATGGGATTCACCCGGGCCTGAGCCTGAAGGGCAAACCGTCATAAATCTCCATCGACTGGAGATGGCGGATTTTCTGCTTACAATTCGGTGGGGGTCAGCTGGTGGTCTCCAGTCTGCCCGCGATCCGCCGCCATGGTTGGTCGCGCTGTCCCAAGGATGCCGAATCATGGTTACGAGCCCCGCCAAGCAATCACTGAGATTTATGGGGATGGCCACGGCCACGCTCCTTTTGGCAGGCGGGTTGGCAGGCGGGTTTGCTGTTCAGCCGGCGATGGCCGATGACGGAGACATTCTTCCGGCCGCACCGCAGGCGCTGCAGCCTGCCGCCGAGGTGAAGACCGACCAATTCATTGTTGGTATCAAAGACAACACCGTTCAAGCGGTCAAAGCCGCAGCGGAAGAAGCAGCGGGCAATGCGGCATCAAAACTAGGTGTCGCCGCAAAGGGCCTCCGGGACACGGCCACCGGCGGGCACGTCGTCAAGCTCGATGAGCCGCTTTCGGCAGTCGAAGCCGAGAAGTTCGTGCAATCCCTGCGGCTTGATCCGGACGTCGCCTATGCCGAGCCGGACACGGTCATGCAGATCGCTGCTGCACCGAATGACACGTATTTCAACGAACAGTGGAACCTGTGGGAGAGCCCGGGCGGGATCCGCGCTACAGGTGCCTGGGACTACACCCGCGGCGAGGGCGTTGTAGTCGCCGTAGTGGATACCGGCATCACGCAGCACCCCGATCTGGATGCCAACGTACTCCCGGGGTACGACATGATCGCCAACGCAGCCGACGCGCGCGACGGGAACGGCCGGGATCCCGATCCCACTGACATGGGTGACTGGGCTCCGGCAGATGAATGCGCGGTAGACAGCCCGGCCGAAAAATCTTCCTGGCACGGCACTCACGTGGCGGGAACCATTGCAGCGGCGGGAAATAACAACCGAGGCGTCACTGGCGTGGTTCCCGGAGCGAAGATCCTTCCCGTCAGGGCGATATCCTTCTGCGGCGGCTACACATCCGATATTGCCGATTCCATCGTCTGGGCTGCCGGTGGCGTGGTGGCGGGCGTGCCGGTCAACCCCAACCCGGCGAAAGTCATCAACCTGAGCATCGGTGGCGTCAGCACCTGTTCTGCCACCTACCAAAACGCAATCAATTTCGCTCACAATGCAGGGGCTGCCGTGGTGGTGGCGGTTGGTAACTCGAACAAGCCTGCAGCCAACTTCAGCCCTGCAAACTGCGAAAATGTCATTGCAGTTGGAGCCAGCGACAGGGCTGGTGCCCGGGCGTACTACTCCAACTACGGGAGTAACGTAGACCTCACAGCGCCCGGTGGCGACATGAGAACGGACCCCTTGAGCGGGATTCTGTCCACCTACAACACGGGCACCACCGGGAAGGCGGAGCCCGCCTACGCGTTCGTGCAAGGAACCTCCATGGCTGCCCCTCACGTGTCCGGTGTGGCCGCTCTCCTGATCTCCGCGCAAGGAGGCTCCCTGGCTCCAGCTACTTTGGAGCAACAACTCAAAGAGAGTGCCCGGCCCCTTCCCGGCGGTTGCACCGGAGGATGTGGAGCCGGGCTGGTGGATGCCGCGGCAGCCCTGATTGCCTACGATGGCAACCCTCCGGTGGCTCCTTCGCCGGCCAAGATCACCGACTTCAACGGCGACGGTAAGCCTGACGTGCTGGCCCGCGACACTGCCGGTGCGTTGTGGCTGTACCCGGGCAATGGTTCCGGTGGTTGGCTGGCTGCCAGGCAGATCGGTTCGGGTTGGAACGTCATGACAGCCATCGAGGCTCCGGGCGACTTCAACGGTGACGGCAAAGCTGATGTCATCGCCCGTGATTCCAAGGGTGCATTGTGGCTGTACCCGGGGAACGGTTCAGGTGGTTGGCTGGCTGCCAGGCAGATCGGTTCGGGTTGGAACGTCATGTCCGCCATTGAAGCTCCCGGTGATTTCAACGGAGATGGTAAAGCTGATGTCATCGCCCGCGACGGTAACGGCGTCCTCTGGCTGTACCCGGGCAATGGTAGCGGTGGCTGGCTCGCTGCCAAGCAGATCGGCTGGGGGTGGAATGTCATGACTGCCATCGACGGCCCGGGCGACTTCAACGGTGACGGCAATGCCGACGTCCTGGCGCGCAATTCTTCCGGAGGGCTTCTGCTGTACCCGGGAAACGGGGCCGGTGGCTGGCTCCCAGCCAAGCAGATCGGTTGGGGTTGGGATGTCATGACGGCCATTGAAGGGCCGGGGGACTTCAACGGCGATGGCCAGATGGACGTGCTTGCACGGAATGCTTCCGGCAACTTGTTCCTTTACGAGGGTTACGGTTCGAACGGATTCTTCCGCTCATACCAGGTCGGTTCGGGCTGGAACATCATGAACGCCATCCTGTAGATCGCAAGGTCCGGGGGTGTCTGTTCCGCGATCTCCCAGCTTCGCGCGGGTAGAGTAGAGGCCTGAACATCGCCGGATTTGCATGGATACGGAGAACTCATTGTCAGCTTGGCTAGAACTCGGACCGGACCACTACGTCTTGGAAACCGAGGGGTCCTTACTCAATACCGGACTAGTGGTGGGCTCCGAGCTCGCCATGGTGATCGACACGGGTTGCGGGCCACGCCAAGGGCGCGAGATCCTCGCAGCAGTTCGTGAAAAGACCCAGCTTCCGCTGGTTGTGGTGAACACCCACGCACACTATGACCACTTCTTCGGTAACGCAGTTTTCGCGGACGACGGCGTCACAGAGTTCTGGGCGCACGCCAACTGTGCGGCAACCATCGAAAAGGACGGCGACCTTCAGCGGCGTTTCGTCGCCACCAACGAGCCTGAGATGGCTGCGGGGGAGGGCGACGCCGTCGAGATCGTTGTCCCCAACGCGATTGTCCGCGACCAGCCCGTACTGGTGGATCTGGGTGGAATCACCGCCACCCTGTTCTACCTCGGCCGGGCACACACCGATGGCGACCTCCTGGTGGGCACCAACTCGACCCTGTTCGTCGGTGACTTGGTGGAGCAGGGGGCGCACCCGTCCTTCGAGGATTCCTACCCCGAGGAATGGGCGGATGTGCTGCGGCACATTTCAGCGCTCCGCCACCGTTACGAGCACTTGGTCCCGGGTCACGGAAAGCCCGCGAGCGACGAGTTCGTCAAGACCATGGCCAACACCATGAGCACCGCTGTCCGGCAGGCGACGCAATCCATCCGGGATATGCCCGCCGACGCCACCAAGGCAATCCCCGTGCTGCCCTATGGGCCGGAACAATCACGCTGGTTCATCAAGCGGCTTCAGGAAACCCAAGCGGAGGGGCGCGCAGCCGGTGGCTCACTAGCGGCTGCAGATTTCGGGCCGGAGAAAACGGGCTTCTACCCGTCGTAAGCAAAGGTTACTTACAAAAACTTCGCCTTAAACCCCCAAAAACCATGGACTAGCAGGCTGAGCCGGTCCTAGGATGAAGTCGACCATCGGTTTGCGACTACCTGGGGGGTGTCGAGATGAAGGCCATACACGCGTTCCCGCGTGCTGCTCGGATTCTCCGCTCCGTCATGATCGCAGGAGCCGGCGCTGCCGCTTGGGTGGCACTCTCCACCAGCGCAGCCAGTGCCGATACGGGCAACTCCGGCTCACTCCTGGGCGAACTGACATCCTCAGTGACCTCCACCGTGTCGTCTGCCGGAGGCAGTGTCTCGGCACAGCTGGACAAGACGCTGTCCGCGACTACAGGTGCGGTAAAGAGCAGCGGAGCAGCCGTCAGCGGCGTCGTGTCGCCGAAGTCGACGGCCCCAACAGTCAGCGTTCCGGTGCCCGATCTTCCTTTGCCGGCGGCCATCAAGCCCGCGGTGCCCACCCGGGTCGCTGTGCCTGTTCCCGCTGTGACACCCGTGGTTGAGCAGGTGGTTGCCTCTACGGACAACGTCGTGAGCACCCTGCCGGTGGTCAAGGAAGTTGTTTCGCCGGGCACCCTCGGCAAGGTGGTGGATTCGACCGTTACGCCCGTGACGGGCACGGTGGATGACGCCGTCGGAGAACTGGTACCGACGGTCAACGAGGTTGTGACGCCCATAGGCCTGGCGCCGGTTACTGACGCAGCTTCGCCCGTTGTGCAGCCGATCGTGGACGTCGTGGACACCGTGGTTCCGCCGGTCGACGGAGTGATTCCGCCCGTTGACGGAGTCATTCCTCCAGTGACCGGACAAGGCCCGGCGCTTCCTGCTCTCCCCGGGACAGGCGGTTCCGACGCGCCTTTGACCCCGGCGGGTCCTGAGGGAATCGCCTCGGCACCACCCGCCGTCGTGCTTCCTTCCGGCCCTGAAACGGCAAGCCCTGTCGCCTCGAAGGCGGGCGATTCCGGGCCAACCGACACCTCGTTCTTTGCCGGAAGCTCAGCTGTTCCGGGTCTTCAGCGGTTCCCGCTGACCTCCTCCTGGAACCAGGCAGCCGTGTCCGTCGGGACGAGCGCATCCGTACCTGCCGCCGTCGGCGGTGGCATCCCGGGTGACCTTCCGACCGGCCCTGAGAGTACCCCCGTTTCCGGTGCCGCAGCCGGCTCGGGAACTTCCTCCAACGGCCCTCCGAACCAGGCTGCGGCGGTCCTCGCCGGCAGTCTCATCATCCCTGCGAGCCTCATCTCCGGCCTCGCATCCGCAGGCGACCAGCAGCATCCCAAGCCGGTGTCTTTTGATCCCGGCTCATCTCCTGACTAGTTCCCCCACCGCGCCGTTGCTGCGAGCACGGCAGACGGGACATCGGACCATCCGGCAATCGGGCGGTCTCTGGGAACAAAGACCTTCAGGAGAAGATCACAATGAATGCAACATTCCGCAGGTGCCTCATTGGCACATGCTTTGCCGGGGGCCTGATCGCCGTCGGTGCTACAGCTGCAAATGCCGCCGATACGAGCGGCCAGGACGGAGTCCTATCCGGAACACAAGTGGTGGCTCCGGTAACGGCCCCCATCAACGTGGGATCAACCGCTTTGGGCCTTTTGGGAGACTCGTCCGCGACGTCGACTGCTCCGGCTGCCGCTCCGGCACAAGGCGCATCGACGAGCCCCACCACCGACGGTTCGTCGTCAGTGGCCTCGGGGACACAGATTGTCGCTCCGGTTACGGCGCCCATAAACCTGGGCCCGTCATCAGTGGGTCTGCTGGGGGGCTCCACTGCGACGGGCCCAGCTACAACTGCCGCTCCGGCCCCAACAGGGCCGGCAGCGAGCACCAGCGGGTCGGATGGCATTGCCTCCGGCACGCAGATAGTTGCTCCGGTGACGGTCCCCGTGACTGTCGGTTCAACATCGGCGGGTCTGTTGGGGGACTCATCGGCGTCTACAACACCCGCTGCAACAACGGCTGCGCCGGCTCAAGCGCCAGCGCAGGCAACGACGTCGGGGGATGGCAGCATCGCGTCCGGCGCTCAGGTAGTGGCTCCGATATCGGTCCCTGTTAATGTCGGGGCCACTGCCGTGGGTGTAGGGGGCGACTCCTCCGCCACATCCGCCACGCCCGCGGGTTCGGCTCCTGCGGGGTCGGGTGCGACGACGAGTGGTTCTGATGGTGTTGCTTCCGGGACCCAGGTGGTGGCTCCGATCACGGCGCCGGTGACTGTTGGTTCGGTTTCGGCCGGTGTTCTGGGTGACTCGGCCGTTACGTCCGGCGGTACGTCGGAAGCTCCGGAGGGTTCTGCTCCTGCGGCGTCGGGTGCGACGACGAGTGGTTCTGATGGTGTTGCTTCCGGAACCCAGGTGGTGGCTCCGATCACGGCCCCGGTGACTGTAGGTTCGGTTTCGGCCGGTGTGCTGGGTGACTCGGCCGTTACTTCCGGCGGTACGTCGGCTGGCTCCGCAACTGCAGCGCCGGGTACGAACGGAACAACGTCCGGGGACAACGGGCTCCTGTCGGGAACGCAGGTCATCGTTCCGATCACCGCCCCGCTGACCCTTGGATCGACTTCGGTAGGCATTGGTGGGGAATCCGCTGGAACGGTAACGCCCCCGGTTGTGAACCCTCCGGTAGTTGAGCCTCCTGTGGTGGAACCGCCTGTTGTGAACCCTCCGGTGGTTGAACCGCCTGTTGTGAACCCGCCTGTTGATACTCCGCCGACCACCGGCGGTCCCAGCACTGGTGTTCCCGGCACTGAGGGCCCCTCAACCGGAGGCGGCAGCACCGGTGGAGTCGACACTGTGATCACCACCCCCGGTTCCGACACCGGTATCTCAGGCGCTACAGCCGGTTTCAACCACACTATGGTGGGCACCGTGACCCCAGCCTCCGCCAGCACCAAGGGTGCGATGGGCGCAGGGTCAACTGCCGCCGTCGCAAGCTCCGCCGGACTGGCAGCCACGGGGCTGAACCAGAGCTTCATCCTCTGGGCCGCTGGACTGGCTTTGCTCGGCCTGGTGCTCACTGTGGCGGGCCGCATGAAGACCGTAGCGCTCCGTCGCTAACACGCGGCTAGAGGGATAGTTGTTGCGGTCCCGGTCTCCGGGACCGCAACAACCGCGCTGCTAGGTCGTGACTTCATCCGACCTGTAGGAGGTTATTAGAGGGTCACTTGCCCCTTCGATACTGATCTCTACCGTTACCCGGTCCTTGTGACACTCAATGACTTTCGCATCGAAAGTGCGCTTTCCGAACCGGACTTTGACCGAGCTGCCCAAGGTGAAGGCTTGGTTGGCCGCATGGGTCTTGCTCTTCGCGCTACCAGAGCGCCCGCGTGTTACTGACATATCGCGTTTATCCTCCTCACCAAGGTGCATTGCCGGTCAATGTCTCTAAGTATGCTCCAACCACTTTGTCCATGGCGGAAGCCAAACCGTTGAGGTGCGGTCCTAGGATGAAGGGGATGACAAGCACCCGAGCAGACCAGAACTTCAGCCTTCGCAGCGTCGCCCTCCCGGCCTTCGGGCCGGCCCTGCTGTTCTGTATCGGTGAAGGGGCTGTGCTGCCGGTCATCGCCCTGTCAGCGCGGGACCTGGGTGCTTCCGTTGCTGTCTCGGCATTGATCGTCACGTTGATCGGGCTTGGATCGTGGCTCTTCAACATTCCGGCCTCGATCATCACTATCAAGTTTGGTGAACGCTGGGCGATCGTCGGAGCGGGTGCGGCCGGGGCCTTGGCTCTGGGAGCAGCTGCTTTTGCGCCCCAACTTGATCACGGTATCTGGTTGCTCGCGGCGTCGATGACGTTGGTGGGCATGTGTTCCAGCGTCTTCAACCTTGCCCGGCAGAAGTACCTCACCGAGGCCGTGCCGGTCATGTACCGCGCCCGGGCACTCTCGACGCTGGGCGGGGTCACCAGGATCGGCATCTTCATCGGTCCGTTCATCGGTGCTGCCGTCATGCAGTTCGCCGGAATCAGCGGAGCCTACTGGGTGGGCTTTGCCGGGATGATGGCGGCCGCAGCGTTATCGCTGACCATCCCGGACCTCGTGGCTCCCGGAACGTCCGACGGCGGACCGGTACCGCCGGCATCGACGCTCCGGCAGGTTGCCGCGTCCCATGCCGGGGTGTTCCTGTCCGTGGGCTTCGGCATACTGCTGCTCAGCGCACTGAGGGCATCACGGCAGGTGGTTATCCCGCTGTGGGCTGACCACTTGGGGATGGATGCGACTCACGCCTCGCTGATCTTCGGGTTGTCCGGCGCGATCGACATGCTGGTGTTCTACCCGGCGGGAAAGCTCATGGATCGCAAGGGGCGGCAATGGGTGGCCGTGCCGTCCACCGTGATCATGGGCGCTGCACTGGTCCTGATCCCGTTCACGGGCGCGTTTGTTCCGCTGCTCCTGGTGGCACTCTTGATCGGCTTCGGCAACGGCATCAGCTCCGGGCTGATCATGACCTTGGGAGCCGACTTCTCACCGGACAACGGGCGGAGCCATTTCCTGGGGATCTGGCGCTTCATCGCCGACGCGGGGGCAACCGGCGGGCCGGTGCTGCTCTCTGGGCTGACGGCCGCCGTTTCCCTCGCAGCCGGGGTGTGGGCGACCGGTTTGTTGGGCTTTGCCGCGGCGATCGTTTTCGCCATTGCCATACCCCGGTTGAAGCACCGCAGGAACTACTAGCGAGCGGCCGCAGATCCACCTCTCGGTAGACCTGCAGCCGCCCGGGACCGGGTAGGAAGGCTAGCGGACTGCCTTGCTGCCCTTGAACTCCATGCTCAGCTTTCCGCCCTTGCCGTTGGCCGTACCGTTGACCGCGGACTGCGTCATGGCGAACGTCAACGTAGCGTGGGCAACGGCGTCCGCCATTTGCTCCAGAACAGCTGTGTTGATGTTGTCGATGTCATCGCAGGCCTGGTGATAACAGGGGTCATAGGCAACACCGGCCGTGCCACCATAGACGGCAGCTTGCTCGGTAGTCTTAATCTCCTCGGCACCGGTAAACAGGCCACCGGCAGGAATGCCGTTCTCGATGAACCCGAAGTAGTCCGAACGTCCGTCGAACTCCGTGGGTTCGGTAGCCAACCCTTGCGAGGCGAAGTAGTCCAGGAAGGTCTTTTCGATCTGCGCGGAACCGTTGGGACCGGCCGTACCGAGCTGCTTGCCGTCACCGTCGTAAACAAAGCGGACGGGGTTCGGTGAGGCAACCATGTCGAAGTTCAGGTTCAGGGCATGGTTTTTAAGGTCTGCCTTGCTGAGCTGCGCCACGTAGTAGTCGGAACCGATCAGGCCGTCCTCTTCACCGCTCCACCAAGCAAACCGGACCCTGTTTTCGGGGGTGATTCCCAGCTTCGAGAACTGCAGGGCAGTCTCCAGGATGGTTGCCGAGCCGGAGCCGTTGTCATTGATGCCGGGGCCTTCGGCAACAGAGTCCAGGTGTGCGCCCACCAGCACGGTGCGGTCAGTCCGGCCCGTGGTGTCGGCCAGGACGTTGAAGGTTTTTATCGGCTCAGTGTCGCCGGAAACCATAACCCGTGCGGTGGCTCCCGGTAGTCCGGCCAGTTCCTCACCAACGGCAAAGCTCGTGCCTACCGTCGGGATGGTTACCTCCGGGTTATCCGCAGTCGGAGCACCCAAGGTCCCGTCAACCCTGTCCAGCCGGTCATCGGCGTCTCCCTGATTGAAGATGATGACCGCCGAGGCTCCGGCAGCTTGGGCGTTCACGGCCTTGGTATTGAAGGGACAGGTGCCGCGCTGGATGAGGGCGATATTCCCCGCTGTAAAGCCTGCGAAGTCAGCAGCTTCACAACCGCTGGTGGAAGCACGGTCGCCGGACAAGTTGATATCTACTGCCGTTACGGTGCCGCTGACATCGCCGAAACCCGAGTAGGACATGGCCGCGAACTCGTCTGCCGTGTACGTGCGGGGTGTTGGTGTCAGCCGTTCGAAGGCCTCGCCGGTGAGGTTGAATTTCACGTAATCAAAGTATTGCCGTTGCGGGGTGTAACCGGCCGCCTTCAGTTGGGACTCAATGTACTCGGCAGAAGCCTCGTGGCCGGAGGAACCTGCGGTGCGGTTGCCGTCGTTGGCCTCCGCGATGGCCTGTAGCTGCTCAAGGTGATCGACGATTGAGCCTGCCGAGACAGCATCCCGTAACGCTTGTGTGTCCGTGGCAGTGGCAGCCAGTGCCGGCGGCGTGAGCGCGACAGAAAGAAGGGCCGACGTTGCCGCTCCGGCAGCGAGGACCCTGAACTTTTTCCTGGTTAGCAGATGGTGCGTTGTGTGCATTTCATGCATCTCCCTGATCGGACCCGGTATCTGGTGGCCGGGCGCGGTAGCGCAGAATCTACTACTCGGAAGTAATACGGTGAAGCCTTGTTATATTCGGCCGGATAGGCAAGGGGCGGAATTTGTAGCGACGCCCAACCACCCGCCGTCGTGCTTTATCGCTTCCTCGCCGCCATGCCGAACAGCCAGATGCTGCCCAGTGCGGAGAGGTAGCCGGCGAGCACAATAAAGGCTGTACCGACCCAGAAGTAATCCACGGTGCTGTCCGTACTCAGCCCGGGCATCACTTGCAGCAGTGAGTATGCGGCAACGGCGCCTGCAGCCAGCACGGCAAAAACGGTGAGCATCACCCACAGCCGGGAGGACGCCCAGTGCTCTCCGTAACCACGCCACAGGTTCCATTGGTTCCCGCTGCGGAGGATAAGCCACCCGGCGGGGAGCATGACTGCGCCCACCACGAGGAAGGCCGCAACCACATCGGCGGGACGGTGCCACTGGTTGATGAGCGTCGAGACGCCGGTGGCCACCGCGAACGTGCTGCCAAGGAAACCGGCCAGGGGCCGCCAGCGCGGCGAAACCATGAGGAAGACAGCGGCGGCGGCTGACGCGGCCAAAGTAGTGTGCCCTGAGGGGAGTGAGTTCAGCTCCAGCGTCTGGACGCCACGGTCCGGGCGGTCCGGGATCAGGAACTTCAGCACCTGGGTTGCGACGTTGGCCGCTATGCAGGCCGCGACGGCGATGCCCGCGGCTGTCCAGCGTTGCCGGGCGACCGTCACGAACAAAACCACGACGGCGGCAATGACCAGGGAAGTGACTGGCAGCGCGTCCAGGAATCCCGTGGAAGCCTTGCCCGCCGAACCGCTCAGTTCCTTGGCCTCGACCAGGGCTGACTCGTCGATGAACTGCCCCATGGTGGTGCGGACAAAGAAGTAATACGTGGCAAACAGGCCGACCATGCACGCGACGGTCAGCAGGCAGAACAAGAAGCCCGTGCCCGCGCCTGCTGCACGCTCCTTGAGTGGCCGTTTGCTCGACCTTCCGCCTACCCGGAACTGCTGGGAACTCATTGTTCCTACATTGCCATAATTCGCTGGATGCCTCATGTGAGCCGCACGCACGCCGCGGAGGCGATGGTGAGATTCAGGCAACTTTCCTGTGACGCTTGACACGTGTTAGGTGGCAGGTCTACAGTTCCTAACACGTGTTAGGAAGGGAAATTCAGAATGCCGGGAACCAATGGGGCTTTGCGTCAATTCACACGCAGGACAGCCCTCACAGCCCTCGGTGCCGGGATTGTTGGAGTGACGGCGGCGTCGTGGCCGCGACTCACGGGAACAGACATCCCCGGCCGGGGAGACAACAGCCTCAGCATCGCCATCATGGGCACCGCAGCGGACGCCGCAGCCCGCCAGAAAGTCATTGACGCTTTCGCCAAGGTCCACCCCGAGATCAAAGTCAAAGTCCAGGCCATCCAAGCCGTGGACTGGAAGGACTTCTTTACCAAGATCCTCACCATGGTGGCCGCAGGCACCCCGCCGGACGTTGTGTACGTGGCAACCGAAGGCGCCCAGCTTTTCGCTGAGAAGCTCGCCCACCCCTTGGACGACTACCTTCGTCGCGACGCTGCGGACATGAAGGAATACTTCGAGGATGTCCACCCGAGCTTGGTGGAAGCGTTTATGTACAAGGGCAGCCTGTTCCAGCTCCCCATCGACTGGAACGCAGCCAACATGTACTACAACACTGCGTCCCTGCGCGCGGCCGGGCTGGAACGCCCCGCCGAGGACTGGACCCACACGGACTTCCGCGCCACCCTCGCGGCGATGAAGAAGGCCAAGCCGTCCGACTTCACGCCGTACTACTGGACCAACCGGCTCTTCGGCGGAGTGGTCCCGTGGCTCTACGCCAATGACACCAGCTTCCTCAAGGAAACAAAGTCCGGCGGCGGGGAATGGCTGTGGGACGGTTTCTACGGCAATGATCCCTCCCGCAGCCTGCGTTCCGGCGGCTACCAATGGCTCGAGCCCAACGCCGATGACCCCCGCGTCTTCGAATCATTCGACTACCTCCGCGGACTGGTCAAGGACGGCCTCGGCGTCCGGCCCGAAGAAGGCGGCGGAAGCTCGTTGATCGGTCTCTTCGCCTCCAACCGCATAGGTACGACGCCGGCGGGCGGCTATTGGGTGCAAGGCCTCCACGAGGCGGGGATGACCGAGGACGGATTCGACGTCCAGTTCTTCCCCAAATGGCGGACCCAGCGGCACCAGTTCGGCACGGCCGGCTACGCGATCATGAAGACCGCCAAGGACAAGGACGCCGCCTGGGAGTGGGTGAAGTTCAGCGCCAGCCTCGAAGCCATGCAGATCATTTTCCCGACGCCCAACACCACCCCGGCCCGCCGGTCCATGGCCAACCAGCAGCTCTACGCCGGCACCGGCCCCCGCCACTGGAACGTCTTCTACGACACCCTGGACAAGTTCCCCACAACTGGCCCCATTCCGGCGCCTCCCCAGCAGGCTGCCGTCGAGACCGCCCTCATGAAAAACGTATCCCTGGCTGTCAGCGGGGACGAGCGGCAACTCAAACAAGCACTCGAATCCATGCAACGCGATCTTGAACTGGCCTTGAGGAGGCAGCCATGAGCACTGTCACCCGAACCACAACGGGCAATGCCCGGGCCTCGGCCCCCGGAAGCAGTCCAGCTTCCAAACGGAGCCGGGCCCAGCAACGGTGGCTCCCGTGGGCATTCCTTGCCCCAACCATCGTTGGCATGGGCCTGTTCACCCTCCTGCCGATCGTGGCCTCCATAGCGCTCGCGTTCTTCCGCTGGGACATCATCTCGGCCCCGACGTTCGTGGGTTTCGATAACTTCGCCGAGGTCGTCCAGGACCCCACGGTCCGGGTGTCCTTCCTCAACACCATCGTGTTCGTGGTGGTGGCAGTGGCCCTCCAGCTGGGGTTGGCGCTGGGCCTGGCGATCATGGTCCAGGAAAAGCTCCCGGCCTGGCTCCGGGTCTTCTTCCGCTCGGCGTTCTTCTTCCCGCTGATCCTGTCCGCGGCATCCGTTTCCATCTTCATGCGCTACCTGTTCAACGAGCAGTTCGGCGTCGTGAACTGGCTGCTTTCGCTCATCGGCATCCCCGCGGTTCCGTGGCTGACGACGCCAGGCGGGTCTGCCGCCGTCGTGATTCTTGTCTACGTGTGGCAGAACTTCGGGTTCTCTTTCCTCCTGTTCATCGGCGGCCTCGCCTCGATCCCGGTGGAAACCTACGAGGCCGCGTCCCTGGACGGTGCCACCGGTTGGCGCAAGCACTGGTACGTCACCTTGCCGCTTCTGAGCCCCACCACGCTGGTGGCCTCCGTGATGGCGATCATCAACGCCCTCCAAGTCTTCGATCAGCCCTACGTGCTCACCCGGGGCGGACCGGGCGACTCCACGCGGACAGCCGTGATGGTGATCTTCGAGTCCGCATTCCAGCGGCTTGAGTTCGGCCAGGCCTCGGCGATCGGCGTGATCCTCACCCTGATCATCATGGCCATCACGGCCCTGCAGTTCCGGCTCAGCAAACGATTCGTCTTCTACCAGTAAGGCCAGCCATGACCACCATTTCTGAACGTGTTGAAAGCACGGCCCGGCCTGTCCTGCGGAAGAAGCGCGACTGGTCCGTGGCCTGGCGGATCGTCGCCCTCCTGATCGCGTCCGTTTTTGTCCTGGGCCCCGTCCTCTGGACGCTGTCCACCTCGCTGCGGCCGCCGTCGGAATCCTTCAAACTGCCGCCCGCCTTCCTGCCGCTCAACCCCGACTTCACCTCCTACAGCCAGGTTTTCAAGCAGCTGAACATCCTGGGGCTGGTGCTGAACAGTGCGCTGGTGACCGGACTGATCGCCATCGGGCAGATGATCACGGCGGCGCTGGCAGGATACGCCTTCGCGCACCTTCGCTTCCGGGGACGCGGAGCGCTGTTCTCGATTGTGCTGGCCACCATGATGGTGCCGGCGCAGGTAACGATCGTTCCCGTGTTCATGCTGATCCGCGGCGTAGGCCTCTCGGACACGCTGCTCGCACTGATCCTTCCGGCCATCCCGACGGCGTTCGGTACGTTCCTGATGCGGCAATACTTCATGGGACTCCCGGCCGACCTCGCTGAAGCGGCAGCGATCGACGGCGCCTCGCCCTGGCGGACGTTCCGTTCCGTGTACGCGCCGCTGGCGATGCCCGGCCTGGCGATCGTGGGCATCCTGGCCTTCAACTTCCACTGGAACGAATTCTTCCGGCCGCTCATCATGACCATCTCCGAGCAAAACTTCACGCTCCCGCTCGGCCTGGTCTCGCTCCAAGGCAACCTCGGCACAGGAAGCATCTCCGTGGTGCTGGCCGGTGTTGTCCTCTCCATGATTCCCGCGTTGGTGGTGTTCATGTTCGGGCAGCGTGCGCTGCAGGACGGGCTCACCGCAGGTACGGGCAAATAACCTCCACCTTGTGAAAGGCATTCCAATGACGGACCTTGCTCTTGATTCCTCCCTCGCCCGTGCGGCTACGCACCCCGACCCGGCGTTCCCGCGCTTCCACCCTCGTCCGGCACAGGGCTGGATCAACGATCCCAACGGCGTCAGCTACATCGACGGCAAGTACCACGTCTTCTTCCAGTACAACCCGGACTCCGCCCGCCACCGGCTGATCCAGTGGGGACACGTCAGCTCCGCGGACCTGGTGCAGTGGGAAGAACACCCCGTTGCGTTGGTCCCCCAGGCCGGCGGGCCGGACTCGGCAGGATGCTGGACCGGCGTAGTCACGCTGGATGACGGGGTTCCCACGGCTGCGTACTCGGGCGTGCAGGATCACGGCGGCCACTCGCAGGTAGTGATCGCCCGCGGCTCTTCCGACCTTGTTTCCTGGAACCAGGACGGCCTCGTTGCTGCCTCCATGCCGACGGACCCCATGGTGACGGCCGTGCGGGATCCGTTCATCTTCCGCTTCAACGGCGCCCGCTACGCCATCCAAGGCGCAGGCCTGGCGGACGGGCGGGCGGCATTGCTGCTCTACTCCGTGGAAGACATGGAGAACTGGGAGTACAAAGGCATCTGGTTGACCTCCTCCGACCCCGTGGCCGCGATGCACGCACCGGCAGAGATCTGGGAGTGCCCGCAACTGGTGGAGGTGCCCGTTGCCGGCGGCGGTTCAACGTGGGTCATGATGTTCTCCCTCTGGCTCTCCGGCGACGACCACGAGCACGCCAACGGCGTGGGGCACCTGATCGGCTCCCTTTCCCAGGATCCGGAAACCGGGCTGCCCGTGTTTACTGCCGCTACGGGTGGCAAGTCCGACCTGGGGCGCGACTTCTACGCGCCGCAGATCGTGCAGCTCGCTTACAGCTCCCCGGATGCGTCTTCGGCTGTTGCCTCTGCTTCTGCCTTGATGTGGGGCTGGGCCAACGAAGGTCCCGGACGCGACGGCCGCCGGGGCCGCACCCAGGAAGAAATCGACGACGCCGGATGGTCGGGCGTGCTGACGCACCCGCGCCTTCTGTCTGTAGCTGATGGAGCACTGGTTGTTGCCCCCGCGCCGGAGGTTTCCGCGTACCGGGGTGCTGCCGTGGCTTCTGACGCTTCGGGCTCGGTGGATATTCCGGCGTTCGCGGAGGTATTGGTGCGCGGCGCCGGGGAGGTTTCCTTGCGGCTCGTGTCCGATGCGGATGAGCAGCTTGTGTACTCCGGAGCGGTTGCTGCAGGGGAGAAGCTGAGGATCTTCATCGACGCCTCGCTGGTGGAGGTGTACCGCTCCGGATCCGTCGCAACCACCCTCCGGGCGTACCCGTTGGCCGGGGAGTCCTGGACGCTGGAGCTTACCGCCGGTGCCACCGCCGATGTGTGGGAACTGACCCTGCCCCGCTAGGCCATATCAGTTGTTAGGCCCGCAGCGGTTTCCGTTGCGGGCCTCGCTGTGTCCCGCCTTGCCGGCCTCGCTATGGGTCCGCCTAGCGCGTTGCCGGTCCGGTGGACTCGCGCAAGACCAAGCGGCAGGGGACCATCGTCTCAACGGTGGGCTCCGCCGTCGTGGTTTTACCGTCCTCGATCGCGTCCAGCAACCTGGTCATCGCCTCGCGGCCAATCTCGCGCAGGGGGAGGGCCATGGTGGTGAGGGCGGGGACCATGGTGTTGGCGATGCGGTGTTCGTCGTCGTAGCCCATCACGGAGAGGTCGCCCGGGATGCTGAGGCCAAGGCGGGCAGCGGCGAGGACCACCCCGACGGCGAGCCTGTCGTTCGCGCACATGATGGCGGTGGGCCGCTCAGCCGGGACCACGCCGTCGAGCAATCGCATCGCCCCCTTGTAACCGTCGTCAATATCCCAGCCGGCGTGCGCTATCCGCGCATCGGTGACCGGGAGTTGCGCGGAGGCGAAGGCCTCGCGGTAGCCCTCGATGCGGAGGGGCGAGGCGGGGGAATCCTCGGAACCGGCAAGGAAAGCGATGTCGCGGTGGCCGAACTGAATCAGATGCTCCGTGGCCTCGCGTCCGCCGGTGACTTCATCCGGGATGACGTGATGGAGACGTGGCCGGGGATGGGCGTCGTAGCAATTGGCAAGGACGGACGGCACGCGCTCCATACCGGGCGGAACCTCAAGTGGTTTCAGGCCTACGGTCACGTACATCAAGCCGTCAACCTGCCGGTCGAGGAGCGTTTCGATCGCTCCCGCATCCCGGGCGGTATCGCGCTCGGTGTCCATGACCACCGTGACGAAACCGCGGCTGCGGGCGACGTCGTCGGCGCCGCCGATGATGTTGCCGTCGAAGGGGCTGACCACCACTTCATCGGACAGGATTCCGATCACCCGCGAACGCTGGTTCCGGAGGCTCAGTGCGATCGCGTTGGGGGAGTAGTTCAGCTCCTGCGCCGCCAAACGTATGCGTTCCTGGCTTTCCTTTGCGACGTTTCCGTCGCCCCTGCCGTTGAGAACAAGGGAAACCGCGCTCCTGGACACCCCCGCTCTTTTGGCGACGTCCAGTGCGGTTGCCTTGCGGTTCATCGGGGGTCCTTCCGTTCCTGCCTCGATTAGCAGTCTACCTAACGCGTGTGAGGCTGTGGACGTCGCCCATCCCGTGTTTATGCGTTGATCGAGTAGCCGATCTGCGAGTAGAGCTGCGTCATGAAGTTGGAGAACCAGATGGCGGCAACAATAAAGGAGACCACTATCGTTCCGATGAGGACCCAGATTGGCGCCAAACCGCGGCCCTGAGCCACCTTGCGGACAATGACGGACCGGCCAATGACATAGACGGTCCCGCTCAGGAAGCACCACGCCCAGTGGAAAGGCCGGACCACCCCGGAGCGGGAGAGTCGCTGGTAGTCCAGATAGGCCAGGAAGACACTCACGCCCCACACCAGGAAGCTTGAGATCTGCATCAGGAAGAAACCCGGGGTGTACATGGACGTGGGGTCAAAAGTGGTCCCTTGCCGGGTGTTCAAATACCGGAACTCGGGCTGCCACGTCAGCAGCAGGAAGATTGCCACAAGCGGCAACAGGACAATGGCCCAGATGAACGGGTTGTAAACGGGGGTCTCGTTGCTGATCAGCGGCCGCTGGACGGGCATGTATTGAGCAGGTCCCGGAGCCACATTTTGGGTCCACTGAACTCCGTCCCACCAACGCATCTGCTGGGGCTGTGAAGGATCCGGGTACCATCCCGGAGGAGTTGCTGAGCTGTTGAAACCCTGAGTCATGAGTCCCCCTTTTTAAGTGTCGAATCGAGGATATCGCGGTTGCGTCCTCTCGCTTCACAAGCAGTTCTCCACATTGGCGGCAAGTCGGTGTAAGCATGGATCATGACCTTCTTCGAGCCCGCTTCCGAGCCACCGGAACGGTTTCATCAGTCCACTCCGCCACGCCCGGGCTGGGCGGGACCGCCGTCTGACGAACTCCCCGGTGTGGTGCACATCGGCGGGTTCATCTATGGCGACGACCGCATGGTGGTGGCCCTGAAATCCGCGGACGTCTACTCAACAGGTTGCGTTCTGGAATTCGTCTGGACGGCCCGCCGCGACGGCAAGACAGGAAGCGAGTGGCGGGACACCATGGACCAGGCGTTCATCCCGCCGGGATCGCCGGTAGCCGCTGCATCCGGGCTGATGGTGGGAGTCGGATACGGGGACGGACGCAAGGCCCTCGCTTCAAGGCCGGGTCCCGCACTGTCCGAGGGGGACGAGGTGGAAGGTCCGGTCTTGTCGGTGCTGGGCGGCGGGGGAGCCGGCGGCAACGACGAGCAAGTCCACGGGACCGCCAGATACTGGCTCTGGCCGCTCCCCCTTGAAGCCGGCACAAAAGTGGTGGTGAAGTGGGATGGGCTCCGGATGCCCGAAAGCTCATACAACCTTCCGCACGAGCGCTTGATTGCGGCGGTGGGCGACGTCCGGAAGTTCTGGGTGGAATAGTTCTCCACATAGCCCGGCTTGGCCGCCTCAACGCCAAAAACCCGCCGGTACAGTGGCACTATGCTCCCTTCGCTTGAAGAATTACAGGAATCTGCCCGCGTTGTTTCGCTGCCCATGCGGGTCAACTTCCGCGGCATTATGCAGCGGGAGACGCTCCTTCTGAAGGGACCTCTTGGGTGGGGCGAATTCTGTCCCTTTCCCGAATACGGGGACGACGAATCCTCCCGGTGGCTCGCTGCCGCCCTGGAAGCCGGCTGGCAAGGATTTCCGCCGGCCCTGCGGGACACCATTCCGGTGAACGCCACCGTCCCGGCCGTTTCCGCTGACCGGGTACCGGAGGTGCTGGCCCGGTTCGGACGCGTGGACGCGGTGAAGGTCAAAGTGGCAGAACGCGGGCAGGACGTGGCGGAGGACATCGCCAGGGTCACCGCAGTTCGTGAAGCGTTGCCCGATGCTTCCATCAGGGTGGACGCGAACGGCGGTTGGGATGTTGACCAGGCCGTTGACGCGTTGGGCAGGCTCTCGGCTGTCGGGCTCGAATACGCCGAACAACCTGTCCCCACCATTGAAGGCTTGGCAGAGGTGCGGCGCCGTCTTGCAGCAACGGGAATCCCCGTGCCCATCGCTGCCGACGAAAGCGTCCGCAAGGAAGAGGACCCCCTCCGTGTAGCAAAGGCCGGCGCTGCCGACCTGATAGTTGTCAAAGTGGCGCCGCTTGGGGGAGTCGCACGCGCCCTGGACATCGTCGCCCAAGCCGGCCTGCCCGCCGTCGTCAGCTCCGCCCTGGATACCTCGGTGGGAATCCGCGCCGGGCTCGCGCTCGCAGCCGCACTGCCATCGCTGCCCTATGCCTGCGGCCTCGGCACGGTTTCCTTGTTCGCCTCGGACATAACGTTGGACCCCTTGGTAGCCGACGACGGCGCCATCCGCCTCCGCGAGGCCGTCGCCGATCCCGGGCTGCTGGAGCAGTACGCAGCCACCGGGGAACGCCGGGACTGGTGGTTGGACCGCCTGGGCCGGGTCCATGCAGTCCTGGAGGCGGCCCCCGGCAATCTATTCACCAAGCCTTAACCGGAATGTCCTTCCAGCGTTGGGTTCCGCTGAAAGGCTCAGCGGGAACCTCGTACAAGTCTGGAAGGTCCCCATGTCTGAAACAACCCGTCGCACGTTCCCGCTGTTGCCCATGCTCGGCCACACGAAGGGAAAGCGGAGCGCGGTCACGTGTGCCCTCAAGTGCGACAACGCTTGTGCAGGCGATGTCTGCAACACCAGCTCCAACGGTTACTTCCGCGACATCGCCTCAACCGCCATGTCCCGCCGCGCCGCCCTTGGCCTGGGCGCCGCCGGGGCGCTCGCCGTCGTACTTGGCGGAACGGGTACCGACGCCGCCGTGGCTGACTCCGGCAGCGGGCTTTCCGACGCTGCAAAGAAGGGATTCGGCAAGTCCAAACTCACGTTTGCTCCCATCAAGCCCGTGGACGCCTCGGTGGACGCGTTTACCGTGCCGGAAGGTTTCGAGTGGAGGCCGATCATCCGCTGGGGCGATCCGTTGTTCGCCGATTCACCGGCCTTCGATCTCAACAACCAGACCGCCGCCGCCCAGGCCCGCCAGTTCGGCTACAACAACGATTACACGGATATCCTCCCGATCCCGGGCTCCAAGGACCGCCGGGCAGTCCTGTTCACCAACCACGAGTACACCAATGAGAACCTCATGCTGCCCGTCGGCTTTGACGCCGCAGAAGCACGGGCTATCGGCCGTGCCGCCCACGGCCTGGCTGTTGTGGAACTCGAGCGGAAGAACAAGAACAAGCCGTGGAACTACGTCCAGGGCGCACCCCGCAACCGTCGTTTCCTGACGGACACTATCTATGAGCTGACTGGTCCCGCGGCTGGCACCAACCTGGTCGCCACCATCGATGACCCCGCAGGCCGGTGGATCAAGGGAACCCTGGGCAACTGCTCCGGAGGCACCACCCCGTGGGGCACTATCTTGTCCGGTGAAGAGAACTTCAACGGCTACTTCGCAGCGCCGGGATCCTCGGCAGAGGATAAGCGCTACGGCCTGGCCGCGAAACCCACCACCCGTCAGTGGGAACTCGACGAACCCCGTTTCGATACCCGGAACCCCGGCTACGCCAACGAGTCCAACCGCTTTGGCTGGATAGTGGAAGTTGATCCCTTCGACCCCTCATCCACCCCCAAGAAGCACTCCGCCATGGGCCGTTTCAAACACGAAGGCGCCAACGTGATCGTCGCCCCCGACGGCCGCGTGGTGGCCTACATGGGCGACGACGAGCGCTTCGACTACCTCTACAAGTTCGTGTCCAAGGGTTTCTACAAGCCCGGCGACTCAGCCGAGGCACGCAAGAACAACATGAACCTGTTGTCCGAAGGTGACCTGTACGTTGCCCGGTTCACCGGTGATTCCCCGGTCTCGGAAATCGACGGCACCGGCAAACTTCCCGCAGATGGTGCCTTTGACGGTTCCGGTGAATGGCTCCCGTTGGTCGTGAACGGGCAGTCAGCTGTGCCGGGCATGTCCGTGGCCGAAGTACTCGTGTACACCCGGCTTGCGGCGGACAAGGTAGGCCCCACCAAGATGGACCGTTGCGAAGACGTGGAACCGAACCCGCTGACCGGCAAGGTCTACGTTGCGTGCACCAACAACTCGGACCGCGGAAAGACCGGCAAGGAAGGCGCCACGGAGGTCAATCCGCGCACATTGAACCGCGACGGTCACATCGTCGAGATCACCGAGGCTCCGGGCCAGACCGGCACGGCATTCAATTGGACCCTCCTGTTGGTTGCCGGCGATCCCGCAGCGAACGGGTCCACGTACTTTTCGGGCTTCCCGGCAGACAAGGTCTCGCCGATCTCCTGCCCGGACAACGTGGCCTTCGACTCCGTGGGCAACCTCTGGATTTCCACCGACGGTGCTCCATCGACGATCGGCTACAACGACGGCCTGTTCAAGGTCACCCTCGACGGACCGGAGCGTGGAAAGGTGGAGCAGTTCCTCTCCGTCCCGCGCGACGCCGAGACCTGTGGCCCGATCATTCACGACGACGAGCGGACAGTGTTCGTAGCCGTCCAGCACCCCGGCGAAGACGGCACATTCGCGGCCCCCAACTCGCTGTTCCCGGACTACGTCGGTGCCGGATCCACCCCGGCACCCGGCGCGGCCCGCGCCCCGCGACCCTCGATCGTCCAAGTGTCCCGCAAGTAGCCCGGCCCGCGTTTCTATGGGTGATAGAGCGTTTCGAATATGGCGTTGTTATGTGACAGAGCGTCCAGCAGGTCCGTTGCTCTATCACTTCCCGCCGGGTTTTGCCGGTTCCTCTTCCACTTCCCGCCGGGTTTTGCCGGTTCCTCTGTCACATCACCCCCTTTAACGACGAATGCCCGCCCGCTCCCGCGTGTGCGGAAGTGGGCGGGCATTCGTTTTTGGGACCTCCTAGAGCACGCCCGCGCCGAACTCCTCGACCTCGATGAGTGGCTTAATGACTTTCTCCACTTCTCCGCGTACGAAATTACGGCGAATCACGTTGTTGCCAAAGACGTTCCCGATGGCACCCAGCACCATAGCCTGATCGAGCGAAAGGTAACGCCGGGCGACAGTACCGGACTTGACCGCCACGGCGTCGAAGAATCCACCGAGGCCGTACGCGCCAAGATCACGCTGTATTTTCTGAAGGTTCTGGTACGCCTCAACGGGTTCGTACTCCATGGCGAGGAAAGCGGCGTGCGGCGTGACCACTCCATCGCCCCAGGACGGGTTTGGGTTCGTGGCGGGGCGGCAGCCTTCGAAGCCGTTGTCGACGCTTGTTCTCTCCACGTCGGAAGGGTATCCATCGCTGCTCATGCCGATTGCGTCCACACCCCATTCGGAATATCCGCCGTTTGGATGGCTGGCTGGGGAGAATCCCCAGTACCCGTATTTGGCGTCGTCCAAACCGAATTCCCGCTGTGCACGGACGGTCAGAGGATGGTTGATTCCCCATGCTTTCGGTGCCCAGTCTGCTTCGGGAACAAACAAGTCAGGCATCAGCGACTCGAACATATCGCCGCCCCAGCTCGGCACCAAGCGCATCCCACGGTAGGTGTAAGCACCCTCGAACACGTCAATCCCGTGATAGGTACGATGCTCACCTACGGGCTTCTGTTCCTGCCAGGACCAATCGCAAGTGTCCGGGAAGACCCGCAGGGTGGCGAAGTAGTGGGCCGGGGGAAGCTGTCCGAGGGCAATCCCGATGTACGTTGCAATCCTGGGTTCGGAGTTGGTGACGTCGTAGTGGTTCAGGGTGTAGAAGACATCGGGTCCCTTGCCCAAATAGTTTCCCTGGACCGTGCCGACGTCGGGCTTTTGATCATAGAACCCGCCACGCAGCAGGCCTGCGCCGACGCCGGGGCGTGCGTCCTTGTTGTAGAAGATCCCGAAGTCCATCCGACGCAAGATGCTGTTGGCCAGCGCAGCAACCTTCGGCTCTGCATTGCGAACCACCATCAGCGACGCAGCGAACCAGCCGTTGTCCACGCTCGAGAGGAACGGCGTCACCGGTTGGCCGTTTTCCGGCCACGATGTTATGACTTCCCCGGTACTTTCGTCGTACCAGTTGTAAAGCATGCCACTGGGCTCATGGTGTTTGAGGCCGGACAACGTGGTGAGCGTTTGGGCCAGGCGGTCCCGGCACTCCTTGGCACTGATGATCTGCAGTTCCCGGGCCACGATTGTGCTCCACATGTAGCCCCCGATGTTGGTGGGCGATGTGAAGCCGCTCCGCTGGGGGTCCTTGATTGATTCCCCGATGTAGTCGGCGGGCAGGCCGGTCTCCGGATGAGTCATCGCCACCAACGAATTCCACGTGTCCTGCGCCCACTGGTTGATGACCTTGCGATCGATTCCACCCTTGAAACGGCCGCGGGATGAAAACGGATCGTCCGACGTCGGACGGGTACCTGCCACAGCTATGCCGGCTTGCGTGGTGGCCGAGACCAAACCCGCGACGGCGACTGCCGCCGCCCCTGCGAGGACGTGGCGACGCGTAGCACTTGGTTTTCCGGACGTACCTGACGACAAATGGTTCATGAGAAAAATCCTGACTGTGTAATGGATTCAGCTTTCGGTCTGTTTTCCGGGGCTTGTTCGCTGAGGCAGGTCCAGGCCGTGCCCAAACGGGTATAGGGGATCGGCGGTGTCGCCAGGGACGTCCGCCCGGGACGCTCGGACGGCGTCCATGGATCGGGGTAGCTCGAACGGCAAGCGGCCCTGGGGCTGGACACGTCCGAACAGGGCGTCGAGGAGTGCCGGATCTGAGACCCCGAAAGTCCCGACGATGGCTGACGCAAATTCCGTGAGCGGCGTCAGGATGGCAGGTCGGTCCAAACACACGTCGATGATCAGGGGAACCCGGGCCGCCAACGAGCGAAGCCGCGCGATAAGGCCCGGCGGGAAGTCAAGGCTGCCCGCGTGAAAATGCTTCTCCAAGAAGAGGTCATCCCGATGTTCCCAAGGAGCGATCAGCCGGACAAGCGCGACGTCGGCTTCGTCAGGGTTCGTGGTGACGGAACCGAACCCTGTGACGTTGGCTGGGTCCATGCCCTCCACATACAGCGAGGGTGAGCCTGTCAAAGGAAGAAGGGCAGTACTGTTTGACGGGCCGTTTTTGAGCACCGTCACTGAACGGCTCTGGGCGATCCGACCTTCGCGCCGGAATTCCGCATTTCCGACAATTCGATCAGCCTCATCTTCATCCACGAACGGGTTATCGAAGAGTCCCAGCTGGAACTTCACCAGCAACAACCGCCGAACAGATTCATCGATACGTTCCTCGGCGACGAGTCCCTGCCTCACCAGGTTGATGAGGAGATCGGTACATTCTTCGCCGCCGAACTGATCCACGCCCGCATTGAGAATCTTCAGCATTCTTTGGGACGCGCTGAGATCCTCGACACCCCAGGCACGCGCCGGGAGTACCTGGTCATCCACCAGGTTGTCATTGACCAGTTCCCAGTCGCTGAGGACAACACCGTCGTAACCAAGCTTGCCCCTGAGGAGGCCGGTGATCATTTGCTTGTTGTAGCCGAACCCCACTTCCTCTACGGGTTCGCCGTCGAGTTCGAGCCCGACCGGCATGCCGTAGTACGGCATGATGGCGCTGGTCTGATTGGCTATCGCGCGGCGGAAGGGAGCCAGATGCTCCTGGAACCGTCCACCCGGGTAGACCTGTTCGCGCCCGTAGGGGAAGTGCGCATCCTCGCCGTCCCGCTGGGGCCCGCCCCCGGGGAAGTGTTTGGTAGTGCAGGCCACGCTGCCCGGGCCCAGGGTATCCCCTTGGAACCCCTGCAGGTACTCCACCACGTACTGTGAACTCAGCTCGGAATCCTGTCCGAAGGTGCCGGCCTGCCGGCACCATCGGGGCTCGGTGGCCAGATCCACCGTAGGATGCAACGCGGCCCGAATGCCAACAGCCGTGTACTCCTGCCTGGCGATATCGGCAAACCTGCGGATCTGCTCCAGGCTGCCGATCGCCGAGAGGCCGATGGGTTCCGGCCATTGGGAGAAATGTGCTGCAGTGAACGATGCGCCGGAGTTTTCAATGAAGGCGTGGCGCGGGTCGGTGGAGATAGTGATCGGAATGCCGTGCGGTGTTCGCTCGGCAAGTTCCTGCAGGGAGTTGCTCCAGCGTGCGGCTTCCCGTGCCGTGCCCAGCCCATGGATATTGAAGTGGTTCATCAACTTCCCAAGCACCACGGTGCTGGTGGGAGACTTGCTGATGTTGCCCGGAGTCTCAAGCAGGGAACCCGCAGGCCCGGTCTCAATAACCGTGTGGAACATGACGCCGGCTTTTTCTTCCAGGCTCAGCCGGGACAGCAAGTCCTCGGTTCGTTCCAGGGGACTGAGACGATGATCCTCGTAGGGATCCATGATCCCGTTGCCATTGAGGTCCCGGTATTCGGTTCCGTCATCAGCAAAGGACATTGCAAGGCGCGTGCGTGTTTGCGGTTGTGAAGGCATGGTTCTTTCTCAATTGGATGCGTAAGTCTGGAATGCGCCAGGGTTTATTTGATACCTGCGGTAGCGACGCCTTGGACGAAATACCGCTGCAGACAGACAAACAAAATAAGGATGGGCGTGATGACCAGCACCGATCCGGCGAGGAGCAGGCCATAGTTCGTGGCATTCTGCCCGGTTGAGTACAAGGACAAAGCAACGGGGAGGGTGTACATCTCCTCACTCTGGGCAACGACCAGCGGCCAAAGGAAGTTATTCCAGGAACCGAGGAAGGTAAGGATGCCCAGCGTTGCCAAGGGAGGGCCGCACAGCGGAAGAACAATTCGCAGGAATGTCCGTAGTTCTCCGGCTCCGTCAATCCGGGCTGCTTCGATCAGCGAATCCGGAATTCCCGCAATGAACTGGCGCATCAGGAAAACTCCCATTGGGGACGCCAGGAACGGCAGAATCAGTCCGGGATAGGTGCTGACCAGACCTAGCTTGCTGACCAGGACGAACAGGGGTACGAACGTCACAACGCCAGGGACCATGAGCATGATCATGACCAGCACGAACAAGAAACGCTTGCCTGGAAAGTCCATCTTTGCCAAGGCGTAGCCCACCATCGAACAAAACAGCAGGTTGCCGAGCACAGTGAATACCGCGACCACAAGGCTGTTGAGGAAGAACGTTTCGATGTGCAGTTGGTTGATCCACACCGCGAAATTCTCAAACGTGGCATGTTCGGGCCACCACGTGATGGGTCGGCGCGTGAGTTCGCCCTGGGACTTGAAAGCGCCGAGGAACATCCAGGCGAAGGGCAGGAGCGTGGCAGCGACCCCAACTATCAGGACCGCATACGTCCAGATACGTGCAGACGGAATGCGGCGCTTGCGCCTCAGGGCCAATTGAGGATTAGTCATGATGGTTCAGTCCTTCGATCGCAGGGCTTTGAACTGGAGGAGGCTCAACAAAGCGATGGCGACGAACAGCACGTAGCTGGCCGCGGACGCAAGACCGTACTTCCCGAACCCGAATTGGTTGTAGGTGAAGTAGCTGATCGACAAGGTCGAATCCAGTGGGCCGCCCTTGGTCATGACAAACGGCTCCTCAAAGAACTGCAGGAATCCTACTGACAGGAGCACTGTGCCAAGGAGAAGCGTTGGTCGCAGCATCGGCAGGGTGATGCGCATGAAGCGCTGCCAGGCGTTGGCACCGTCCATCGCGGCCGCTTCGAGGACTTCTTCGGAAACGTTCTGCAGGCCGGCCAGGAAGATGATCATCAACGTTCCAAGGTTTCGCCAAACAGCCAACAGAATGAGGGCGGGCATGGACCACGTGGTGCTGTTGAGCCAATCCGGACCGGTGATGCCGAATGCGCCGAGGATGACGTTCAGCAGGCCGTCAGGCTGCAGGATGAAGCGCCAAACTACCGCCACGGCCACGATGCTCGTGACGACGGGAGTGTAGAACCCAACGCGGAACGCGGTGCGGAATCGTGTGATGCCGTTGTTCAGGGCGACAGCCAGAGCCAGCGCGAGCGCCGTAGTCAGGGGAATGCCGACTACAACGAAGTAGGCCGTGTTCGCGAGCGAGTGCAGAAATTGCTTGTTTTCAAACAGTTCTGCGTACTGGTCAAAGCCGACAAAGCCCACTGCCAAGGGTTGGTCGATGTCGCGGGCCCTGAAATCCGTGAAGGACATCAGGAACGATGACACCAACGGACCCAACATGAAGACGGCGAAAACGAGCACAAACGGTAAAGCGAAGAGCCAAGCCACGATGGCGTTCCGACGTCGGCGTGCGTTGTTTCGCCGCAGGGGAGGCCTGCCAGCCCCGGAGGTGCTGGCAGGCCTGACGTTTGAGGTGGTGGTCACCATTTATTTCCCTGTACCGAGTGATTCGGCCGTCTGCTGCAAGGACTTCAGGGCCTCTTCGGGAGTTTTGCCGCCCTTCACGACCTGTTCGAGCTCGCTGTCTGCGGCTGCGGCTACTTGGGTCCACGTCTCAACGGAAGGCGGGTTATTGGTGGTCTTCAACTGTTCTCCGAAGACGGCAAGCTTGCTGTCGCCGGCAAGCGATGGATCCTTCCAAGCGCTCTCCTGGGAGGGAAGATCTCCGGTGGCCTTGTACCACTTGAGTTGAACCTCGGGCTTGGACAGCCACTGGACAAGCTCCCAGGCTGCATCCCGGTTCTTGGACTTTTTGAAAACCACAAGGTTGGATCCGCCCACGAAGGAGGTGGCAGTCTTCGCCTTCGGCATCGGCACCACTTTGTACTTCTCCGCGAAGCCCTCACCACCGGCTTTGTTGAGAAGCCCCACATGCCACGGGCCGCTGATCATCATGGGAGCTGAGCCGTCCACGAATTGCGTTTCGGCTGTTGCGCCAGTGGCTACGGTCTTGGATGCTATTCCTTCGCTGAAGAAGCCGGAGTAGAACTTCAGGGCCTCAGCAGCTTCCGGGGTGTCGAGGGTCCACTTGGTCCCGTCGTCGTTCAAGAGCTTGGCGCCATTTGACCACTGGAACGGCAATGTTGCCTGGTACGAGTCCGCACCGCCTGGAGGCATCTGAACGCCGTATTGTGCCCCTGCTTTTTCCTGAAGAGCTTTGGCGAGGTTCTTGAAGTCGTCCCACGTCTCCGGGGATTTGTCGATCCCCGCCTTCTCGGCGAGGTCGGTCCGGTAGTAGACCACCCGGGTCTCCACGTACCAGGGCACACCGTAGCTGGTGCCCTCGACTTCGGTGGACTTCACCGAGCCGGGGAAGAACGTACTGGAATCTATCTCCGATGGCGTGGGCTCGAACGCGGGACTGAAGTCGCCCATCCACGTCGTACCCATTTGCGCGACGTCCGGCACAGTTCCTCCCGCGATCGCTGTCTGGTACTTGCTGAGCGCGGCGTTCCATGGAATGGCTGTGACGTTGACAGTTACGCCGGGGTTCTCTGCCTCGAATTCCTTGAGAAGCTCGGGCAACGCTTCCCCCTCACTGCCCTGCGCCCACAGAGTAATGGTTCCGGTGGCCGGACCTGAAGCTACGGGGGTTGAGGATTCTTTTGCTGCGCCGTTGTCGTCCCGGCCGCAAGCCGTCAAGAGGAGGGCAGCAGCCAGACCAACAGCAGCTGCCTTCGCGGCTTTCGGATGGATCATCGTCGTTCCTTTCGTGGTGGCCAAGGTCTGCAGACAATCGGAGGCGCGAATGGTCAGGACAGAATGAGGCCTGCGCATAAGAATCTATGCGCTTTGATTTCGGACAAGACCTAATCTAAGCGCATTGACTGTGAGTTTGGCAACACTTCGGAGCGGTAAGTGGATAAGTTTTCCCCTTAGCGGGGAGCGGGAAGAACTAACCGCCTTGGCAGCCGCAGCTCTCGCGGACCACCAGGTGCACCGGGAGGCTCACCGCCGTCGGACGCTTTTCCGGATCATCCAAACGTTCCATCAGCAGCCGCACCATGGTGCGTCCCATGAGTTCCATGGGTTGGCGCACAGTGGTCAACGAAGGCCTGGCCACGCGTCCTGCCGCGATGCCGTCAAAGCCGGTGACGGCGACTTCACCAGGTACGCTCACACCGATGGAAGCGAGGGTGTCCAGGACCACCAGGGCATCCTGGTCCGTGGCGCATACGATGGCCTCGGGTATTTGATCGCCAGTGCAAGTGTCTCGGATGGCCTTGGCGACGGCGTCCTCGCCCCCGCATGGATAGGCGGGTTTGCCCGCCGGCTCGATGCCGGCATCAGCCAGCGTGGCCAGAAACGCCTGCATGCGTTCGTCGTTATCGGAGGACGGCACGCCGCCGAGGAAGATCAACCGCTCCATTCCGTGGACCGTAACAAGGTGCTCCGTCACGGCCCGGATTCCGGATGCGTTGTCCACGGTGACGTGGTCCAGTTCGGGGTTCAGCGCGCTCTCCGAGACTTCCACCACGGGAATTCGGCGGGCAATCCGGGCAAGAGTGGAGCTGGGGACCGAGCGCGGGAACACTGCAAGTCCGTCCACGCGGCCGGCGATGTCTGACAGCACGGCCTCGTTGTTCTCCGGGTTGCCGCCGCCCACCAGGAGTGCCTGCCCACGGCGCCAGCACTCCAACTCGACGCCGCGCTGAACCTCGTCAACGTACAGCGGAAACAACCTTAGGTCCTCATTGTCGGGGCCCTCCGCTGCAGGAGATCCGGAAACCCCGCCCTCACCTTTGGCGGGGTCCAGGAGGTAGTCGTAAGCGAACAGGCCAAGGGCGCCCGTGCGGCCCCGCGCCAAACCCCTGGCACTGGCGCTGGGCACGTAGCCCAATGCTTCCGCGGCGGCCAGAACCAGTTCCCGGGTGGATGCCTTGACTTTCTCCGGCTGCCTGAAGGTGAAGGAAACTGTCGCTATGGAGACACCTGCACGTTCGGCAACGTCATAAACAGTGGGGCCCTTTGCCATTTTCTCTCCTTATCCACCGAGTCTATGCGCATAGCCACGCAACGTCATCGAGCGGCGTCACCTCGGGCACGACTGTCGTAAAGGAATGGCAGATGGCGGGCATTATGTGAGAGAGGGCCGGTTGCTCTTCCACATCCTGCCGGGTTTGACGGTTTCCTCCCGCACCGCGACAGGAGAACCGCGACAGGAGAACCGCGCCCATAGACTGGAACGGTGACTTCGCAGATCTCCCTGACCTCCCTTGGCGCCGCCCGGATCGCTGTAACGGCACTGCTCGACGGCGGTGTGCGGCACGTGGTGGTGGCTCCGGGTTCGCGTTCGGCACCCATGGCCTACGCCCTCGCCGAAGCCGAAGCTGCAGGGAGGGTCCACTTGCACGTCAGGATCGACGAGCGCGATGCCGGGTTCACGGCATTGGGCCTCGCCTTATCGACCGAAGCCCCCGCCGCCGTACTGACGACGTCGGGGACCGCCGTCGGAAACCTCCTCCCCGCCGTGATGGAAGCGAACCATGCGGCCGTGCCGCTGATTGTCATATCGGCCGACCGGCCGGCGGAATTGCACGGAACCGGGGCCAACCAGACCACCACCCAACTGGACCTCTTCGGCGATCACGTACGTTTCGCCGTCGACGTCGCCGCGGGTGACAACCCGCAGCGCGCGGTGGCCACTGCCCTGTACGCCGCCACGGGCGCGTTGGAAGACACCCCGCCCGGTCCGGTCCAGGTGAACCTCGCCTTCCGCGACCCCCTGGTGCCGGAGGCGGGCGACGCCCTCCCGACCGCGGCGGGTCACGGACTCTTCCATTACGACGCCGGTCCGCAGGCGCTTGATCTTCCCGAAGCATCCGCCGGGCTTCCGGAGCGACGTACGGTGGTGCTTGCAGGGCACGACGCCGGTCCCGTCGCCGAAGCTTTCGCCCGGGCCCACGGGTTGCCGTTGCTGGCGGAGCCATCCTCGAATGCGCGGTTCGGGCCGAACTCCGTGGGCCCGTACCGGCTGCTGCTTGAGCACTTCGGTCCGGAATCGCCGGCGCCCATTGAGCGCGTTGTGCTCTTCGGCCGGCCAACGCTGTCCCGGCCGGTGGGCGCACTCCTGGCGCGCGAAAGCGTGGAAGCGGTGATTTACCAGCCTGTTCCCGTTGCCTGGTACCAGGAAGGACGCCGAAGGGAAGCGCCGGTGGAAACGCTGCCCGGCTTGGCCGAATTCGCAGGCCGGGGTTCCGCTGACTGGCTCGATTCCTGGCTGCTGGCCGGCGCCGCAGCCCAGCACGCCCTTGACGGAGTGCTGGCCGAAGAAGCGGCCGCCACCGGGCCGTCGATCGGCGCAACTGTTTGGAAGCACGCCCGCGGAAAACTCGTGCTCGGCTCCTCCAACGGCATCCGCGACGTGGACCTTGCCGGCCAACCGCACCCCGACCCCATCGCAACGGTCTACGCCAACCGCGGACTCGCCGGCATCGACGGAACCTTGGCAACAGCCACCGGAATTGCCCTCGGCAGCGGACGCGAAACCACCGTCCTCCTGGGCGACGTCACCTTCCTCCATGACGTCGGCGGCCTGCTTCTGGGCAAGGGCGAACCGACTCCGGACCTTCGCATCGTGGTCCTCAACGACGCCGGCGGGGCCATCTTCGGGCTGCTCGAGCACGGCGCAGTTGAGGACTCAGGCGCCTACGGCACCGCCGTCGAACGCCTCTTCGGCACCCCGCACGCAGTGGACCTTTCGGCGCTCGCGGCGGCTTACGGCGTCGGGCATCAAGCGGTGAGTACGACGGCGGAACTTGCCGAAGCGCTGAAGGCACCGCTCAAGGGACGCAGCATTGTGGAAGTCCGCGCAGACCGGGTGGGACTACGCGGACTTCATGCCCGGATCAAGGACGCCGTCTCGGCTGCGGTCGGTAACGTGCTCGCTGCCTGAGGAACGCCCGAAACCCGTCGGGATGTGAGAGAGGATCGCCCAAAACCCGTCGGGATGTGATAGAGGAACGGAGGGGTTAGTCCTCTTCGACGCCGATGTGCGTGGGATCCAGGACCCGGCGCAGGAATTCCTTGGTCCGCGGCTGGGTGGGGGCGCTGATGACCTTCTCGGCCGGGCCTTCCTCCACCACAACGCCGCCGTCCATGAACACGACGCGATCGGCGACTTCGCGGGCAAAGCCCATCTCGTGCGTGACCACCAGCATGGTCATCCCTTCCTGGGCCAGCTTGCGCATGACGGCCAGGACGTCGCCAACGGTTTCCGGGTCCAGCGCGGAGGTGGGCTCGTCGAAGAGCATCAGCTGCGGGTCCATGGACAGGGCGCGGGCAATGGCCACGCGCTGCTGCTGCCCGCCGGAGAGCTGGTCCGGGTAGCGCTCGGCGAGGTGTCCCAGGCCCACGCGTTCCAGGTTCCGCCGGGCAACCTCGCCTGCTTCGGCCTTGGAACGCTTGAGGACCTTGATCTGGGACACGGTGCAGTTGTCCAGGACGCTCAAGTGCGGGAAGAGGTTGAAGTGCTGGAACACCATTCCCACGCTTTGGCGCATGCGGTTAAGGTCGACGTCGGGATCGGTCGCCTCGAACTTGCCCACGTTGATGACGCCCGCGTTGGGCTGCTCAAGGAGATTGACGCAGCGCAGCAGGGTGGACTTGCCGGAACCGGAAGGCCCGATCAGGCACACCACCTGGCCCGGTTCGACGGACAGCGAGATGCCCTTGAGGACCTCGTTGCTGCCGTAGGACTTGCGGAGGTCCTTGATGGTCACGCCCGCAGCGTGGACTGTAGCGGAGTTAGTCATGACGGTCCTGCCTATCGCTTGGTCCGCGCGGAGCGGCTTTCGAACTTCCGTGCCAGGAGGCTCAAGGGGATGGTGATGATCAGGTAGAAGGCACCTGCCACGAGCAGCGGCGTCAAGCCGGCGCCGAGGCTGGAGATACCGTCCCGGCCGAACTTGGTCAGTTCGTACTGCGATGCAGTCAGGCCCAGTACGTAGATCAGCGACGAGTCCTTGGTGAGCAGGATGATCTCGTTGGTCAACGGCGGGAGGACGATCTTGAACGCCTGGGGGATGACGATGGTGACCATCGCGCGCCAGTGCGGCATACCCAGCGAACGGGCGGCCTCCATCTGGCCCTTGGGCACGGCCTGCAGGCCTGCGCGGAGTGTTTCAGCGATGTAAGCCGCGGCCACCATGCCCAGGGAGACCATGACGATCACGTTGACGTCCCACTGGATCCCGAAGGCCAGCGGAACACCGTAGCCGAAGGCGATGAAGACCAGCAGCGCGGGGACGCCGCGGAAGAACTCGATGTAGCCGGTGGCGATCCAGCGGTACAGCGGGAAGGAGGAAAGCTTCATCAGGGCCAGCAGCAGGCCGCCGGAGAGGCCGACTATGAAGCCAAGGGCCGTGTAGATGAGGGTGTTCTTGAGGCCGATCAGGAAGATGCCCGGGAACATCGGGCCGATCTTGGCGAAGTTGAAGACGCTGTTTCCCACCGTCTTCCAGTCCACGGCAAGGATCACGGCGGCCAGGACCACTACGAAGATTCCGGCCTGGACGTACAGACTGACTTTGGCGCGTTGACGTGCAGTCATTGCCATGCTGTTCTCACATTCATGTTGCGCAATTGGGGCCCCGTACGAGTTGTCCTTTGCTGAACATCATCGTGACGGGGCCCCGCTTGCGTGGATCTTGGGGAGCCGGGGCTCGGAACTACTTGGCGGCCTCGCCGAACCAGGTGGTCTTGAACTTGTCGAGCGTGCCGTCGTCCGTGATGCGCTTCAGGGTTCCGTTCACGGCGTCGCCCATGGCGGTGTTGCCCTTCTTGTAGGCAATTCCGAGCTTCTCGCCCGTGGCGTAGTCTTCAACGCGCTTGAGGTTGGACTCGTCCTTGATGGCGTAGCCAAGCACGGACTGGTTGCCGACTGCTGCATCAATCGTGCCTGCCTTGAGGGCCTGGACCAGGAGGCCGGAGTCCTCGAACTGCTGGGCATCGATTCCCTTGTCCTTGGCGTACTGGGCGCCGGTGGTTGCCTGCTGGACGCCCACCTTCTTGCCCTTGGCGCCGTCCAGGTTGGTGATTCCGGAGGAGGAGGAAGCCACGAGGGTCAGGTCGTCATCCATGTACGGGTTGGAGAAGTCCATGACGTTCTTGCGGACATCGGTGATGGAAACCGAGGAGATGGAGACGTCGCAGCCAGCCAGTGCGGTTCCGGTTTCGATTGCTTCGAAGGAGCTGTCCACAACGTTGAGTTCAGCCTTGAGGTCCTTGGCGAGCTCTGCGGCGATGTCCATGTCGAAGCCGACGTTCTTGCCGTCCTTCTGGAATTCGAAGGGCTCGTAGGGAATGTCCGAGCACACCGTGAGCTTGCCGGCGTTGATGAGCTGGGGGCCCGAACCCGAGGAAGCGGCCGGAGTGGACGAGCCACCGCAAGCGGTCAGGGCAAGGGCGCCTGCTGCGAGCAAGGCTGCCACCTTGGTGCCGGACAGAACCGAACGGGAGATCTGCATGTTTTTTTACCTTTTGTTGCAGTGGATGCTGAACTGAGTCGGTTTTAGTGTAGCGCCGAACATGAGATGTGCATCACAGGAAACGAAGTTTCACTATTAGATAACCAGTTTAGCCAAGATACAAGTATCCTTACAGACCCTGTGTCCGGGATACCGGATTTACCGCCGGATACCCAGAGCTTCCAGCATGGGCCGGAACTTCGCCCACGTCTCAGCAAGCTCGGCCTCGGGCTGGGAACCCTCCACGATCCCGCACCCTGCGTACAGCCGGACGGTGTTGGCGTCCTCAATCACTGCCCCGCGCAGGGCGATGCCCCATTCGCCGTTCCCGGCAGCGTCGAGCCAGCCGACCGGTCCGGCGTACGGGCCGCGGTCCAAGTGCTCGAGTTTGCGGATCAAAGCTCCGGCAACCTGGGTTGGCGTTCCGCACACTGCGGCGGTGGGGTGCAGCGCATTGATGAGGGCCAGGCAGGTGGGCACGTGCCCCTCGATATCGGCCAGCTCCGCCTTCACGTCCGAGGCCAGGTGCCACACGTTGGGCAGCTCCAGGATGAACGGCTCGCTGTGGGAGTTCATGGCCTCGGAAAAGGGTGCCAGCTGCCGGGTCAGGGAATCAATGGCAATCTCGTGCTCGTGCCGCTGCTTCTCGGAACCGGCCAGGACGCGCTCGGCGTACTCCATGGGGGAGCCCTCAACGCCCTCGGCATCCCGACGGTCCAGGGTTCCGGCAAGTACGCGGGCCTGGGCGGTGCGGCCCTCCACCTGGATCAACATCTCCGGCGTCGCCCCCACCAAACCGTCAACGCCGTACGTCCAGCATTCCCGGTACCTGGCCGCGAGCTGGCGAAGCACCTCAGCTGCGCTGACGCCTTCCGGCAAGTTCGCAACAACGTCGCGCGCCAACACCAGCTTCTCCAGCTTACCGGCGCGGATTTCCTCCACGCCGTTGGTGACGGCCTCCATCCACGCGGTCTCGCTCAAGGAACCGCGGCCAAGCGAGCCCCGCGAACCGTTGAGCGCAGCAACCTCAGGCGAGGGCCCGACGTCGGACCCTCCCGCGGCGGGCTCGTCACCGCTGGCGTCGGACAGCCAGCGTTTCAGGGCCGCCAGCACGCCCGCCTCGGTGAGCGGGGCGTCGTCGAACGTCAGCTGCGTGGCCCAGGCCCGGCCGTCACGCATGCCGACCACTAGTTCGGGGAGGATGAGGCGCGAAACGTGCGGAGACGTCTTGGAGAAAGCGAACGAGCCGAAGGCGACCGGACCCGTACCAGGAAGCTCCACCTGGTCTGTGATATCGGCCTCAAGAATCAGATGCCGCCACCACATATCGGCCTCGAGGAAACGGTCAGGGCCGGTGGCGTTGAACCGGGTCAGCTCGCCATAGCCCACCAACCCGGCCTCGCGGCGTGACCAGCAAAGCACGTCATCGCGCACCAAAAACGACGGCAGCCCCCCTGAGGATGAATCAACATCGAGGGGGACTGTCAAAGTACGCAGAGTGCTGGTCATGATGGAACTACAGTACTCCCGGCCGCAAGCTGAACCCGCGCCGTCTTCTACAGCGCAGCAAACTCCGCGGAATGTCTGAGACAATTGCAGGGTGAACCGAGCATCCTTGGAAAAGCGTCCGGACGAAGTTGCGACGATGTTTGATGATGTCGCCCCAAAATACGACGTCGTCAATGATGTCCTCTCCATGGGGCAGACCCGTCGGTGGCGCCGGATCGTGGTGGATGCCATAGACGTCAAGGCAGGCCAGCGCGTCCTGGACCTCGCGGCTGGAACGGGCACCTCAAGCGAGCCCTACGCGGACGCCGGCGTGGACGTCGTCGCCTGCGACTTCTCCCTGGGGATGCTCAAAGTAGGCAAGCGCCGCCGCCCGGATATCGACTTCATCGCCGGGGATGCCACCAACCTCCCGTTCGCGGACAACAGCTTTGACGCCTCCACCATTTCCTTTGGCCTGCGCAACGTCGTGGAGCCGCGCAAGGCCTTGGAAGAGATGCTCAGGGTCACCAAGCCCGGCGGCCGCCTGGTCATCGCCGAGTTCTCCCAGCCGGTCATTCCGCTGTGGCGCACCATGTACACCGAATACCTCATGCGCGCCCTGCCGGCGATCGCCACCAAGGTCTCCTCCAACCCGGACGCCTACGTGTACCTGGCCGAGTCCATTCGCGCCTGGCCGGACCAGGACCACCTGGCCCAGTGGCTCGCCGACGCCGGCTGGACGGACATCACCTACCGCAACCTCAGTGGCGGCATCGTGGCCGTGCACCGTGCGCAGAAGCCGGCGGAGCACCGGGAAAGCGTGCCTGTCGCGAAGCTGCGCCGCCAGATCAAGCCCCGCCGTACAGGCGCACAGTCCGGCTAAGTTGCTGATTTAGGACAACGTGAAAGTACTCATAGTTGGCGCGGGTCCCGCCGGATCCACCGCCGCGTATTACCTCGCCCAGGCAGGCATCGACGTCACGGTGCTCGAAAAAACGGCCTTCCCCCGGGAAAAGGTGTGCGGCGACGGACTCACGCCGCGCGCTGTCCGTGAGATCCAGAAGCTGGGACTTCCGCATTCCGAGGACGCCGGTTGGCGGCGGAACAAGGGCCTTCGACTCATTGCCGGCGGCCGCACCATCGAGCTGCCCTGGCCCGAGGTCTCCGATTTCCCCACCTACGGCCTGATCCGTACCCGGCTGGGCTTCGACGAGTCCCTCGCCCGGCACGCTGAGTCCGCGGGCGCCGTCGTGCTTGAACGCCACAGCGTCACCAGCGCACTGCAGGACGACGACGGCCGGGTCATCGGCGCGCGCGCCGCCATCCTGGACGAGTCCGGACGGAAGACGGGGGAGACGCGCGACTTCCTTGCCGACGTCGTACTGGCCGCGGACGGCAACTCGACGCGGACCGCAGTGTCCCTTGGAATGCACAAGCGCGACGACCGGCCCTTGGGCGTGGCCGTGCGCACCTACTTCACCTCGCCGCGCCATGACGACGACTGGATGGAAGGGTGGCTGGAGCTGCCCGGCAAGTCCGGAAAGCCGCTGCCCGGGTACGGCTGGGTCTTCGGCGTCGGCGACGGCACGTCCAATGTGGGCCTTGGGATCCTGAATTCGTCCAAGGAATTCGGCAAGCTCGACTACAAGCAGGTCCTGCGCGAGTGGACCGCCGGCATGCCTGCCGAGTGGGGCTTCACCCCGGAGAACCAAGTGGGGGAGATCCGCGGTGCCGCGCTGCCCATGGGCTTCAACCGCACACCCCACTACTCGCCCGGCATGCTCCTGCTCGGGGACGCCGGCGGAATGGTTTCCCCCTTTAACGGTGAGGGCATTTCCTACGCCATGGAATCGGCGCGGTTCGCTGCGGAGTTTATTGTCGACGCCACCGCGCGTTCCGCTTCCGCCGGGTGGACAACGGACGACGCCGACGCGCACCTGTCGCGGTACGCGGACTACGTCCGGGACCAGTGGGGTTCGCACTTCACGCTCGGAAGGGCGTTTGCCTTCCTGATCGGCAAGCCTGCCGTGATGAAGCTGGCCCTGCGCACGGGCATGCCCATCCCGGTGCTGATGCGCTTTGTGGTTCGCCTGCTGGCAAACCTGACTGATTCGTCGGCCAAGGGTTTTGAGGACCGTGTGATCCGGGTCCTCGAAATGCTTGTTCCGCCGACATCCAATACATCCTCCGGCCGGTCTTTGACGGCGGCAGGGTCTGACACCGCGGTTTCCGCACCAACTAGTTAGGGTTAATCCGTGACGAACTCTGCCGAACACAGCTGGACCCACGCCGGGCACGGCCTGCCGGACCCCCAAGAGCCTGCTCCCAACACCACCGCGATCGCCACCGGACTCCAGCTGCCCGCAGGATTTGCCGCCATCGCAGGTGATCCCGAGCTGGGGCCCGCCATCACCACCAACCTTGCCCGGGTTGAGAAGAAGCTTCGCGAGGCCATCTCCAATTCCGATCCCCTGGCTGACGCGACGTCGCGGCACCTGGTGGAAGCAGGCGGCAAGCGCATCCGTCCCCTGTTGACTCTCCTGTGTGCCCACCTCGGCGACGCTTCACGCCCAGAGGTGGTCCAGGCCGCCGTCGTAGTTGAACTGACCCACCTGGCCACCCTGTACCACGACGACGTCATGGACTCCGCACCCTTCCGGCGCGGTGCCCCCACGGCCCACGAGGTATGGGGCAACTCCGTGGCCATCCTCACCGGCGACCTCATCTTCGCCCGTGCATCGATCCTGGTTTCCGAGCTGGGTTCCCGCGCGCTTGGTATCCAGGCCCGGACGTTCGAACGCCTCTGCCTCGGCCAGCTCCACGAAACCGTTGGTCCCCGCGAGGACGAGGACGCCGTTGAGCACTACCTCTCCGTCATTGCGGACAAGACCGGCTCGCTTGTTGCCGCGTCGGGGCAGCTGGGGGCGATTTTCGCCGGCGCTGACGCTGCGTTTGAAGATGTGCTGGTGGAATACGGCGAAAAGGTGGGCGTTGCCTTCCAGCTGGCCGACGACGTCATCGATGTCACCGGCGTGAAGGTAAAGTCCGGCAAGTCCCCGGGCACCGACCTCCGCGAAGGCGTGCCTACGCTGCCCGTCCTGCTGCTGCGTCGTGATGCTGCAGCCGGCGATGCCTCGGCCAGCGCCCTGCTGGAGCTGGTGGACGGAGACCTGACTTCCGACGCCGCCTTGGCTGACGCCGTTGCCGGACTGCGCGAACACCCTGTCACTGCGGAGTCCTGGAAGATCGCCCGCGACTGGTCCGACCAGGCCATCGCCGCCTTGGCGCCGCTGCCGGAGGGTGTTGTGAAGGCGTCCCTGACCAACTTTGCACACGCCGTGGTGGACCGCAGCAGCTAGGTTTTTGTGTTCCCGGCAGGCACCTGACCCTTATGGGGGAGGGTGCCTGCTTTTTTGTTGGCGGGGGTGCCGGTGCCGGTTGGGTTGCTTGCTTGGAGGTGTAGCAGGTTTTGTGCTGGGCGGGCCGTGACGACCGACTTTGGCCTTGAAGAGGAACCATAGGCCCCGTTTATGCGGCGTGTCCTACCTTGGCGGCTTCAATGTGGGTGGTGGCGGTACGCATCCTTCGGAACATTGTGCTCCCCATCGGATTGCTGAGCTCCCCATCGGACTGCTGGATTCCGAGTCGGATTGCTGGGCTCTTAAACGGAATGGCCCCGGCTCGCTGCAGCGTTACGAGTCATACGCTGCACCGAACCGGGACCACAATCTCCGTTCGCATCAGACCCACCGGAGGCATTTAGTGGATCCGTGAATAGCTTATGACAACCCTGTCATATTTGCAACTTGGATGGTCAATGATTTTTTCCCTGGTGTGCAGCGATTTACAGATCCCAAACTCAGGGTCCCGACTGCGTGCCGCCACCACCCACTTTGCCGCCCCAAACAGCTGACACGCCGTCATTGGAGGGGTACTGGTCCCCAAATCCCCGCGTCGTAGTGCTCCGGCAAAGTGGGTGCGGCAGCCCGCAATGCGGGTCGTGGAGGCCCGGGAGGGTTATCCACATAGCCCGCTTTGTGCCCACCGGGCTCCTTCTGCGGACCTAACGATGGCCATATGGACATCGTTGATTTTCTCCGCAGCCGTCATGGGGCTGCGACTACCAAGACCCTTTACACCGCTGGCTTCAGCCGCCGAGCCTTGGCCAAGGCAGTAGGATCAGGCCGGATCGCCAGACTGCATCGCGGCGTGTACGTGTCCAAGGGCGCCGATCCGGACATTGTGGCCGCGTTCCGTGCCAACGGGATGCTGACGTGTGTTTCGGCGGCCCGCTTCTACGGGCTCTGGACCCTGCATGATGTCGCGGACCTCCATCTCAGCTGCGGCACGGGGTTGGCCCGGCGGCGCATAGTTCACCACGGCGAGTGCATACATCCTGATCATCCCTACTTGCCGGTGGCCGGGGTTGCCGATGTACTGCTCCATGCCCTGAGGTGCAGGCCCGAACTCGAAGCACTGGTCATGATGCAGGCTGCTGTCAGCCAGGCCCTGCTGGGCCCGGACTTTCTTCGGAGCAAACTGCCTGGCAATAGAAACGGACGGCTGAGGGCCATAGTTGATCTGGTCCTGCCAAGGGCCGACTCACTTCTGGAAGTGCTGGCCCACACGCACTTCACACGGGCCGGCCTTAAGGTTCAGATGCACGCGGATGTCCCGGGCGTGGGTGAAGTTGACTGCTTGATCGAGGATTGCCTGATCGTCGAATTGGATGGCGAAACACACTTCGAGGCGAAACAGGTCAAAAAGGACCATTACCGGGACAACGCCTCCATCCGGGGCGGACGACTGAGCTTGCACTATTACTATGCGGACGTGGTCTATCACCCGCAGCGGATGGTGGACGAAGTCCTTGAGGTGCTGGCGAACAGGGAAGCAGGTCGCTTCGGCCCCTTCCGCTACATAGCCGGGCCGCCGCCGTCGTGATTGAAACCAGACTCCAGGCCCCTACTGCGTGCCGCTACCACCAACTTTGGAACGGCAAGCTGCTCGAAACCCGCCTAGGACGGC
>NZ_JAPDNV010000002.1:0-83860 GCF_026013155.1 Paenarthrobacter sp. PAE-2 | reverse complement strand
TGCCGCTACCACCAACTTTGGAACGGCAAGCTGCTCGAAACCCGCCTAGGACGGCGTGTCGCCGGGCATCGCGGCTCAAAGTGGGTCGTGGCGGCACGCCGACGCCGCCCCCGCACCCGGCAAACCGGCAACCCCAAGCAAAGCCAAACCAAAACGGCCCCCGCCAACCACAAAGGCTGCGCGGGGGCCGGGAAGAAAGGAAGCTGGGAGGCCTAGTCTTCGTCGTTGAAGGCCCAATCGAACATGTCGAAGACGAACTCGGAGAAGGTACCTTCTTCGCTCTTCCACTGGCCGCGGGCGTTGTTGCGGCGGTAGACGATGGGGTCCGGGATGCCGAGGTCCGCCACGCGGAAGCCCCAGGTGAATTGTTCGTCCTCGTCCTCAAGGAACATGAGGAAGCCCTCGTCATCAACTTCCAGCTCCTCCGGGTCCCAGAAGTAGTGGTAGGCCTCCATGAGGTCCTCGCAGCCACCCAAAGCAAGGTAGAACTCGCGGAGAACCAGGGGGATGGTGAAGGAGTGCTCGGACAGGGCGTCGTCCAGTTCCTCAGGCGTCAGGCCGTCTTCTTCCTGCCATTCATCCTCGAGATACTTTGGGACCAGCGCGCGGAACTTCTCGAGGAACATGTCAGTCATGCTCCCATCCTAGCTAATCCCGGAGCACGGAATTTCCGCCGGATCCAGCCCCCGCGCGGTGCCATCCGCGGACCGCCAAGGGTACGTACCAGCCGCGTCGCCAGGCCGTCACGCGGAAGGCAAAAACGACGGCGGCGATTACACCGGCGATCAGTCCGCTAAAGACGCCGAGGTGCCAAGCCAGGGTGGTCAAACCAGCCCCGACGAACGCCGGCAAGGCGTAGATATCGCGGTTGTCGAACAGTGTGGGGATCTCGTTGGCCGTGATGTCCCGCAGAAGCCCGCCGCCGACGGCCGTGGTCACGCCCAGGAGGATGCAGGTCACCGGGTTCATGCCCGCAGTGATGGCCTTCAAAGTTCCGGTGATGCAGAACAAACCCAGCCCGGCGGCGTCGAACAGTATCAGCAGTGATGTGAAGCGTTGGACCGAGGAGAACAGGAAATAGACCAGCCCGGCCGCCAGGAGGGGCGGGGCCAGGTAGGCGGGGTTGGTGAAAGCGACAGGGGGAGCGGTGTTGAGGATGACGTCGCGGATCACGCCGCCGCCCAGGGCCGCAATGGACGCGAGCAACACCGAACCGAGCACGTCGAACTGTTTCCGCGCCGCCAGCAAGGAACCGGAGACGGCGAAGAAGAACACGCCCACGAGGTCGAGCCAGAGAAGAACAATGTCAATGGGAATCAACTGAACGGGTTCTTTCTTGAGCGGGCTTCTCAACAGGTGCTGGCTCAACGTTACGCTAGCTCCCATGAACAGCCCCGTCTTGATCGCCTGTGCCCATGGAACCCGCAACTCAGAAGGGCAGGCAGCCATCCGCAATGTCATGGCTGAAATCGGGGAACTCCGTCCGGGGCTGCAGGTCCTTGAGGCGTACGTCGACGTCCAGGAACCGGAGCTGTCCGGGGTGGTGGAGGGCATGCCCGAGGGGACCGCCGCCGTCGTCGTGCCTCTTTTGCTTTCCACCGGTTTCCATATCAAGGTGGACGTCCCCAAGGCGATCAAGAGCCGTCCCGAAGTAGTGGCCGCCAGGCCGCTGGGTCCGGACCCCCGGCTCGCCGAACTGTTGGCCAAGCACCTGCGCGCTGCGGGCCTGCAGGACAACGACGGCGTCCTGCTGGCTGCCGCTGGATCGTCACTTCCGGACGGGTCGGTGGACTCGGAAGAGCAGGCGCGCCTGCTGGCTGAACTGCTGCCGAACAAAGTTCGGGTGGCCTATGGCGCCAGCGCAGAACCGAACGTGCCCGACGGCGTCGCCTCCTTGCGTGCCGAACTCGCGCAGGACGGTGGCCGGGTCTTCATCGCGTCCTACTTGCTGGCAACCGGGTATTTCCACGACCAGTTGTTCAAGGCCGGCGCAGATGTTGTGACTGCTCCTTTGCTGCCGTCGCCGGTTCTGGCCGAGATTGCTTTGGAACGGTACGACGCGGTGCTGGCAGACCGCTGAAGCCCTCCCGCGGCGGGCAGCACGAACCTGCACAGGAAGACCGCCTGGACAAGGCCGCAGCGGTGTTCATGACGAAGTGTTTCCTTAGGTGACTCAACATTTCCCGACCTTTGCTGGCGAAATCGGCCCACCCCTAACCTCGAAATATGACAGATACAGCTGTAGTCGGTGCGCCCACGGACACCGCCAAGCGCCCGGCACGCTCCCGCCCTGCCGCAAAGCCCCACGGCCAGTGGAAGGTTGACGGCACCACGCCCCTCAACGCCAACGAAACCTGGAAGCAGGAAGACAACGGGCTGAACGTCCGTGAGCGCATTGAGTCTGTCTACGCCAAAGAAGGCTTCGACTCGATCGACGGGACGGACCTCCACGGCCGCTTCCGTTGGTGGGGCCTCTACACGCAGCGCAAGCCCGGGATCGACGGCGGCAAGACGGCAACGCTGGAACCGCACGAGCTCGAAGACAAGTACTTCATGTTGCGCGTGCGCATCGACGGCGGTGCCCTGACAACCGAGCAACTGCGCATCATCGGCCAGATCTCCGTGGACTTTGCCCGCGGCTCGGCCGATCTCACTGACCGCCAGAACATCCAGCTCCACTGGATCCGCGTGGAGGACGTCCCGGAAATCTGGCGCCGCCTGGAGTCCGTTGGCCTTTCCACCACCGAGGCTTGCGGCGACGTTCCCCGCGTCATCCTGGGTTCCCCCGTCGCGGGAATTGCCAAGGACGAGATCATCGACCCCACGCCGCTGATCCACGAACTCTCCGAGCGCTTCATCGGCGACCCGGAACTGGCCAACCTGCCGCGCAAATACAAGACAGCCATCACGGGGCACCCGTCCCAGGATGTGGTGCACGAGATCAACGACTTCGCCCTGGTTGGCGTCGTCCACCCCGAGCTGGGCGCCGGTTACGACCTCTGGGTTGGCGGCGGCCTGTCCACCAACCCGCGCCTGGCTGAGCGCTTGGGGGTGTTCGTTTCTGCTGACGTTGCAGCCGAAGTGTGGCTGGGCGTCACCAGCATCTTCCGTGACTACGGCTACCGCCGCATGCGCACCAAGGCCCGCCTGAAGTTCCTCCTGAATGACTGGGGCCCTGCCAAGTTCCGCCAGATCCTCGAAGACGAATACCTCGGCTTCAAGCTCCCGGACGGCCCGGCTGCGCCCAAGCCGAGCGCACCCGGCGACCACATCGGCGTACACGAGCAGAAGGACGGAAAGTTCTTCATCGGCGTCACGCCCACGGTTGGCCGCATGTCCGGTGAATCGTTGGTGAAGCTGTCTGACACCCTGGAGCAGCACGGCACGTACCGCTTGCGCACCACCCCGCACCAGAAGCTGGTGATCCTGGACGTCACCAAGGAGCAGGTGGAGCCGCTGATCGCCGAACTGGACACACTGGGCCTCTCCGCGCGTCCCTCCGTGTTCCGCCGCGGCACCATCGCCTGCACGGGCATCGAGTTCTGCAAGCTGGCCATCGTGGAAACCAAGGTCACCGCCGCTACCGCCATCGCCGAGCTGGAACGCCGCCTGGCCGACCTCGTGGAGACCAAGCAGCTGCCGCAGGCGCTGTCCCTCCACATCAACGGCTGCCCGAACTCGTGCGCCCGCATCCAGACCGCTGACATCGGTCTCAAGGGCATGATGCTGCCAACGCCCGACGGCGACCCCACCCCGGGTTTCCAGGTCCACCTCGGTGGCGGGCTGGCCAACAACGAGCGTGAGGAAGCCGGCCTGGGCCGTACCGTCCGCGGCCTCAAGGTCACGGTCGATGACCTGCCCGACTACGTGGAGCGTGTGGTCCGTAAGTTCGTCGCCGTCGGCGCCGAGGGCCAGACCTTCGCCGAGTGGGCCCACTCCGCCGACGAAGGAGACCTGCAATGACCTTGGCCCTCAAGCGCTCCAACGAAGAGCTCAAGGCACTGGCCGAGGCCGGCGCCGCAGAGCTTGGTTGGAACCCTTCTTCCGCCGACGTCATCGCCTGGGTTGCGCGGAACTTCGAGCTGCCGGCCATCACGGTTGCCTGCTCCATGGCCGACGCCGTACTTCCGGCTTTGGTCGCAGACCAGCTGCCCGGCGTCGACGTCTTGTTCCTGGAGACCGGCTACCACTTCAAGGAGACATACCAGACCCGTGCCGAGGTTGCTGCCAACCTCCGCGTCAACGTGGTGGACGTGCTCCCGGAACACACCGTGGAAGAGCAGGATACTTTGCTTGGCAAGGACCTCTTCGCCCGCGATCCCGGCCAGTGCTGCTCGCTCCGCAAGGTCCAGCCCCTCCGCCGTTCGTTGGCAGGCTACGAAGTGTGGTTCACCGGTGTCCGCCGCGACGAAGGACCCACCCGCACCAACACCCCGGTGGTCACCTGGGACGAAGGCTTCGGCCTGGTCAAGGTGAACCCGATGGTCGACTGGAGCTTCGATCAGTTGGTGGAGTACTCCGAGGACAACATCCTTCCCGTCAACCCCCTCCTGAGCCAGGGCTACCCGTCCATCGGCTGCCAGCCCTGCACCCGCAAAGTGGCCCCGGGCGAAGACCCCCGCGCCGGCCGCTGGGCCGGATCCGACAAGACAGAATGCGGACTACACACATGAGCACCCAAATCACAACGGACGCCTACGCAGCAGATGCCGCCCCCGCCCCTTCGCTGGACGACAATGCTGCAAGCAGCATTGCGTCCAGCTTCGACAGGCCCGATGCCACTCCCGGGGCGGCATCTGCTGCTTCGGCTCAGCGGTCGGCTCGCCTTTCGTCTTTGGACACCCTCGAGTCCGAGGCCATTCACATCATCCGTGAAGTTGTCGCCGAGTTCGAGAAGCCTGCCCTGCTGTTCTCCGGTGGCAAGGACTCCGTGGTGATGCTGCACCTGGCTACCAAGGCGTTCTGGCCCGGCAAGGTACCTTTCCCCGTGCTGCACGTGGACACGGGCCACAACTTCCCGGAGGTCCTCGACTTCCGCGACCGTACCGTGGAGCGCCTGGGCCTGAAGCTCGTGGTCGGTTCCGTGCAGGAGTTCATTGACCGCGGCGAATTGGCCGAGCGTGCTGATGGAACCCGCAACCCGCTGCAGACCGTTCCGTTGCTGGACGCGATCCAGAAGAACAAGTTCGACGCCGTCTTCGGTGGCGGACGCCGCGACGAGGACAAGGCCCGGGCCAAGGAACGCATCCTGAGCCTTCGCGACGAGTTCGGCCAGTGGGATCCGCGCAACCAGCGTCCCGAGCTGTGGAACCTGTACAACGGCCGCCACACCGTGGGCCAGCACGTGCGCGCGTTCCCCATCAGCAACTGGACTGAACTGGACATCTGGCGCTACATCGAGCGCGAGAACATCGAGCTCCCCGGCCTGTACTACGCCCACGAGCGCGAGGTCTTCGCCCGCGATGGCATGTGGCGTGCAGTCGGTGAAGTTTCCCAGCCGCTCCCGCACGAGGAAGTCATCACCAAGACGGTCCGTTACCGCACGGTGGGCGACATGTCCTGCACAGGTGCCGTCGAGTCCGACGCGTTCACCGTGGCCGACGTCGTTGTTGAAGTCGCTGCCTCCACCCTGACCGAACGTGGCGCCACCCGCGCAGATGACCGCATCTCCGAGGCAGCCATGGAAGACCGCAAGAAGGACGGCTACTTCTAAATGAGCACCGAAACAGCATCCCTCATCGCCGCCACAGACGGCCTGGAGTCCGCTCCACTGCCGTCAACGCTCTTCCGTTTCGCCACTGCCGGATCGGTCGACGACGGCAAGTCCACTTTGGTGGGCCGCCTCCTCCACGATTCCAAGGCGATCCTTGCCGACCAGCTCGACGCCGTTGCCCGCACCTCCGCGGACCGCGGCTTCGGCGGCGACAAGGGCGGCATCGACCTGGCCCTCCTGACGGACGGCCTGCGTGCCGAGCGTGAGCAGGGCATCACCATCGACGTTGCCTACCGCTACTTCGCCACCGACCGCCGCAGCTTCATCCTCGCGGACTGCCCCGGCCACGTTCAGTACACCAAGAACACGGTGACGGGCGCGTCCACTGCGGATGCCGTCGTCGTACTCATCGATGCCCGCAAGGGTGTCCTGGAGCAGACCCGCCGGCACCTGTCCGTGCTGCAGTTGCTGCGCGTGGCGCACGTGATCGTCGCCGTCAACAAGATCGACCTCGTGGACTTCAGCGAGCAGGTGTTCCGCGACATAGAGGCCGACGTCCGCAAGGTAGCCCAGGAACTTGGCCTTGGTTCCGATGGCGTCTCCGACCTGCTCGTGGTGCCCGTCTCTGCCCTCGACGGCGACAACGTCGTGGACCGCTCGGAGCGCACGCCCTGGTACAACGGACCTGCGTTGCTGGAAGTCCTCGAGACCCTTCCTGCCGCCGATGAACTCGAAGCCGAACTGGAGAGCTTCCGCTTCCCCGTGCAGCTGGTCATCCGGCCGCAGGGTGCGCTGGCACCGGACGCCGTAGCTGCCGGCTTGGACGTCGAGGCATACCGGGACTACCGTGCCTACGCCGGCCAGATCACCGAAGGTTCGGTCAAGGTGGGCGACGAAGTCACCGTACTGACCCCCGGCCACGAACCGCGGACCACCACGGTTGTGGGGATCGACTTTGCCGGCCGGTCCTTGGAGGAAGCAGCCGCCCCGCAGTCCGTTGCCCTTCGCTTGGCCGACGAACTGGACGTCGCCCGCGGTGACACCATCGCCGCGGCAGGCACGGTCCGCGAAGCCTCCGCAGATCTTTATTCGTCCCTATGCTGGCTCTCGCCCAAGCCGCTGCGCGAAGGCCAGAAGGTCCTCGTCAAGCACGGCACCCGCACGGTGCAGGCCTTGGTCCGTACGGTGTCCGGGAAGCTGGACCTCGCCACGTTCAAGGTGGAACCGGCGTCGAGCCTGGAACTCAACGACATCGGCCACGCCCAGTTGCGTCTCGCCGCTGCGCTGCCGTTGGAGAACTACCTCCACCACAGGCGCACGGGCGCGTTCCTGGTGATCGACCCCATCGACGGCAACACGCTTGCCGCCGGCCTGGTCAAGGACCACCCGGGCGACCACGAAGACGAACGTTACGTCATCTAGGGACACACACAGTCACAAAACCGCAGCTTGTTCGCGGAACCCCACGCCGCACGGCGGGAGTCCCCGGACAAGCTGCGGTTTTCTATTGCAGGAGTACGCATGCCGGAAAACACCACCCTCAGCACGCTTTTGGCAGCCGGTGGGGACCTGATCCTGGACGGTGCCCTGGCCACCGAGTTGGAGGCCCACGGCTGCGACCTGGAGGACGCGCTCTGGTCCGCGAAGGTCCTGTTCGAACAGCCCCACCTGATCAAGCAGGTCCACCGCGATTACTTCGACGCCGGTGCCTCCGTGGCAATCACGGCCAGCTACCAGGCGACGCCACAAGGGTTTGCCCAGCGGGGTTTGTCGGTGGAGGAATCAATCGAACTCGTTTCGCGGAGCGTCCGACTGGCCGATGAAGCCCGGCAGGAGTACTTCGCAGCCAACCCCGGGTCACGCCCATTGTTGGTCGCCGGCTCGGTGGGACCTTACGGTGCCTATCTGGCCGATGGTTCGGAGTACCGCGGCGATTACGCGCTCTCCGCCGCGGAATTCCGGGATTTTCACCGGGCACGGATCGCTGCCCTGGTTGAAGCCGGGGTGGATTTCCTGGCGTGCGAGACGCTGCCGTCGTTCGCCGAGGCTGAGGCGCTGCTGGACTTGGTGGTGGAGTTCGACGTCGAAGCCTGGTTTACGTTCACGCTGCGGGACAGTGCCCGCATCAGTGACGGAACGCCCCTTGCGGATGTCGCTGCGCTGCTCCGCGCGGAACCGCGCGTTGCCGCCGTCGGACTTAACTGCGTACCGCTGGACCTGGTGACGGCCGCACTCGGAACCCTTCGGAAAGCAACGGGTTCCCCGCTGGTGGCGTACCCGAATTCCGGCGAGGTCTATGACGCAGTGACCAAAACCTGGGGACCGGCTGCCGGGAGTGCCCAGGCCCTGACCCTGGCCGGGAACGCATCTGATTGGCGGGAACAGGGGGCGCGTCTCATAGGTGGGTGCTGCCGCACAACCCCGCGCGACATCGCACGCCTTGCCGCCAATATGACGTCACGTGAACCTTCATGAACCTTGATTTCTACGGGATTGAAGCGGAAATATCACTGTCCCTACTGTGAACTCATGACCACTTCGGAACGGTCCTTCCTTGCCTTCGACGGGCGATGTTAGGGGCCCGATCTTCGCCCCGAACCGCGTCCCCAAAACTTTCAAGGACCCCACCCAATGGCTAATATCCCTGAGTCACAGAAACCGACGTCCGGCACCAAACGCATTGTTGCGGGACAGAAGCAGCCCAAAGCCAAGCGCCGCCGTGTGCTGGAAATCGGATTGGCTGCCGGCCTCGTCCTGCTGATCGGCGCAGGTGCTGCCGTGGCATCCGTTGTTTCGAACAACAACCAGGCCGCACCCGTTCCCTCCGCGACGCCCGCCGCAGAACTTAAGCTCGGCTACTTCAGCAACGTCACCCACGCCCCGGCACTGGTAGGTACCAGCAAGGGCATCATCGCCAAGGAACTCGGCGAGACCAAGCTCAGCACCCAAGTCTTCAACGCAGGCCCCGCAGCCATCGAGGCACTCAACGCGGGTGCGATCGATGCCACCTACATCGGACCGAACCCCGCCATCAACTCGTTCGTCAAGAGCAACGGCGAATCCGTCAGCATCATCGCGGGCGCCGCCTCCGGTGGCGCGCAGCTGGTGGTCAAACCGGAAATCAACTCCGCCGCCGACCTCAAGGGCAAGGTCCTTGCATCTCCGCAGCTTGGCGGGACCCAGGACGTCGCATTGCGCGCCTGGTTGCTGGAACAGGGCTTCAAGACCAACACCGACGGCAGCGGCGACGTCAACATCAACCCCACCGAGAACGCCCAGTCGCTGAAGCTCTTCCAGGATGGAAAGCTCGACGGCGCGTGGTTGCCTGAGCCGTGGGCTTCCCGCCTGGTGCTCGAAGCCGGGGCGAAGGTCCTGGTTGACGAGAAGGACCTGTGGGAGAAGGGCGACTTCACCACCACCATCCTGATCGTGAACAAGAAATTCGCGGCTGAGCACCCGGAAACGGTCAAGGCTTTGTTGAAGGGCCACGTTGAGTCCGTGAAGTGGCTGAACTCCGCTTCGGCCGAGGAGAAGGCGTCCACCATCAACGCCGTGCTCAAGGACACTGCAGGCAAGCCGCTTCCGGCGAATGTGATCACCCGGGCCCTGCAGAACATCAAGTTCACCACCGACCCGCTGGCCGGAACGTACAAAAAGCTCCTCGATGACGGCGTCAAGGCCGGCACCACCAAGGAAGCCGACATCAAGGGCATCTTTGATCTTCGCGCCCTGAACGAGGTGGAGGGCAAGAAAACCTCCGCCGCCGGACTCGGACAAGACTAAGCACCACCGGGCCGGTCCGCTCCCGCACGCAGGGAGCGGACCGGCTTCAGCTACATCCATCACAGCAACAACGAAGGACGGGACCATGCCAGTCGTACTGGAGAACCTGGGCAAACGCTTCGGTGACGGGGCTCCCGTCCTGGACGACGTCAACGCCACCATCGCCCAGGGTGAGTTCGTGGCCCTCCTCGGCGCGTCCGGCTGTGGCAAGTCCACCCTGCTGAACATCATCGCGGGACTGGAGCATCCGACGTCGGGCGCTCTGGAGGTCCCCAGTGACGGCGCGGCCTTCATGTTCCAGGACTCTGCGCTGTTCCCGTGGCTGACAGCCCGCGGCAACATCGAACTGGCGCTGCAGCTGGCGGACAAGTCTTCCAGCAAGGCCAGCCGTCGCGCCCGCGCCACCGAACTCCTTGAACTGGTGCACCTGGGTGGTGCCGGGGACAAGCGTCCGCACGAGTTGTCCGGTGGCATGCGGCAGCGGGTGGCGCTGGCACGATCCCTGGCCCAGGACCGGCAGGTATTGCTGATGGACGAGCCGTTCGCCGCCCTCGATGCCATTACCCGCGACCTCCTCCACGACGAGCTGGAGCGCATCTGGAAGGAAACCGGCCGCACCATCATCTTCGTCACGCACAACGTCCGCGAGGCCGTACGGCTGGGGCAGCGCGTCCTGCTCCTGTCCTCACGGCCCGGGCGGGTTGTTGCCGAGTGGGCTGTCACTGAAGAACACCGCACCGACGCCGGCCGGGCAGGGGAGCTGACCGGCGTCATCACCCGACGACTTCGCGAGGAGATCCGCCGCCATGCCAAGTAACCAGACCACTGAAGAGCGGACCCTCCCCGTGACCGATTCCAACCACATCACCTCCCCGTCCCTCAAGGGCAACCCCTCGGAATTGCGGGATCTCGAAGCCGGCTTGGACAACCTCCAGTCGGACACCTCCCGCAAGGCAGGAATCGACTGGAAGCGCGTCCTCCTTCCCGTCGCTGCCCTCGTGTTCCTCATCCTCGCCTGGCAGTTCTACGTTTCGCTGGAGCTCAAGCGGCGGGACCTGGTTCCCGGTCCCGTGGACGTCTTCAACCAGTTCCTCACGCTGTGGGGGGACGGCAAGCTCCAGGAATCGGTATGGACGTCGTTGCAGCGCGGGGTTGTCGGATTCCTCATCTCGGTTGTCATTGCGACTCCGGTGGGACTGATCCTTGCGCAGGTAGCTCCTTTGCGCCGTGCCTTCGGCCCCCTCATTTCCGGCCTGCAGGTGCTGCCGTCCGTGGCGTGGGTTCCGGCAGCCATCATCTGGTTCGGCCTCACTGACGCAACGGTGTACTTCGTGGTGTTCATGGGCGCGATCCCGTCCATCATCAACGGGCTGATCTCCGGTGTGGACCAGATCCCGCCGCAATACCGCAGCGTCGGAACCGTGCTGGGTGCCAACCGCCTGCAGATGGCATTGCAGATCGTCCTTCCGGCGGCACTCCCGGGCTACATCGGTGGTTTGAAGCAGGGGTGGGCGTTCTCGTGGCGTTCCCTCATGGCCGCTGAGATCATCGCGGTTGGTGGCACCATCGGCTTCGGGCTTGGCTCTTTGCTGGACCAGGGCCGGGTGTTGTCCGATATGACCGTGGTGATGTCCGCAATTCTGCTGATCCTGTTCGTGGGAATCCTGATCGAGCTCCTGGTCTTCGGGCCCATCGAGAAGCGCCTCCTGCAGCGCCGGGGGCTCCTGGCCGGCAGCTCCCGGTAGGTCTACCGCGCCTCCCGCGGGTTTTGGGGTATTCCTCTATCACGTCCCGCCCGTTGCGTTCTGCCGCGTCCGTGTGCGCCGGATGCTCCCGTTCCCGCTCGACGCACCCTTTCTTCGCCCGGAGCGCACCAGTTCGCGCCGGCCGCCCCCGAGGTTACGGGTGCGACCGGAGGAAACGGTTGCGACGCCGCCCCTTCCCTTGCCCGCCGACCCTTCCGCCGCCGTCGTGCGTAAACCTAAGCAGCCCGGCGGTAGTGCAGGGCGACAACTCCGTTGCTGAGCGGCTCTGCCGAGACCAATTCGAGGCGGCGGGTTCCGGGCAATCCGTCCTGGAAGAGGGTTGGGCCGTGGCCGGTGATCATAGGTTGAAGCAGGAATCTGTACTCATCTATCAGGTCCAGCCGGTCCAGTTCGGTGGCGAGTTTGCCGCTGCCGACCAGCACGCCGTCGGGAGTCCGGTCCTTAAGTCCCTGCACGGCCCCTTGTAGTTCGCCGGTCAGTTGGTGGCTGTTGGTCCATGGGAAGTCGGTGCGTGTTGCCGAGACGACGTACTTCGGTTTGCCTTCCAGCGTGACGGCCCAATCGCGGATGGCCGGTGGAGCTTCCACTTCGCCCCGGGCGACCGCAGGCCAGTAGGCCTCCATCAATTCGTAGGTGGTTCGGCCCCATAGCATGGCGCCGTTCTCCTCGAGAAGCCGGGTGAAGTAGGCATGAGTTTCGTCATCCGCGATGCCCTCCCGGTGGTCGATGCAACCGTCCAGAGTGACATTCATGCTGAAGGTTAGGAGCCCCATTGGCTGATTCTAGCCCCGCTGCGCCCATGCATTGACCCTTCCACCCTTGACGCCTTACTTGCATTTTGCAAGTATGGGGCGCATGAGCCTCTTCATCACCTGCCCCGTCGAAGACGTCGAGCGCGCAACTGCCTTTTACACAGCCCTTGGCTGGACCCTTAACCCCGAGATGTCGGACCACAGCGTGTCATGCTTCGCGATTGCGCCGGATCAATACGTCATGCTCGGCAGCCGCGAAATGTACGCCAGCGTCGGCGGCTCCGAGGAACTGATCGGCGGACCCGGGACGCCTTCGAAGGTCACGGTCTCGTTTGACCTTGGCAGCCGTGAAGCAGTCGACGAGTTGGTCGAGCGCGCCCGTGCCGCCGGCGGGCGGATCGGTGACACCGACGACTACCCATTCATGTACCAGCGCCAGTTTGATGACCCTGACGGATACCACTACTCGCCGTTTTGGATGAAGCCCGACGCCGATACGACTGAGTGAGCGATCTGGCCGGGGCGCTGGAACTTGTTGGAGCACGGTGGGCCCTGCTCATCGTGGAGCGGCTGCTCGACGGGCCGCAACGTTACGGGGACCTGCAGCGCGATCTTGGAATACCGACGAACATTCTCGCTACCCGCCTGCGCGAGCTCGAAGCGGCCGGAGTATTAAAGCGCCTGCCGCTCCGGCACAACACCCGTGCCTACGCGCTGACCGATCGCGGACTTGCCTTGCGCGAGGCAATCGTCGCACTGGGACGCTGGGGCAGCGAGGAGCCCAAGGCCGAACGGTGACTACGCGGCTCTTTACCGGGTACGTCCCGGGCAGGACACTGATTGAGTGAAACTCCATGAGTGGTGGCCCCGGGTCAGCCCCGAAACCCGAAACTGGCTGATCGCGCACAACGGGGAACCCCTGACCCCGCTGGTGACCAGCGAGATCATGTCCGCCACAGGAGGCGCCACGGAACCCGGGTGGTGGGCCGGCGACTCAGCAGACGGACCCCGCCTCACCGACGGCGCGGTGGACTGGATCGAAGCCATCGCCAACGGGGAGGATCCTCCGCCGGTCGCTTAGTAATGCCGCTCCCGACAAGGGCCACACGCTCTATCACATACCAACCCCTTCCCGGCTTTCCTCAATCACCTGGTGATAGAGGGATGCGAAAAAGGGGGCGTTACCTGATAGAGGGATGGGAAAAAGGGGGCGTTATGTGAGAGAGGGACGCGATAAAGGGAGTGTTATCTGATAGAGGGACGGGGGCGGGGCTGGGTGGAATGACCAGGCGCAGCCCGGCGTTGTGTTCGACATGCACAAGAAACGGATCGGGTTCCTCTCCTTCGGCCACTGGGCCCGCGTACCGGGTTCCCGCGTTCCCACCGCAGGCGAGGCGCTGAAGCAGGGAATTGAACTCGCGGTCGCCGCCGAGGAGGCAGGCATCGACGGCGCATTCTTCCGAGTGCACCACTTCGCCCGGCAGCAGGCCTCGCCTTTCCCGCTCCTGAGTGCCATTGCGGCACGCACCAGCCGGATCGAGATCGGTACCGGGGTGATTGATATGCGCTACGAGAACCCTCTTTATATGGCCGAGGAGGCAGCCGCCGCGGACCTCATCAGCGACGGCCGCCTGCAGCTCGGAGTGAGCCGTGGTTCACCCGAGCCCGCCCTCAACGGTGCCGCCAATTTTGGCTATGTCCCGGCAAACGGCGAAGACAGCGGTGACATGGCGCGGCGGCATACGGCATTGTTCCGCAAGGCCATCGCAGGACACGGGGTAGCCCAAGCGGATCCGCACTACGCCGGGGGAGCCACCGGGCTGTTGCCCATCCAGCCACAGTCGCCCGGTCTTCCGCAGCGGATATGGTGGGGCGCCGGCACGCGCAAGACGGCGGTCTGGGCGGCGGAACAGGGCATGAACCTGATGAGCTCAACGCTCCTGACCGAAGACACGGGCGTTCCCTTCGACCAGCTACAGGCCGAGCAGATCCAGATGTTCCGCAATGCATGGACCGAAGCCGGTCACGACTTTGAACCGCGGGTCTCTGTGAGCCGCAGCGTGATCCCCATCGTTGACGCCGAGGACAACCACTACTTTGGGCTCCGTGCACAGGCGGACCGCGAAGATCAGGTGGGCATTCTGGACGGTGCGTTGTCCCGCTTTGGCAAGAGCTACATCGGCGAACCGGAGCAACTGGCGGAAGAGCTCGCCCAGGACGCTGCGGTGCAGTCCGCCGACACCCTGCTGCTCACGGTTCCAAACCAGCTGGGTGTGGAATACAACGCCAAGCTCCTGAGCAATGTCGCCAAGCACATTGCGCCTGCTGTCGGCTGGACGCCTGCGGTCATGGGGGCCTAACCCCGAACCCCGGTAGAGTTGCTGGCTGTGCGCTCCCGAGGGAAGACCTCCGGCGCATCTGTATGCCCCTTCAATGAGGAGGGGGTTGACGAAGGCAGCAAAGGTAAAGATGGATATTCAGAATCTTCTCGAAGATATCGTCGGCGCGGTTCAACCACACGTCGGCCAGGGCCACGTCGCCGATTACATCCCTCAGCTCGGCGCAGTGGAACCGAACCAGTTCGGGATCTCACTGGTCACCAGGGAAGGTGACGTCTTCTCAGCCGGGGATGCCCACGTGGAGTTTTCCATTCAAAGTATCTCCAAGGTCTTTGCCCTGGCCTTGGTGCTGTCCAACGACGGCGATGGCATTTGGCAGCGCGTTTTCCGTGAGCCGTCCGGCAACCCCTTCAATTCACTTGTTCAGCTCGAGAGCGAGAACGGCATACCCCGCAACCCGTTCATCAACGCCGGAGCCATCGTCGTCACGGACAGGCTGCTGAGCCTGACCGGGAACGCTGCAGGAGCAGTGCGGGAGCTGATGCGGCGGGAATCCGGGAATGCCTCGGTAGATACCGACCACCGCGTGGCGGCGTCAGAGCTCGGCAGGGGACACAGGAACGCTTCCTTGGCCCACTTCCTGGCAAGTTGCGGCAACCTTGAAAACCCCGTGGAAGACGTCCTTGAGTCGTACGCCCAGCAGTGCGCGCTGTCCATGAGCTGTGAGGACCTGGCCCTTGCTGCCCGCTTCCTGGCGTCCAATGGACTTGGCGCCGACGGAACGCTGGTGCTTTCACCGGCCCAGACCAAACGGGTCAATGCGGTCATGCTGACGTGCGGTACCTATGACGCGGCGGGTGAGTTCGCCTACCGCGTCGGTCTGCCGGGCAAGAGCGGCGTCGGCGGCGGCATCGTGGCCGTGGTTCCCAACAAGTGTGCAATCACTGTGTGGAGCCCGGGCCTGGGAAGGTCCGGAAACTCGGTGGCAGGTGTGGCTGCACTGGACGAATTCACTACCCGTACCGGCTGGTCAGTGTTCTAGGAAACTGTTTGTGACGCCGCATTACCCAGCGTTACCGGGTGTGTCCGGCCCTTTGAAGCGTGTTACGGCGCCGCCCTACAGTTTTTTCATGGCAATACAGGACATCTATCCCACCGCACTGCGCCTTCTCGGCCGCCCGGTGCTGGTTGTGGGCGGCGGGCCCGTCGCGGCACGCCGCGCCAAGGGACTGCTCGACGCCGGTGCGAAAGTTACGGTGGTCGCTCCCGTTGCCTCCGAAAAACTCCGCGCCCTGGTGGATTCCGGGCTGCTCGCTTGGGAGCCCCGCGAGTACCGCACTGAAGACCTCGACGGCGTCTGGTTCGTTCAGACTGCAACGGGGACTGCCGTTGTGGACACCCGGGTAGCCGCCGACGCAGAGGCGCAGCGCATTTGGTGCGTCAACGCCTCCGACCACGAAGCTTCCGCTGCATGGACCCCGGCCGTGGCCGAGGTGGACGACGTCAAGATCGCCATCAACGCCGGGGGAGACCCGCGCCGTGCAATGGCCCTGCGCGACGCCGTTGCCACCGCCTTGGAAACGGGCGATCTTCCCCTGCGTCGCCATCGCAAGCCCGAAGACAAGGGTTCCGTGGCACTGATCGGGGGCGGACCTGGCGACTCGGGACTCATCACAGTCCGCGGTCGGCGCCTCCTGGGCCAGGCCGACGTCGTGGTTGCTGATCGTCTTGGACCGCGCCAGCTGCTGAAGGAGCTTGCCCCCGACGTCCGCATCATTGAGGTCGGCAAAACACCGGGCAACCATCCGGTTCCGCAGTTGGAGATCAACCGCATCCTCGTCGAGGAGGCCTTGAAGGGCAACCGGGTGGTCCGCCTCAAAGGCGGTGACCCCTATGTCCTGGGGCGCGGCGGTGAGGAAGCAGAATTCTGCCGGCAGAACGGCGTCGGGGTTGAAGTGGTGTCCGGCGTAACCTCCGCGATCTCCGTGCCTGCTGCCGCCGGCATTCCGGTCACGCACCGCGGACTGGCCAAGGGTTTCAGCGTCGTGACCGGCCATGAAGAGTTGTCCGAGGTCCCCGCGCGCCCGGACCATACTGTGGTGTTGCTCATGGGAGTGGCGCAACTGCGTGATTCTGCAGCGGCGCTGGCTGCCTCGGGTCTGCCTTTGGACACTCCAGTAGGTATCGTAGAAAAGGGCTATTTGCCGGAACAGCGCGTCACGATCGGCACGCTGGGTACCATCGCCGACCAAGCGGAAGCCGTTGGCGTGGCTAATCCAGCGGTCATTGTCATCGGCGATGTTGTCCGCGTCAGCCCCTTCGCCCCGGAACATTTCAAGACCGCTGACTACAGCACCATTACCCCCAACCGTCCCCGCGTCCGCACCAACTAGCCCCCGGCCCAACTAGGTAGCACTTAAGCACGTTTTGAGCCCTCAAAACGCGCACAATTGCGACTCAGTTGGGTGGACAGAGAAGAAGGAACACAGCCGTGTCAATTAGCACCCCCGTAGGTTCTGCGGACCGTCCGCTTCGCGTCGCCGTCATCGGCTCCGGCCCGGCCGGCGTGTACGCAGCTGACATCCTGACCAAGAGCGAGGCCGTCAAGAGCGGCGAGCTCAACGTCAGCATCGACCTCTTTGACCGTTACCCCGCCCCGTATGGCCTCATCCGTTACGGCGTCGCACCGGACCACCCCCGCATCAAGGGCATCGTTAACGCCCTCCACAAGGTGCTGGACCGCGGCGACATCCGCTTCTTCGGCAACGTTGACTACGGCACGGACCTCTCCATCGAGGACCTGCGCAAGCACTATGACGCCGTCATCTTCGCCACGGGCGCCATCAAGGACGCGGACCTGAACATCCCGGGCATCGAACTGGAAGGTTCGTTCGGCGGCGCCGACTTCGTTTCCTGGTACGACGGCCACCCGGACGTTCCCCGCGAGTGGCCGCTGGACGCCAAGGAAATCGCCGTCCTCGGAAACGGCAACGTGGCCCTGGATGTGGCCCGTGTCCTTTCCAAGCACGCCGATGACCTCCTGGTCACCGAAATCCCGGACAACGTCTACGCCGGCCTGAAGAACTCCCCGGTCACGGACGTCCACGTCTTCGGCCGCCGTGGCCCGGCACAGGTGAAGTTCACCCCGCTGGAACTGCGTGAACTGTCGCACTCCAAGGACGTGGACATCATCCTCTACGCCGAAGACTTCGAGTTCGACGAAGAGTCCGACCGCCAGATCCAGACGAACAACCAGACCAAGACCATGGTTGGAACGCTCACCAACTGGATCGCCGAGCAGCCCGAGGACCTCTCCGAGCTCACGGCTTCCCGCCGCCTCCACCTGCACTTCCTGCACAGCCCTGTGGAGATTGTCGATTCCCCGGAAACTCCGGGCAAGGTTGCCGGCATCAAGTTCGAGCGCACCGAGCTGGACGGCACGGGCAACGCCCGCGGCACCGGCGAGTTCATCGACTACCCGGTCCAGGCCGTGTACCGCGCCATCGGCTACTTCGGTTCCGCCCTGCCGGACGTCGAGTTCGACCACAAGAAGGGCGTCATCACCAACGACGGCGGCCGCGTCCTGGACGCTGACGGCCAGCACGTTCCGGGCCTCTACGCCACGGGTTGGATCAAGCGTGGTCCTGTGGGCCTGATCGGCCACACCAAGGGTGACGCCTTGGAGACGGTCACCTACCTGCTCGAGGACCGCGAAAACCTGCCGTTCGCCGAGGTTCCCGAAGCCGACGCAGTGGTGGAACTCCTGGAGGCCCGCGACGTGAAGTTCACCAGCTGGGAAGGCTGGCTGGCACTGGATGCCCACGAGCTCGCCCTCGGCGCAGCAGCCACCGAAGCCGGCGGCTCGCACGGTGTGGAGGTTACTCGTGAGCGCATCAAGGTTGTGCCGCGAGAGGACATGGTGGACATTTCCCGCGACGGAGTTTCCGCGCAGGTCTAAAGAACAGGTCTAACGCACAGGTCTGAAGCTCGCTGATTCAGCGGGGCCACTCTGGTCGGGTGGCCCCGCTGTTGGCCTTAAAGCCCTCTTGAAGCTCTCCCAACGCACCGCGGCGGTACCCTGAATCATGGACGTCGTCGTCATCGAAACGCCCCAATTGGGTGACCGCACCTACCTCGTCCACGACGGCTCAGTTGCGTTGGTGATCGACCCCCAGCGCGACACCGACCGCGTGGAGGAAGCCGCACGGGTGGCGGGTGTCCGTATCACGCATGTGGCCGAAACCCATCTCCACAACGATTACGTCACCGGGGGCCTGGTCCTCGCCGGGAAGCTCGGGGCCGAGTACCTGGTCAACGATGCGGACAACGTCTCCTTCAACCGTTCTCCGGTCTCCGACGGGCACGTGCTGCAGGTGGGCAGGCTCACCGTGCGCGTGGTCGCCACGCCGGGACACACCCACACGCACCTGGCGTACGTGGTGCGGGAGGACACGCACGACGGCGGCACGGAGGCCGTGTTTTCCGGCGGCAGCTTACTTTATGGCTCGGTGGGGCGGACGGACCTCGTCTCTCCCGAGGACACCGCGACCTTGGCCCACGCTCAGTACTCGTCGGTGCGGAAGCTGGTGTCATCAGCTGCTCCGGAGGCTGCGCTGTATCCGACCCATGGCTTTGGATCGTTCTGCTCCATTGGACCGGCGAGCCGTGCGAATGCTTCCACCCTCGCGGAGCAGTCTGCGTCCAACCACGCCCTGACGGACCCGAGCGAGGAACATTTTGTGGCCGAGCTCTTGGAGAACATCACCGCCTACCCTGCCTACTACGCCCACATGAGCCCGCTCAATGCTGCGGGTCCGGGTCCTGCGGATTTGAGTGTTCCGAACTCGGTGGACCCGGAAGAACTCGGCCGACGGCTCGGCTCGGGGGAGTGGGTGGTGGATCTCCGGCACCGGATAGCCTTCGCGCACGACCACTTGAACGGCAGTGTGGGGTTCGAATACGGGAACGGCTCCAACTTCACCAGCTACCTCGGCTGGGTTATTCCGTGGAACCAACCTTTGACGCTGTTGGGATCACGTACCGACGTCGAAAAGGCGATCCGCGATCTGGCGAGGATCGGCATCGACAGCCCGGATGCCGCCGTCGGGCTTGAGGGGGTCGCCTGCAACGGGCTCAGCAGGCTTGCCCCGGGCGTCCCGCACTCCTCCTATCCGCACGGCGACTGGTCCGTGTTGTTGAGGGAGAGGCAGCCGGGGGACGTGGTCCTGGATGTGCGCAGGCCGGACGAATACAAGGCGTCGCACGTGGATGGTGCCATCAACGTTCCGGTGTATGAGCTGCTGCGGCGGATGGACGGATTGCCGCAGGCCAGGATCTGGGTGCATTGTGCCACGGGGTACCGGGCAAGCGTGGCCGCGAGCTTGTTGGACCGGGCAGACCGCGACGTGGTGCTGGTTGATGCCAGGTACCGGGATGCTGCGGCGGCAGGAGTCCCGCTCAGCCGGCAGGAGTCAGTCTGACGGGCTCTTGTCAGCGCAGAAGTCCAGATTCCGGTAGACGGTAGCTACAGCGGCTTCCGGATCACGGGTTTCGATGGCCTCCACCAGTTGGTCGTGGCCTTCGGTGGGCAAACCGTTGAAACCGTCGTTGCGCTGCTGACGGAGGAGATCGTTGTGGAACACGCCCCCGAACGACGCGTACAACTGATGAAGCAACGGATTGCCGGAAGCCTTGGCCACGCACTCGTGAAATTCCCAGTCGGCACGGGCCCACGCGGCGTAATCCCCGGAATTCCAGGAATCATGCCGGACGGACAGGAGCCGACGCATCTCGGCAATGTCCCCGGCAGTGGCGTGCTTGGTTGCCAGCCGGGCCGCTTGGGTGTCCAGGCCGAGCCGGACTTCCACGATGTGTTCCTGCGTGTGCTCGCGGTAGATCCGCTGGGCAGCACCGAGGATCTCGCTGTTGGCCCGCACATAGGTGCCGTCGCCGCGGCGGACTTCCAGCATGCCGGTGTGGGCCAGTGCCTTGATGGCTTCGCGCAGCGTTCCGCGGGAGACGCCGAGGGTGGCCATCAGCTCAGGTTCGGCGGGGATCCGCTCCTGCAAGGGCCATTCGCCGGACTTGATCATGTCCCGCAGCTTGGCAGTAACCTCGTCGGCGAGGACCGGTCGGTGCGACGGGGTGAGGGTCATGCCGTCCTCGCTTGGGTCTTGGTGGTTCGCTTGCTCGTCAACATGTGACTGGTGACCATGAGCCCCAGCGCCACCAGGGACAGCAGGCTCATCGGCAATACCCAACCGCCGGTCACGCTGTGGAGGAGCCCCATCCCGAACGGTCCGATTGCCGCTATCAAGTATCCCAAAGACTGGGCGATGGTGGAGAGCGCGGTGGTTTCCGCCGTCGAACGACCGCTCCGGCTGATAATCACCAAAACCAGCGGGAAGATGCCCAACCCGAATCCGAACAGGATCGCGGGAATCACAGCCAACGACGTCGGCAGCCACACCATGGCGGCGATGGCCAACAGGGTGGAGCTGCTGGCCGTATACAAGGCAGGCCGCAGCATTCCGGGCCGGGAGCCGAAGGCAAGGAGGATCATGCCCGACGCCACGGAAACCAGTTGCATGACGCCGAACTGCACGCCGCTCTCCGAAGCGCTGAGGCCCTGGGACGTCAGCATGTACGCAAACCAGCTCATGACCGCGTAGGCCAGGAAGGCCTGGAACGTGAAGATGGCGGTGATGAGGATGCCGAGCCGGGTGCGGAGCAGGGGAAGCATGGGCACGCGCGGCTGATCGGTCTCGGTGGAGTTGCGGTGGTTGTGCAGGACCACGGGCAGGAATCCGAGCAGGGCAGCCACGCCGAGGAGGCCCCACGCGGCAAGGCCCATGGACGGCGACCCGAGCTGCTGGGCCAGGGGAACGCTGATGACGGCGGCAAAAGTGGCACCGCCGGACATGGTGAACGTATAGAGGCCCGTCATAATGGAGGTCCGGTCCGAGTAGTGTTCGCGGATCAGGGACGGCATGGCCACGTTGCAGACGGCCAGGCCGGACATTGCGAGCACTGTGCCTCCAAGGAGCGCGCCCGTGAACGGCACGGCACGGACCAGGAGGCCGGCGGCAAGGAGCGCCAGCGCAATGAAGATGGCCTTTTCCACGCCAACGCGCCGGGTGAGCCACGACGTTCCGAGACCCGCCACGGCAAAGCAGAGCAGCGGAATGGAGGGAAGGATGGAGGCCACCAGGGCGCCGTATCCGAGGACCTGTTGCAGGTCATGGAAGAGCGCGGCGGCGCTGGTGATGCCGGCCCGAAGGTTGAGCCCGATGAGCACGACGGCGATGATCCCAAGTACGACGACGACCCTGGACTTCGGCGCGCTGCCCTGCTTGGAAGCGGCAGCGGCGGGGGAGATCGTAGGGATGTTTCCTGTCGTTGTCGTAATCGGTGTCGTCGCCATGTTTAAAGGTTAGACGTTTGACGTCTAACGTAAAGAGTTCTGTGGTGAAACTCTCCTGCGACGAAAAGCGAAGCTGCGGAACCGCCGTCGTGCCTCCTACCGGGGGTTGCGGGCACCCAGCCGCTGCACCGCGAGGGCCAGCCACAGCTGAACGCGGTCCTGCGTCTGCGAGGGGTCGTACCCCGTGAGCTCCGTGATCTGGGCAAGCCGGTAGCGCACGGTATTGCGGTGCAGGGTCAGCGCCTCGGCAACGGCTGCAACTGAGCCGTTGTGGTTCAGGTAGCTCTCGAGGGTGGCCACGAGTTCAGAGCCGTGGGCGGCGTCGAACTTCCGCAGGGGAGTGAGCGACTCACTCGCCATGTCAGCCAAGGGAACATCTTCGCTGGCCAGCAGGAGCGAGGTGAGGCTCAGGCGCTCCGGCTCATTGACCGGCAAGCCGTGCGCCACGGCGTCGCGCGCTTCGAAGTAGCTCCAGCGCAGGCCGTTCGGCTTCGTGTATGCCCCGCCGATGCCGATCACGGCGTGGATCCCCGCCTCCTGCAAGTGGTCGCTGAGGCTCCTCGCGAGTGCGGTGGCCGAGCTGCCGTCGTCGCTGATCACGGTCACCAGGTCCTTACCGACGACGGCGCTGACGCCACCTTCCAGGGACTGGGGCAGGGAAATGGAGACCAGTTGTTTGTGATGGGCCGCGGATTCAGCAACCAGCACCACGTTCTTCCGTGTGCTGTTGATGCCCACCCCCGCCAGGCGCCGTGCTGCCTCAATGGTGTCCAGGGTTCCGTGGATGACGTCGTCCAGCACCTGCCCGGCCATGGCACGCTGGGCCTGGCGTTGCTTGACCATGTTGTTCAGTTCAACGCTGATGAGGTTCTGGGCGTAGCTGACGATCCCGGAATCGATGAAGGGCTGACGCAACCACAGCGTGCAGGCATCCCGGCGGCCGGTGGGGATCGGGTACGACGCCCACCCTTCGGCCGTCGGCGCCGGCTTCCCGGGGACGCTGTTGTAGAGCTGGGCGCTGAACTGGGTGAGGACCACATCCGTGCGCAGCATGCTGCCCAGTTGCTTCAACAGCTCGGCGAGGCCGCCCCCGGTGAGCAGCGCGCGGGCAAGGATCTGGTGACCGGCGAGCAGGCGTTCGAGGTTGGAGTAGTGGTCCGCCGAATGGGACTCGGCAACCAGCTTGCCGATGGCGATGAACGGGATCTCGTAGGGGACCTCCACCAAGGGCAGTCCCCAGCGGTTGGCTTCCGCGATGAGAGGCTCGGGAACGGACTCGTGCGTGAGGCCCGTGCCGAAACCGATGCCTACGGCGCCCGCCCGCTGGACCTGGCGCACAAAGCGGCGCTGGTCGGACGCACTCTTGAGCCGGAGGCCCGTGGTGAGGACCAGTTCCCCGCCGCTGAGGAAACGCTGCGGGTCTTCAAGCTCCGTCACGGCAACCCAGCTGATGTCCTGGTTCCACGTAGTTTCCGCCAGCCCTGTTTTGCGGAGTTTCAGGGAGGGGACAGCAACGAGTGAAGCGAGGGTGATGGCCATGCTGAAAGGATAACCCGGCGCTGGTCAAGCGCACTAAGCGCCAGCGTCGTCTGTGTGCAGTTGGCTATTCCTTGGTGCACCCCTCTGGAATAGGCTCTGATCAGCTAAAAAGCCATGCCAACACACCGAAAGAGGGTTGCACACCGTGGTTCAAACCTTGCAGAACTTCATCAACGGCGAGTTCGTCACGCCGTCAGGTACGGGTCTCCTGGACATCGTCAACCCTGCCACCGGGGATGTCGTGGCCAAGTCTCCCGTTTCGGTGCAGGCAGATGTTGACGCTGCCATGTCCGCAGCCAGCGAGGCTTTCAAGACCTGGAAGCACGTCACGCCGGGACAGCGTCAGCTCATGCTGCTCAAGCTGGCTGACGCCATCGAGGCCAACAGCGACGAACTCGTTGAAGCCCAGCACCGCAACACCGGTCAGGTCCGTTCCCTCATCGCGTCCGAGGAAGTTGCTGCCGGCGCCGACCAGCTGCGCTTTTTTGCCGGTGCGGCACGTCTCCTGGAAGGGAAGTCCGCCGGTGAGTACTTCGAGGGCCACACTTCCTACGTGCGCCGCGAGCCCATCGGCGTCGTAGCCCAGGTTGCTCCGTGGAATTACCCGTTCCTCATGGCCATCTGGAAGATCGGCCCCGCCCTGGCTGCAGGCAACACGGTAGTCCTGAAGCCCTCCGACACCACCCCGGAATCCACCTTGGTCCTGGCACGCCTGGCAGGGGAGATCTTCCCGGCCGGCGTGCTCAACGTGGTCCTGGGCACCGGTGAGACCGGCGCGATGATGGTGGAGCACAAGGTTCCCGGACTGGTGTCCATCACCGGTTCCGTACGCGCAGGCATTGCCGTGGCCAGTGGCGCCGCGAAGGGCCTCAAGCGCGCGCACCTGGAACTGGGTGGCAAGGCCCCGGCCATCGTCTTCAAGGACGCCGACATCAAGAAGAGCGCCGCGGCCATCGCGGAATTCGCCTTCTTCAACGCCGGCCAGGACTGCACGGCCATCACCCGCGTGCTCATCGAGGACGAGATCCACGACGACATGGTTGCCGCCTTGGTGGAGCACACCAAGACCCTCCAGACCGGCTCGCAGAACGACGAAGACAACTACTTCGGCCCGCTCAACAACGTCAACCACTTCAACGCAGTGACCTCCGTGGTGGAGAACCTCCCGGCGCACTGCAGGATCGAAACCGGTGGACACCGTGCAGGGGAGAAGGGCTTCTTCTTCGAGCCCACCATCATTTCCGGGGCCAAGCAGAGCGATGACATCGTCCAGAAGGAAACGTTCGGGCCCGTCATCACCGTCCAGAAGTTCAGCTCCGAAGCCGAGGCCCTCGAACTGGCCAACGACGTCGAATACGCCCTGGCTTCCAGCGTCTGGACCACCGACCACGGCACGGCCATGCGCATGAGCCGAGACCTCGACTTCGGTGCCGTGTGGATCAACACCCACATCCTCCTGACCGCAGAGATGCCGCACGGTGGCTTCAAACAGTCCGGCTACGGCAAGGACCTCTCCATGTACGGCGTGGAGGACTACACACGCATCAAGCACGTCATGAGTGCACTCGACGCATAAGTCAGCCGCCCGGCCCCCACTCTCCAACCTCGCTCCGCGCCGGCCTGTAACCTTGCCGGCGCGCGCCGCAATCAACAAAGAAGGACATTCCCATGACCGCAACTGCGAACGAACTCTCGTACCGCATCGAGCAGAAGCGCAACATCAACGGCACGTTCCCCGGCCCCAAGTCGCAGGCACTGGCTGAGCGCCGCTCCGCCGTCGTTGCTGCCGGCGTGGCTTCCGGCGTTCCCGTCTACGTAGAAGACGCCGACGGCGGCATCATCCGCGACGTCGACGGCAACTCTTTCGTCGACCTCGGCTCGGGCATCGCCGTCACCAGCGTCGGCGCTTCCGATCCTGCCGTCGTCGCCGCAGTCCAGGAAGCCGCCGCGCACTTCACGCACACCTGCTTCATGGTGACGCCCTACGAAGGCTACGTCGCAGTCGCCGAGCAACTGAACCGCCTCACCCCGGGCGACCACGCCAAGCGCACCGTGCTCTTCAACTCCGGCGCGGAAGCCGTGGAAAACGCCATCAAGGTTGCCCGCCTGGCTACCGGCCGCGACGCCGTCGTTGCTTTCGACCACGCCTACCACGGCCGCACCAACCTGACCATGGCACTGACCGCCAAGGCAATGCCGTACAAGACCAACTTCGGACCGTTCGCGCCCGAGGTCTACCGCATGCCCATGAGCTACCCGTTCCGTGAAGAGAACCCGGAAATCACGGGTGCCGAGGCTGCCAAGCGCGCCATCACCGCGATCGAGAAGCAGATCGGCGGCGACCAGGTTGCCGCGATCATCATCGAACCCATCCAGGGTGAGGGCGGCTTCATCGTCCCGGCCGAAGGCTTCCTGCCGGCGCTGTCCGCATGGGCCAAGGAAAAGGGCATCGTCTTCATCGCCGACGAGGTCCAGTCCGGTTTCTGCCGTACCGGTGAATGGTTCGCCGTCGACCACGAGGGTGTTGTTCCGGACATCATCACCATGGCCAAGGGTATCGCCGGTGGCATGCCGCTGTCCGCGATCACCGGCCGCGCCGACCTCCTCGACGCCGTCCACCCGGGCGGTCTCGGCGGTACCTACGGTGGCAACCCGGTTGCGTGTGCAGCAGCACTGGCAGCAATCACCACCATGGAGGAGCACGATCTCAACGGCCGTGCCCGCCACATCGAGGAACTGGCCTTGGGCAAGCTCCGCGAACTGGCCTCCGAAACGTCCGTGGTGGGCGACATCCGTGGCCGCGGCGCAATGCTGGCCATCGAGCTTGTTCAGCCCGGCTCCAAGGAACCGAACGCTGAGCTCACCAAGGCTGTTGCGGCCGCTTGCCTCAAGGAAGGCGTCATCATCCTGACCTGCGGTACCTACGGCAACGTCATCCGCCTGCTCCCGCCGCTGGTGATCAGCGATGACCTGCTGCTGGATGGTCTGGAAGTACTCGCGAACGCCGTCAAGGCCAACGCATAAGGTCTGTTTGTACAAAAAAGCAGGGCCGGGGAGCTGGAATGCACCCCGGCCCTGCTTTTTGCGTGTCTGCCGCGTTCACCGTGTTCGCCGTGTTCGCCGCAACGCTGCTTGTTCGTATGGAAGGCTCCGGCGACGCAGCAGGTTTGCAGCGAACACGGGCACCTGTCCGTCGACGTCGTGGGAAGCCTGCTTGTTCGTATGGAAGGCTCCGGCGACGCAGCAGGTTTGCAGCGAACCCGGCGCAACCCTCCGCTACACCTCCGCGAGCCGGGCCTTTTTCCGCAGCGCCGAGTTCTTCCGGGAGGTCCGGAGCATGTCGATGGTCAGCAGGATCAGGGCCAGCCAGACCACGCAGAAGCCGATCCACCGGGCCGTGGTCATGGCTTCGTTGAACACCGTCAGTGCCACGATGAACTGCAGAACCGGGGCAAAGTACTGCAGCAGGCCGATGGTGGTCATGGGCAGGCGGCGTGCTGAGGCGCCAAAGAACAGCAGCGGTACAGCAGTGATGATGCCCGAAGCGAGAATGAGCCAGAAGTGTGCGGGTCCTTCGGTGGTGAGCGTTGCCATCCCCGTGGCCCCAAGGACCACCATGGTGATGGCCGCGAACGGTGCCAATACCACTGTTTCGACTGAAAGGCTGGTCAGGGCGTCCACCCGTGGTCCGACCCTCTTCTTTACGAAGCCGTACAGGCCGAAGCTGAAAGCCAGCAGGAGCGCAATCCACGGCAGTTGGCCATAGGAGAAAGTCAGCACACCCACAGCAACGAAGCCGATGCCCACTGCGGCCCACTGGAGCGGACGCAGCTTTTCCTTCAACACGAAGACGCCCAGCAGCACGGAAACCAGCGGGTTGATGAAGTATCCGAGCGACGTCTCCACGGCGTGGCCGGTAGTGACGCCGAAAGTGTAGGTGAGCCAGTTGATGGCAATGAGGGCGGCTGCCAGGGCCAGGGGTCCCATGATGGTGCGGTCCTTCATCGCCGAGCCGAAGACCCGCCAGGCCCGGGTGATGGTGATCAGAAGCGCGCAGAAAACCAGGGACCATACCACCCGGTTGGCCACGATCTCGATGGCTCCCGCGGGCTGCAGCACAAAGAAGTAGAGGGGGAGCAGGCCCCACAAGCCGTACGCGCCGATGCCGAACAACACACCCGTGGTGGTTTCGCTCCGAACCGGCTTAACCAAAGAACCGCCGCCGCTGCTACCGCCGGAACCGCCGGTGCCGCCCCCGGGTGCCGTCGTCGTGGGCTGGGTTGAAGCGGTGGAGGCTGCGGAGATCTGCTCGGGTGTGGACACAATGTGCCCAACATCCCTGCCGTCTGCAATATTCCGCAATATAGACAGCGAATTGAGGAAATCCTGTGACTCCTGCCATATGGGCGGGCGCGGGTAAGGTCGGTATCTAGAATTGGAAACCTGCGTCCCAACAATGGCGTGGCTTACTGCTTCGGAAGGGCAAACGGTGTCTGACTCAGCCGCAACCATCCCCAATCGTCCGCTTCGCGTTGCGATCGTCGGCGCAGGTCCGGCAGGTGTGTACGCCGCGGACATCCTGACCAAGTCCAACGAGGTCAAAGACGGCCACGTCGAGGTCAGCATCGATCTTTTTGAGGCCTACCCCGCTCCCTATGGATTGATCCGGTACGGCGTTGCACCTGACCACCCCCGCATCAAGGGGATCGTGAACGCCCTGCACAAGGTGTTGGACCGCGGCGACATCCGCTTCCTGGGCAACGTGACGTACGGCAAGGACCTGACCCTCCACGACTTCCGGGCTTTCTACGACGCGGTGATCTTCTCCACGGGAGCCATCAAGGACGCGGACCTGAACATCCCGGGCATCGATCTGGAGGGTTCCTTCGGGGGAGCGGACTTTGTGTCCTGGTACGACGGCCACCCGGACGTACCCCGCGAATGGCCGCTCGAGGCCAAGGAGATTGCCGTGATCGGCAACGGCAACGTGGCCTTGGACGTGGCGCGGATGCTGGCCAAGCATCCCGAGGAACTGCTGGTGACGGAGATTCCGGACAACGTGTACCAGGGCCTCAAGGCCTCGCCGGTGACGGACGTCCACGTGTTCGGTCGTCGTGGTCCTGCGCAGGTGAAGTTCACCCCCTTGGAGTTGCGTGAGCTCTCCCATTGCAAGGATGTGGACATCGTCCTGTATCCCGAGGACTTCGAGTTCGATGAAGCTTCCGACCAGGCCATCCGGACCAACAACCAGATCAAGACCATGGTCAACACGCTGACCAACTGGTTGGTGGAGGAGCACGCGGAATCCGAGGAGCCCTCTTCCCGCCGCCTCCACTTGCACTTCCTGCACAGCCCGGTGGAGATCCTCGATTCCCCGGAGACCCCCGGCAAGGTAGCCGCCATCAAGTTCGAACGCATGGAACTGGACGGTACCGGCAATGCCAAGGGCACCGGGGAGTTCCTCGAGTACACGGTCCAGGCGGTGTACCGGGCCATCGGGTATCACGGTTCGCCGCTGGATGAGCTGCCGTACGACGCCCGCCGCGGCGTCATTCCGAACGACGGCGGCCGCGTCCTTGATGCCGACGGCAAGCCCGTCCCGGGAATCTACGCCACGGGCTGGATCAAGCGCGGGCCGGTAGGCCTGATCGGGCACACCAAGGGCGACGCCCTGGAGACCATCGGCTGCCTCCTGGAGGACCGGCTCAACCTCCCGCCGGCGGAGAACCCCGATCCGCAGGCAATCATCGATCTCCTCGAAGAACGCGGCATCGAGTACACCACATGGGACGGCTGGAACCGGCTCGACGCCCATGAGGCCTCCCTTGGCGCCGCCTGGACCGCGGACGGTGCCAAGGACGGGGAAGGCGCGGGCGACGGAATTGTCCGTGAGCGCATCAAGGTTGTTCCGCGCGAGGAAATGATTCGGATCTCCCGCGGCTGAGCTGTACTTCCCGCGGCTGAGCTGTACCTGCCGCGGCAAAGCCGGGTCTCCCATGCCGGAGCTCATGCCCCGCCCGGGCTTCCCGGCGGTACCCAAAGCAGGGACGCCACACTAGACTGGCGCGTACCGTCCGCTGTTTGTGCTGTTTGTCCTGCCGCCAGGAGTTCAATGAGGAACCCGATCCAGCCGCCGCTTCCGGGCTCGGATGCCGCCCAACTGCTGCAGCGCCGTGCCTTGAGCGGTCACGAGCACTTGGACGGGTTGGCGCTCGGCGCCGACCATGTCCCGGGGCTTCGCAGGCTGGTCCGGGAGTCGTGGCAGCGTTCTGCCCAGTTGAAAGCGAACCCGGATGCGGCCGAGGCTCCGCTTGCCATGGACAGTGACGAGTTGGAGGATTATAGGCGCCAGCACCCGCTCGCCACCATCATGCCGGTGATCCGCAAGCTCCTCATCCAGCCAAGCCACGAGAGCGGTTTGCTGGTCGCGGTGGGAGACGAGGTCGGCCGCCTCCTGTGGGTGGACGGCGACCCCGTGATGCAGCGGCGCGCGGAGGGCATGATGTTCGTTGCCGGTTCGGACTGGTCCGAGGCTTCGGTGGGGACCAGCGCCCCGGGGACCGCACTGGCCCTTGACCGCAGCATCCAGATTTCCGGGGCTGAGCACTTCAAGCGTTCCGTGCATCCGTGGAGCTGCACCGCTGTCCCGTTCCACGATCCCGATTCCGGCGCCCTGCTGGGGGTCGTCGACATCACCGGCACCGAGGCGGCTGTTGCTCCCCACACGCTCTCGCTGGTGGAGGCCACCGTTGCCGCAGCCCAGGCGCAGTTGCGGATCGAACGTCTCCAACTCGCCGCTGCGGCTTTCGAAAAACCACGACGCCGGAGCTCACCCCCGGGTGCTGCGGTCACCGGCGGAGGGGTCAAGGACAGGAACACGCTGTACCGCAACAGCCTGCAACTGCTGGGCAGGGACCAGGCGTTATTGAGTCTCGGTGGCAGGAGCGTCACGCTGTCGGCGCGGCACAGCGAAATCCTGGCGATCCTCGGAAACCACCCGGAAGGGCTGAGCGCCGACGAGTTGTGCGCACGCCTCTACCCGGGCCAGGGATCGGCCGTGACGCTGCGCGCGGAGATGGTCCGGTTGCGCAAGGTGGTGCAGGAACTGAGCCCTGAAGCTGTTCCCGAATCCCGTCCGTACCGGCTTCCCGTTGAGCTGCTGCCTGATTCGGACCAGGTCCTGAGCTGCCTGCAACGCGGCGCACACCGCATCGCCCTGGAAATTTACAAAGGTGCCGTTCTTCCGCGTTCGGAGGCTCCCGGCGTCGTGCCGTTGCGTGAGCGCGTTTCGCACTTGCTGCGCGAGGCGCTGCTTACCGACGGCAGTGTGGATTCGCTCCTGAAGTACGCCGCGTTGCCGGAGGCAAAGTACGACGCCGACCTCCGCCTTGCGATCCTGAGGCTCCTGCCGCCGCGCTCGCCCAAGCGGGCTGCGATCGTGGCAGACCTTGAGCGGCTTGAGGATGAACTGGGCGCGTGACCTGGACCACATAGTTGCAACGTTGCTGCAACCTTCCCGCTCCTAGGCTCGGACCAATGGCAACAGCCACCGTGATTCGCAGCAAAGGAGCTAGCAATGACTGTTTATGCACAGCCAGGTGCCGAAGGTTCGAAGGTTACCTTCAAGGACCGGTACGAGAACTGGATTGGCGGGGAATGGGTTGCCCCGGTCAAGGGTGGCTACTTCGAGAACATCACTCCGGTGACGGGCAAGGCTTTCTGCGAGGTTGCGCGGGGTACGGCCGAGGACATCGAGCTGGCATTGGATGCCGCGCATAAGGCGGCACCGTCCTGGGGCAAGACCTCAGCCGCAGAGCGCGCAGCCATCCTGAACAAGATCGCGGACCGCATTGACGAGAACGTCGAGCTTCTGGCCGTCGCGGAAACCTGGGACAACGGCAAGCCCATCCGCGAGACCCTGAATGCGGACATCCCCCTGGCGGCCGACCACTTCCGCTACTTCGCCTCCGCCATCCGCGCCCAGGAAGGCCACCTGTCCCAGCTCGATGACGACACCACCGCCTACCACTTCCATGAGCCGCTGGGTGTCGTGGGACAGATCATCCCCTGGAACTTCCCCATCCTCATGGCCGTGTGGAAGCTCGCTCCCGCGCTGGCTGCCGGCAACGCCGTGGTGCTCAAGCCCGCCGAGCAGACGCCGAGTTCCATCCTGGTCCTGATCGAACTCATCGGTGACCTGCTGCCCGCGGGCGTGGTGAATGTGGTCAACGGCTTCGGCGTGGAGGCGGGCAAGCCGCTTGCGTCCAGCTCCAGGATCCGGAAGATCGCGTTTACCGGTGAGACCACTACGGGCCGGTTGATCAGCCAGTACGCCTCCAACAACCTCATCCCCGTCACGCTGGAACTTGGCGGGAAGAGCCCGAACATTTTCTTCGACGACGTCGCTGCGCAGAACGATGCGTTCTATGACAAGGCCCAGGAAGGCTTCACGCTCTTCGCTTTCAACCAGGGCGAAGTGTGCACCTGCCCCTCCCGCGCCCTGGTGCAGGAAGGCATCTACGACACTTTCCTGGCCGACGTCATCGCCCGCACCAACAAGATCATCCAGGGCAACCCGCTGGACACCGACACGCAAGTCGGCGCGCAGGCTTCCAACGACCAGTTGGAGAAGATCCTCTCCTACATCGACATTGGAAAGCAGGAAGGGGCCAAGGTCCTCACCGGCGGCGCCCGGGCCGAGCTCTCCGGGGACCTGGCCGGCGGCTACTACGTCCAGCCCACCATCTTCGAAGGACACAACCGGATGCGGATTTTCCAAGAGGAGATCTTCGGTCCCGTGGTGTCCGTGACCAAGTTCAGCGACTACAACGATGCGATCGGCATTGCCAACGACACCCTCTACGGCCTCGGTGCCGGGGTGTGGTCGCGCAACGGCAACGTCGCCTACCGGGCCGGGCGGGAAATCCAGGCCGGCCGAGTGTGGGTGAACAACTACCATGCCTACCCGGCCGGCGCGGCCTTCGGCGGGTACAAGTCATCCGGCATCGGCCGTGAGAACCATGCCATGATGCTCGACCACTACCAGCAGACCAAGAACCTGCTGGTCAGCTACAACGAGAACAAGCTCGGCTTCTTCTAGACAACCAAGCGCGGCAGGTGCCCCCAAGGACGTTTCCTTCGGGGCATCTGCCGTGACTACGTGGCATCACCAGGAGGTTCAATGGCCAGCGTGGAAGCATCGAGCACGATTCCGGGAGAGGAGTTCTCGCGGGTGTCGCTCACGGAAGAGTCCGTAGCGCTTTTGCGGAAACTGTGGGAGCAGCACGGACCCCTCATGTTCCACCAGTCCGGCGGTTGCTGCGACGGTTCGGCACCCATGTGCTACCCGGCCGGTGATTTCCTGACCGGTGACTCGGACATTCTCTTGGGCAGGTTCCACATCTGGCCGGGAGACGATGAGCAGCCCCTTGAGTTCTGGATGTCCAAGGAGCAGTTCAACTATTGGTCACACACCCACCTCACGGTGGACGTCGTGACCGGCCGGGGGAGCGGCTTCTCGGTGGAAGCGCCGGAGGGAAAGAGGTTTCTGATCCGATCCACGATCATGGACTGGGATGTGCGGGTGTCTGACAGCTAACGAGGCACGGTGTGGTGGAGGCCACGTTCCGGGTAACTGCAGCAACACCTGCCCCAGTGGTGTAGGCGGCGTCTCATTATTTGGGACAAATATGGCCGTCCATTGGCCGGACCCTATCCTTGATAGGTCCTATACCACCCCCATCCAGAATGTGGCATCTTTATGAACATTTTCAGGACCAAGCCCGTCGAGCAGTCGATTGCCGACGCTGACGAACCCGGTCGCAAGCTTAAGCGCAGCCTCAGCACCTGGGACCTGATGATCATGGGTGTTGCTGTCGCTGTTGGCGCCGGCATCTTCTCCGTCGGTGCGAAGGCCGCAGCGAACTTCGCCGGACCCGCCGTCACCATCTCCTTCGTTGTCGCAGCCATCACCTGCGCCCTCGCCATCATGTGCTACGCGGAATTCGCCACGGCAATCCCGGTGGCCGGCTCCGCCTACGTCTTCACCTACGCCACCATGGGCGAGGTCCTTGCCTGGATTATCGGCTGGAACCTCATCCTTGAACTGTTCACGGCGGCGGCAGTGATCGCCAAGTATTGGGGCATCTACCTCAGCACCGTGTTCGGGCTCATGGGCGTGGAACTCCCGCCCTCCATCCCGCTGGGTGGGGTGGAACTCTACTGGGGCGCCTTCCTGATCGTCGCGATCTTCACCGTGCTGCTGGTGCTGGGGACAAAGCTGTCCGCACGCGTCGGCAACATTTTCACGCTCATCAAGATCGGCGTGGTTCTGTTCGTGATCGTTGTGGGCTTCACCTACGTGAAGTTCTCCAACTACACCCCGTTTGTCCCGGCCTCCGAACCGACCGGCGGTTCCGGCGTGGCCGACGTCATGAAGCAGTCCTTCTTCGGCTTCCTGACCGGCGCTGCACCGGCCCAGTACGGCACGCTGGGCGTGTTCGCCGGCGCAGCCCTGGTGTTCTTCGCTTTCATCGGCTTCGATGTGGTGGCCACCTCCGCCGAAGAGGTCAGGAACCCGCAGAAGACCCTGCCCCGTGGTATCTTCGGTGGCTTGGCGCTGGTGACGCTGCTTTACATCCTGGTGTCGCTGGCACTGACCGGCATGGTGTCCTACACCCAGCTGGCGGAAGTGAAGAACCCGACGTTGACCACCGCCTTCGAAGCTGTGGGCAACACGGACGCCGCCAAGGTGATCGCCTTCGGCTCGCTGATCGGCCTCACCACGGTGATCATGGTCCTGCTCATGGGCCTGGCCCGTGTTGTGCTGGCCATGAGCCGCGACGGCCTGCTTCCGCGGGCACTGTCGAAGACCAGCGACAAGCACGCTACCCCTGCCCGCTTGCAGATCATCTGCGGTGCTGCAGTGGCCGTGGTGGCCGGCGTGACCAAGGTTGACCTCCTCGAAGAGATGATCAACATCGGAACGCTCTCCGCGTTCGTCATGGTGAGCCTTGGCATCCTGGTGCTCCGCAAGAAGCGCCCGGACCTGAAGCCCTCGTTCCGGGTGCCGTTCGGCAAGGTCCTGCCATGGGTCTCGGCAATCCTCTGCCTCTACCTGATGACCAACCTGGCCGTGGAAACCTGGCTCTTCTTCGCGATCTGGCTCGTGGTGGGCATCATCATCTACTTCTCTTACGGGCAGCGCCACTCCCGCCTCAATGAGAAGTTCGCCGCAGCCAAAGCCTCGATCGCTAACAAGCCCGGCGATGAGGACACCTTCACCAAGGTTTAGCCCTCGGTGGGGAGGCAAATGCCCCCCACGCGGCCCAGCGCGACCTCGATGGCGCTCACACATGCGCCCGGAATCTGTATGGTTCCGGGCGCATGCCTGTTTCCCGACAACGATCCACATTTCTCCACCGTTACGGCGCCGCGTGCTCGCCCATCCATTCCACCAGCGGCTGCAAGTCCCGCCACCGGGCAGTGATCTCCTGCACGGCTGCCGGTGTGGACAGCCACACCGGCTGGCCAAGATCGAGGGCTGCAGACAACGATTTGTGTTTCAGCAGTTCCGCCCGCGGGTGGTTCTTATCGAAACCCCGGGGAACCGTCTTGAGTGTTTCGCCCTCGATGGAGAACCCCGCGGCGGCAAGGGCATCGACGATCCGCTCCAGTTCACTGCCGCTGGCTGGCGCGTCCACCGCTGCACGGTAGCGGGCCAATTGCGCCGGACTGTGCGCAAAGAACCCGCCGCTGACGCGAAACCCGTCCGCGCTGACCTGGACGTAATAGCCAACGCGTTCATGGCGAGCTGCAAACCCGCCCTGAGCCGTCTTGTAGGGCGACTTGTCCTGCGAAAAACGGACGTCGCGGTTGGGCCGGAAGACCTTCGCCGACCCGAACTCCGGTTCCAACTCCGCAAGGAGGGCTGTCAGCGGCTCCCGCACGCCGGCGTCGTACGCGCTTTTGTGCTCCAGCCACCACTCACGGTTGTTGTTCTCTTCAAGTTCTTCGTAGAAGCGGAAAGCGGCCGTGGGGATCCCTTGGAATGTGCTCATATAAGGATCCTATGGACGGCGCTGCACAGGCAGCCACAACCGGAAGATGCTATGTGGAAAAGAAAATCACCCCGCCGCGGAAGATCCGCGACGGGGTGATCCGGGTAAAACCGGAAACGCTTAGAGCTTGTTGGCTGCTTCTGCGTCGGATGCGCCCTGGCCTGCGCCGAGGTTGGCGCGCAGCTTGGCGCCGAGGTCGGCGTCAACGTTGGTCCAGTACTGGATGGCGCGTTCCTTGATGTCGGCGCTCTTCACGCCGCCGACTGCACCGGTGATGGTGTCCAGGAAGCGTGCCTTGGCAGCCTCGTCGTACACCTCGCGGTACAGGGTGCCTGCCTGGCCGAAGTCGTCGTCCTCAGCGTGCAGGGAGTGGGCGGAGAGGGTGAGCTCGCCGTCGTTCTCCCAGCCACCTGCGGGGGAAGCCGGCTCAACGGCAGCCGGGCCGCCCACGGTGTTCGGTGCGTACACCGGGGTGGTCGGGGCGTTGAAGAGGTAACGTCCCTGGCCGTCCTGGCTGTAGTTGTGAACCGGGCTCTTGGGCTGGTTTACCGGGATCTGTGCGTGGTTGGTGCCAACGCGGTAGCGGTGAGCGTCAGCGTAGGAGAAGATGCGGGCCTGCAGCATCTTGTCCGGGGAGGCAGCAATGCCCGGTACGAAGTTCGACGGCGCGAAGGTGGCCTGCTCGATCTGCGCGAAGTAGTTCTCCGGGTTCTTGTTCAGCTCCATGGTGCCCACGTGGATCAGCGGGTAGTCTGCGTGCGGCCACACCTTGGTGAGGTCGAACGGGTTGAAGCGGTAGGTCTTGGCGTCCTCGTAAGGCATGACCTGGACGTGCAGTTCCCAGGACGGGAAGTTGCCGGCTTCGATGTTCTCGTAGAGGTCGCGGATGTAGAAGTCTGCATCCGAACCGGCCAGTGCCTCGGCCTGCTCGCCCGTGATGGAGTTGACGCCCTGGTTGGACTTGAAGTGGTACTTCACCCAGAAGCGCTCGCCTGCAGCGTTGATCCACTGGTAGGTGTGCGAGCCGTAGCCCTGCATTTCACGCCAGGAAGCCGGAAGACCGCGGTCACCCATGAGCCAGGTGACCTGGTGGGCGGACTCGGGGGAGAGGGTCCAGAAGTCCCACTGCATGTCAGCGTCACGGAGGTGGCTGCCCGGAAGGCGCTTCTGGGAGTGGATGAAGTCCGGGAACTTGATGCCGTCGCGGATGAAGAACACCGGGGTGTTGTTGCCGACGAGGTCGTAGTTGCCCTCGGAGGTGTAGAACTTCACGGCGAAACCGCGGGGATCGCGCCAGGTGTCAGGAGAACCGTTTTCGCCGGCAACGGAGGAGAAACGGATCAGCATGTCCGTCTCGGCGCCCGGCTGGAGGAAGGTTGCCTTGGTGTACTTGGAAACGTCCGACGTGGTCTTGAACGTACCGAATGCGCCGCCGCCCTTGGCGTGGACAACACGCTCCGGGACGCGCTCGCGGTTGAACTGTGCGAGCTTTTCCACCAGGTAGTGGTCGGTCAGGATGATGGCACCGTCTGCGCCGACGGACTTGGAGTGCGCGTCAGAGGTAACGGGGGCACCAGACTGTGTTGTGGAAATGGCAGTCATCGTTCTCCTATTTCTTGGTTACTGGTAGTACGGGAAGCTGTTGTTTGGCTTGGCAGTCCTGGCAGATCCCCTGGTACAGGACATCTGCGATCTGGATGGTCATGGGCTTGGTGTGTTCGTCCCAATGCGGAGTGAGGCACGGTGCGTGTCCCACGGCGCAATCCACGTCCTCCACCTTGCCGCAGCTGATACAGACGGCGTGATGGTGATTGTCGCCCACCCTGGTTTCGTACAGCGCCGGGGAGTGCGGGGGTTCGAAACGCCGCAGCATCTGCAAGTCCGTGAGATCGCTGAGCACCACGTAAACCGACTGCGCCGTCAGTTCCGGTAGCTCCTCACGGGCGGCAGCGAGAATACCCTCTGCCGGGGAGTGCGGATGATGCTGGACCGCGGCCAATACTGCCAGCCGCTGTTTGGTCACGCGCCGTCCATGGGAACGCAGGGCGGCTGCCCATGCGTCCTGGTCGGCTGTGTGATCGATCATGCATCCATTGAAGCATTTATTTTGAGAAGTTCACAATAAGGCGAGGTTAACTTCCGGGAACGTGAACAAAGCCGGGAGGGGGCTCTCCGTTTCGGCGCCCGAACGCCCAACCGCATGAATCCGGACGGAGCCTTCATCGCTGGCGGCTTCCACCGCAACGCAACTGAAGCCGCTCACTCCGCCGGGCAGCGGCAAGGCGCCCAAAGTTGCGGCGATGGCCACCATGTCGGCGGGTTGCATTTCGGCAATCTCCCGGGCGCTGCCGGGCGGTTCGATCACGCAGTGCGGTTGGGCTGCGTCCAAGGACACCAGCCGCGGGCCCTCCTTTGGATCGCGTACGACGCCGGAACCCGGCTCCCGCGAAGACGGGCCGCTTGGGCGCGGGGCAGGGCGGGCGCCGGATGCTTGATGGGCATCAGACAAGGGACCCGACGCAAAGAACCTGATGGATTGCCGCAATTCCATATCCACGGCTTCCAACGCGTGCTCCGGTTCGGCCACGCGTCGGTGGGAGGGCAGCGACAGCTGGCGTCCCGGCGTCGTGGTTTCAGCCTCCCAGCGCGCAAACAGATGGAACGTCGGCGTCGAGGACTCCGCAACCGGTTCTCCCACCGCGGAACCGAGCGGATGCCAACGGTGGGCAAACATCACGGCACACCTGCCGGCGCCCAGGACGTCTTGCAGCGCAGCACGGGCGAGGTTATGGCAGTGGAGCCAGTCGGCCGCCGAGGACTCGTTGAATTCCGTGGAGGGGTCGGACAAGCGGATCAGGATATGTCCGGCAGTCAACGGGTGCCGTGGCCGGGCCAGTTCCCAAATACCGGAGCGGAACAGCAACTGCCGTGATAGCACCATGGTGGACTCCTTCCCCCGGGTGAGCCTACCAAGCGCCTCGTCCCCAGGGGAGACGCCATGCGAGATGCCGTGTTCCGGTACTGTCTGCGTGACTGGTTAGGGTTACACCGTGGCAAAACTCCTGGCAGACATCACTCCCCTGAAAGAGAGCCCGGCTTTCCGGCGGCTGTGGCTGGGAGCATCAGTGGCTGCCATCGGCACCCAACTCACGCTGGTGGCCGTCAGTCTGGAGGTCTACCGCCTCACCCAGGAAAGCTTCTACGTGGGTCTGCTGGGAATCTTCGCACTGGTGCCGCTGGTCATTGCCGGGCTGTATGGAGGCTCGGTGTCCGACGCCTACGACCGCCGCAAAGTGGCCCTCGCGGCATCCCTGGTGTTGTGGTTGACCACCGCCGGTCTGGCCGCGCAGGCATGGTTGGAAATCGGCAACATCTGGCTGCTCTACGCCCTGGTGGCCGTGCAAAGCGGTGCGCAGGGGATCAACGGCCCGGCCCGCAGCGCCATTATTCCCCTCCTGGTCCGGAAGGACCTGCTCCCGGCCGCAAACGCCTTGAACATGCTCACCTTCGGGTTGTCCATGACCGCGGGCCCGCTGTTGGCAGGTGTCCTGGTGGCAACCATCGGCTTCGGGTGGACGTACACCATTGACGTTGTCAGTTTCACCTTCGCTTTGTGGGGGCTCTTCAAACTTCCGCCCCTGCCGCCGTCCAAGGAAGCCTTGCGCCCCGGGCTCCGCTCGGTGGTGGAAGGCTTCCGGTTCCTGGGTACCCGGCCCAACGTCCGGATGACGTTCATCATCGACCTCATCGCCATGATCTGTGCCCAACCGCGGGCGTTGATGCCCGCCATCGGAGCGGTCATGATCGGCGGCGGCGAAACCACCGTGGGCGTCCTGCTTGCAGCTACGGCAGTCGGTGCGTTCCTGGCAGGGCTGTTTTCCGGGCCGCTTGGCAGGGTCCGCCGCCAGGGCATCGCAGTGGTGGCGTCCGTGGTGGGTTGGGGCGCCTCCATTGCAGCATTCGGCGGAGTGGTCCTGTTGGCCGGGGATTCCGGACGCGATGGAGTAACGCTGTGGCTGATCCCGGCTGCGGCCTGCTGTGCGCTCGCAGGGATCTCGGACTCCGTCAGCGCCGTCTTCCGGACCACCATCCTCCAAGCAGCCACACCGGACCACCTCCGCGGAAGGCTGCAGGGCGTCTTCATTGTGGTGGTTGCCGGCGGTCCCCGCGTGGGCGACATGCTGGCCGGCGGCGTCACCCGGTTCCTCGGCGAAGGGGGAGTGCTGCTCATTGGCGGCGTCCTGTGCATGGTCCTTGCGTGGGGTGCTGCCCGGCTGCAACCCGGCTTTGTGGCCTACGACGCCAAGCACCCGCTACCGTAGCGCGAGCAGCACGGCGGTTGGTGCGGGCCGTACGGAACATGCCAACCGGCGTCGGCGTTTATCACTACAGAACATCAACAAACGGGCGACGAAAGCGAAAGAACAACCGTGCACAAACACAACAATGGACTCAAAACCGCAGCACTCTTTGGTGTCCTGTGGGCTGTGCTCTTGGCTTTGGGCGCCCTCATCGGCGCTGGCACCCGCAGTTCGGCGCCCATCTGGATCATGGCACTGGTCGGCGTGGCCACCACGGCCTACGGCTACTGGAACAGCGACAAGATCGCCATCAGGTCCATGGCCGCCTACCCCGTCACCGAAGCCCAGGCGCCGCAGCTTTACCAGATCGTGCGGGAACTCTCCGTGCGGGCCAACCAGCCCATGCCACGGATCTTTGTTTCGCCGACCATGACACCCAACGCGTTCGCAACGGGCCGCAATCCCAAGAATGCCGCGGTGTGCTGCACCGAGGGCATCCTCCGCATGCTGGATGCCCGGGAGCTGAGGGGCGTCCTGGGCCATGAGCTCATGCACGTCTACAACCGGGACATCCTCACATCCTCGGTGGCCGCCGCCGTGGCGGGCGTGATTACGTCCGTGGGCCAGATGCTGCTGTTCTTTGGCGGTGGAGACCGCCGCAACGCGAACCCGATTGCGACGATCGCCATGGCGTTGCTGGCGCCCTTCGCAGCATCCCTGATCCAGATGGCCATTTCGCGGACCCGGGAATACGACGCCGACGAGGACGGTGCCGAGCTGACCGGAGACCCCCTGGCGCTCGCTTCGGCGCTGCGCAAGATCGAATCCGGGGTGACGCAATTGCCGCTGCCCCAGGACCAGCGCTTGGTGAACGCCTCGCACCTCATGATCGCCAACCCTTTCCGGGGCGGAGGAATGCGGCGTATGTTCTCCACGCATCCGCCCATGGCTGAGCGGATTGCACGGCTGGAGCGAATGGCCGGGCGGCCGCTGGGCTGAGTTGCCTTCCGGGTTGGCCGTAGACGCTGCGCAGCCTTAAGGCCACTGGGCAGCTTTAAACAGGGAAAACCGGGGTTCCTTGCCCCGGCTTTCCGTGTTTACTGCGTGAGCTGCAGAAGTACTAGCTGCGGAAGTTCACGAACTGCAGGTCGGCTTCCTCGAAGTTCTTGAGGATCGCCATCGTCGCCTGCAGGTCATCACGGGACTTGGAGGTCACGCGGAGTTCGTCGCCCTGGATCTGGGACTTGACGGACTTGGGCGCTTCGTCGCGGATGATCTTGTTGATCTTCTTGGCGATGTCCTGCGCGATGCCTTCCTTGATGGTGCATTCAAGGCGGAATTCCTTGCCCGACGGGTAAGGCTCGCCCTGCTCAAGGGACTTGAGTGAGATGCCGCGCTTGATGAGCTTGGACTGGAAGACGTCCAGGACGGCCATGACGCGGTCTTCGGAGTTGGCCTTCATGAGGATCTTCTCGCCGCTGAAATCGATCTCCGCGCCGACGCCCTTGAAGTCGTACCGCTGCGCGATTTCCTTCTGGGACTGGTTGAGCGCGTTGGCGACCTCCTGCTTGTCCACCTTGCTGACGACGTCGAATGTTGATTCGCCTGCCATGACTCTCCTTAGGTTGGGGGCCCGGTAAGGGCGGTTTGCCTGCCAATAAGCCTAGTACGTATGCGGGATGTTGGAGCCGGGAAACCCTTTCACAGTTCGCTCACAGCACACGCCCGGTGGGAACCGAGCAAGCTGCCCAAGAGTTGTACCTGTTGGTTAAGCCACCCGGAGGTAAGCATGAACAGCAAGGCCGTCCACTACGTCAGCAAGTCCGCTTCGGCTGCGGCCGGTTCCATCGGAACTGCAGCAGTTGCAGCAGCCAGTGCCGTTGCAGCGGCGGCCGTTGCAGCCTCGATCGTCCTGAGCCCCGTACCGGATGCTACGGCCCGTATGGACGGCGTCCGCGCGGACTTGCAGAAGGCGGTGGAACTGAACCAGATTACGGCCGAACAGGCGGCCCGGTTCGAAGCCAAACTCGCCGGACGGATCCTCGGGGAAGCCTGATAAACCAAGGGAATCCGGCCTGTTGGTTCCCGATTAGATTCTTGGCCGGAAGTTCTGTAAGGTTGTCTCTGCCTTCGGTTACCGGATCGAAAAGAAACGGTCTTCCGGAAGTGATCTTCTTTCGAAGTTCGGCAGATTACCCGAGCGGCCAAAGGGGGCTGACTGTAAATCAGCTGGCACTGCCTACGGGGGTTCGAATCCCTCATCTGCCACCCAAACGGGAAATCCCCGGAACCACTGGTTCCGGGGATTTTTCGTTGCACCAGGGGTTCCGTCGGGGCCTAAGTGGCGACTACGCGGGCCACCCCGCTCAGCGGCTCTCCGAGATCTTCCGGAGTTCCGCGATCTCAAGCCGCAGGGCGGCGATTTCGGTCACCAGGTCAGCCACCTCAGCGCGGACAGGTTCCTCGGCAGCGGCTGCTTTCTCTCCGGCGGCGGCTGCGACGTCCTCGGCGTTCTCCTCAATCCGCTGAACGAGCCACGAAGCGATGGACGCCGTCACAATACCGAGGACGGCGATGCCACTCATCATGAGAGCTGCGGCCACGATCCTGCCGATGGGAGTCACCGGGTAGAGGTCTCCGTAGCCAACGGTGGTGATGGTGGTGACAGCCCACCACGCGGCGTCGCCGAAGGACAGGATCTTGGCGTCAGGGGCGTTCTGCTCTACGTCCAGCACGGCGAGCGCGCCGACGAGGATGAGCATGGCCGCCGCGCCGGCAACATAGGTGGCCACCCGGCCGCGGAGGGTTTCACCAACGGTGCGCTGCAGGACGGACAGGAGGGTTACCAGCCGCAGCAGCCGGAGGGGCCTGAAGAAGGGGAGCACCACGATCAGGAGTTCGTGGAGGTTCCACAGGAACCATCGCACTCGGTCTTCGGCCAGCCAGAGGTTCACGACGTAGTCAAGCGCGAAGATGCCCCAGGTGATCCACAGGATTACCTCGAAGGGGAGGGCCGCAGCACCATTGACGCGACCGATGACCTGCCAGGCGTAGGCGGTGAGGAAGATCAGTGCCGTGGCCATGAGGGGCCACTCGACGAGGTCCCGGTATCGCGCTTGTGTCATACGGGAATACTAGTCAGCATGGGCAGTTCCGCCCGGAATGAACTCCATCAGGCTGCGGTGGTCTCCAGCCAGTAGCCGTCCAAGTGGTGAATCAGTTGCCGCCCCAGCCCGCCCTTAAGCTGGATCCACAAAGTGCTGCGATCATCGGTCATGCCGTCAATGGTTCCTTCAATGCGGTTTCCCCTGGCATCGCGGAGGGCAACCTCCTGGTGCGCGTCCAGATGCGGCCAAAGTTCGCCGGCGGTTCTGGTTTGGTCGTTCAATAGGGTCTCCTCGAATTGCTGAATGGTCACAGGGTTTGTCGTTATTCTGCATGCTTTCGGTAAACCGGCGGTAAACGTATGTGCAATCGATGGACATAAAGCCGGCGGCGGGCGGGCGTCCATCATGCGGTCGACCGCCACACGGCAAGTTACTCATGGGTAACATGGACCCATGCACCTGCTTCTCCGCACCATCATGCTGCTCTTCACGTCCGCCAAACGGTCCCCGCTCTCTGTTTGGGGTACGTCCTCGCTGCCCATGCGTGTCCTGCCCACCGACATCGACATCGCCTTGCATGTCAACAACGGCATGTACTTCTCGTTGATGGACCTCGGCAGGTTCGATCTCATGGTCCGCAGCGGAACGTGGCGCAAGATGCGCAGGAAGGGATGGAGCCCGGTGGTGTCAGGCGAGACCATTTCCTTTCGGAAATCCCTGCAGCTCTGGCAGCGCTACACCATCGAAACCCGCATCATCGGTTTGGACTCTCGGGCCATCTACCTTGAGCAGCGCATGGTGGCAAACGGCGAAATCTACGCCCGCGCCCACATTGCCACCCGTTTCGTGGCCAAAGGCAAGCCGGTCAGCCAGGAAGAAATCATCGCCGAGTTCGGAGAGCCACCGGCAGGTGTTGAACTGCCCGACTGGATCCACGAATGGCGGGAAAACAACGCGCTTCCGGGTGCCCGTCGGCCCGCTCCGCACGTCTGGCACTAGAACCGGCGTCCACGTGCCCGGACGTCCTTGTGCAGGTGCTAGACCCCCACATCCCGGCGCTGCAAGGCCGCAGCGCCCACGGCGACCAATCCTGCGGAGATGGCCAGCAGCCATGCGGCAACTCCCCAGTCGGCCCCGTTGGCCACCGGCGAGTTGCTGTAGGCCCAGTGGTAGGGCGAGAAGTTCAGCAGCCATTCGACGTTTGAACTTTGCCGGCCCACGGCGTTGAAGACATACCCGAGGACGGCAACGGCCGCCCCCGCGGCAATCCCGTAGACCTTCCGCCCGGTCATCGCCCCCACGCAGAGGGCGGTGGTGCCGGTCAGCAGCGCAAGTCCGGCGAACAGCACCGCGGCCCCGGTGAGGTGCCCGACGTCGATATTTAGTTTGGCGGGTTCGTTCAGAACCAGCACCAGGACGAAAACCAGCATGGAAAGAGCGGCAACGCGGACCACCAGGGCGGCAGCGCGTTCGAGCACCACTTGGACGCGGGTCACGCTGTGCGCAAGCGTCAGTTCCAGCAGGCCGGATTCTTCGTCGCCGCCCACGGCCCCCGCACCCCAACTTACGGACGCCATGGACATGAGCAGGAATCCGATCAACCCGAACAAGGTGGCCTGGGTGTATCCGGGGCCGGAGGCGATCTGGTCGTAATTGAGCGCTTTGGTCATGCCTTCGGGGAGCGCGTCGATCATCTGCTGCATCTGCTCGCTGCCGCCGATCGACGGGTAGAGCGGCAGATACAGCATGATCGCGCCGGCGAGTCCCAGGGCCCACGCGAGGGTGGAGCGCCAGGAGTCCGTCAAGGCCTTGGCGAAAAGCGGCAGCGGCTTAGACATGGCGCACTTCCTTCCGTGCCGGCGCGGGCGAATCTTCGGTGTAGAGGGTCAGCACGGCTTCCTCCAGGTCCGGCTCATCAAGGACCAGGTCCGTCAGGTTGAGCCGGGCCAGTTCACGCACCAGCGGCTGGACGGTGCCGGACAGGGTGGCGGTGGCTTCCAAGGTTCCGGCCGAATCCCCGGGCACGTCGCGGATTGCCACATTGGCAACGCCCGGCACCCTGGCCAGCAGCGCACCGACGTCGTGCGTTTCGGCTCCGGCCACCCGGAACTTTAGCTTCCGGAGGGCGGCATCCCGCAACGCTTCCACCGTGGAGGTGGTGACGATGCCGCCGTCCCGGAGTATCGCCACCGAGTCCGCGGCCTGCTGGACTTCGCTGAGTACATGGGAGCTCAGGAAGACCGTGGCTCCTTCGCCCACGGCTTCGCGGACCATCGCGTGGACCTCCTGCTGGACCAGCGGGTCGAGGCCACTGGTGGGCTAGTCCAGGATGAGCAGCTCCGGCCGGTGCATGAACGCCTGGAGCAAGCCCAGTTTCTGCTTGTTGCCTTTGGACAATTTGCGGGTCTGCCGGTCGAGGTCCAGGTTGAGCCGGTCGGCGAGTGCGTCCACGTGCCGGGGATCCACGGGGCCACTGATCGCTGAGAAATGTTCCACCACCCGGCGTCCGGTTGTCCGGTTTTCCAGGTGCAGCTCTCCGGGCAGGTAGCCGATCCTTCGGCGCAGTGCAGGGCCGCCGTAGCGCGGGTCTTCGCCGAGCACGGAGATGGTGCCTGCGCTGGGGCGGATGATGTCCAGCAGGCAGCGCATGGTGGTGGTTTTCCCGGCACCGTTGGGCCCGATGACTCCGAACACCGTGCCGGCGTCGATCGTGAAGTCCAGGCCGTGGAGGACTTCGTGGTGGCCGAACTTCTTACGCAACCCCTGGACGACTATTGCGTGGTTCACGGGGCATGCTCCCTTCAGGTTTGCGGGTTTGCAGGACTTCGCGGGCGGCATCGAGGAAACGGGTATCGGCGTACAGGCCGTGGGTGTAGATGTCCAGCGCGGGAAGCGTGAGTTTCCTGAGCATTTCCGGCCCGATTCCGTGCGGTCCGTTAACGGGGGCGCCCAGGGCCCGGGACGCGTGGCGGCCCAGCATCAGGAGGGACAGGCTGTTGGAGGCGATGACGACGGCGACAGCCCGGAGATCGTCGACGTCGCGGATGGTGCCGGCTTGGATTCCGGAACGGAGGATGTCCTCGGTTTGGCTGACGACTGCATCGAAAAAGGCGTCGCCGGCACTGGACTCGTCGCTCAGCGTCCGGCGTATGTAGGTGATTTCGCTGGCGTAGTGGTCCGGATGGTCCAAATAGTCCTGGATGAGGAGCCGGGTGCCATCAGGGTCTGTTTTTTCCTTGCCCTGCCCCGCCGTTTGGCGCAGCACGTGCTGGTCGCAGGCTTCCCGGAGGGCGGCTTTGCTGCCGAAGTGGTGGATGACCAGGCCCGGGCTGACTCCTGCCTGGGCGGCCACCGAGCGGATGGTGGCGCGGGAAAATCCGTCCCGTCCGAAGAGGACGATCGCTGCGTCCCGGATACGCGCCCGGGTGGTCAAGTCATCTGCGACTGAACGCATGTTCCACATGTTAAACAGCTGTTTAGTGGCAAACAAGATGCGGAAAATAACGATGTGGCAGCATCGGCCGCGTCGTGTGGCGCGTCGAATCCGCCGTCGAAGATACTTGCCTGACTGTTTCCGTTCAGGGAAGCAGGGACAAAACATCCCGCAAGGGTTTTTCATGGGGTAGCGGTATGCGTTTTTCAGGGTCTCAGCCAGGCGGATTTGGAGCTGCATCCTCCGTCGCGGCAATGGTGTGTTTCGTGCTGGCCTGCCTGTTCGGTGTTTCATCCGCGGCGCAGGCGGCGCCCGCCCGGGTTCCCCTTGCCACACCTGCGGTCGGCGGAGCGATCGGCCACCTTTACAACACCAGTTCCTGGGCACGCAGCGTCCTCCTTCGCCCCACATCCGCCGAGGAGTGCACGGCGTCCGGATGTATCCAGCGGTTCGCCGGGGGAGACATCGCCTGGTCGGCCCGGACGGGTGCGCGCGTGGTGGTCAACGGACCCGTCAGGACTGCGTGGTGGGATAGCGCAGGCCCGGCTGGTTACCACGGATACCCCACCACGGACACCGCCAGCGGGTTGCGCAACGGTGGTTCCAAGCAACTGTTCGAACGCGGTGCCATCACATCCTCCCCGAGCCTCGGTGCCCAGCACACTACGGGCGCCATCCACATGGCCTGGCTCAGGACGGGCTCGGAAAACGGATACTTGGGCTACCCCGTCACGGGAGAACGTACGGGACTGCCCGACGGCGGCGTGTACCAAGCGTTCGAGCGCGGCTTCATCGTGTGGGCGCCGGGCACGGGAGCACATCCTTCCATGGGTGCCATCCGTGAGCGCTGGCGGCAGTCCGGGCTGGAGCGCGGAGAACTAGGCTACCCCACCTCCGATGAATCCCTCGGACTCCGCAACGGGGGCGCCGCGCAGCAGTACCAGCGCGGGACCATCGTGTGGTCGCCCGGCACAGGCGCCAAGATCCTCACCGGTGCCATCAGGAACTACTGGTCTGCCACCGGAGGCCAGAACGGGGCACTGGGATACCCCGTCAGCGAGGAACACCGGCAGTCCACGTTCGTGTACCAACAGTTCCAAGGCGGAACCGTGTACTGGTCTGCGGCTACGGGCGCCCATTCCACTACCCATGGGGACATCCATAACCGCTACGTTTCCCTGGGCGGAGCGGCAGGGACCCTCGGACTGCCCTTGACTGACAAGCTTCCCCGCGCCGGTGGCCTGGTCCAGCAGTTCGTCAACGGCTGGCTCGTGTGGGGTCCGGCCACCGGAGCCCGGATCGTCGGCCACCCAACCTACAAGGTGTGGTCGGTAAACCCAGGGGATTTCGGCTGGCCGTTAAAGGACACATGGACGGACGCGCGTGGTGCCCACGTTGCATTCCAGAACCTGGAAACCATCTGGAATGACGCCACCGGGGAGCTGTATTCGGCCGAAGCCGTGGACGCGTCCACGGTGGTGTTCCTGGGGGACTCCCAACTGGACCTGGATTCCTGGGGTGAACAGGGTGCGCGCGCCCGGGGCTACACCCGGCAGGTGGTCCGCAGCATCGGGGGAATGGGTTACGTTTCCAGCAGCCCACTGGTGGGCGGCTCCGGGACGGATGCTTTGATCGGGGACCGGATCCTGTTGCCGCAAGGCAATCCCGGCTTGGTGGTGGTGACGCTGGGCGGTAACGACGCCAGGATTTTCGCCTCCGATGCCGCCATCCTCTCCCAGGCAAACCGTCTGTGGGACGAACTCCGCCGCAAGTACCCGCGCAGCACCATCCTGGTCAACGGGGTGCTGTCGCGTTACGACGGCAGCCACTTCCAGCGCCGATGGGTGGACGGCCTCCTGACCCGCGAAGCCGCACTGCGGGGTTGGCCGCGCATCTCCATGGCAGGCACAGCGACCATCGCAGGCGCTGACGCCAATTACCTGGATGGCGTGCACCTGAACCAAACGGGCCACAACAAGGTGGCACCGCTTTACGCCTCTGCCTTGAAGCTCGTCCTGGGCAAGTAGGCCCGTTTATTCCCCGTGACGCGGGAAGCGAACAGGGGCCGGCTCCACGGGACATCGCGTGCGGGGTCGCGTACCGTGGAAGCATGGCTACAGTTGACATCACTGGAGAACAGTTCGCATCGACCATTGAGGGCAATGACATTGTCCTGGTGGATTTCTGGGCCGAATGGTGTGGCCCGTGCCGCCAGTTCGCGCCCGTCTACAAGGCGTCGTCGGACAAGCACTCCGACGTCTTCTTCGCAAAGGTGGATACCGAAGCTGAGCAGCAGCTCGCCGCCGAAGCCGGAATCACGTCCATCCCCACACTGATGGCTTTCCGTGAAAAGGTCCTGGTGTTCTCGCAGCCGGGCGCCCTCAACGGTCCGCAGCTGGAGCAGGTCATCGAAGCCGTGAAGGGCCTGGACATGGAAGAAGTCCACGCCCACGTTGCCAAGCAGCGCGCCGCCCAGGCCGAGGAAAACTAGGCCCCACGTTCACGAACAGCGGGAAATGCATCGAGGTCGCCGGAAATTTCCGGCGACCTCGATGCATTTCAGCGAAAGTGGGGTCAGAGGCGTTCGAGCTGGATCGGCTCGGCCAACAGCGCGCTCAGTGACTCGTTCAAATCCTGGACGGCAGTTCCCTTGGAGTGCTTGTCCAGCAGGTCCTCGGACTCCCAGCGCTCAGTCAGCACGAGCTTTTCTTCAGTTGCTTCGGTCAGTTCGTAACGGATGCAGCCGGGCTCGTTGACTACCTCGTCAATCGCGATCTCAAGGGCGAGCTTCACGCGGAAAAATTCGCCTTCGTTGGGGATGAACGTGGCTTTCAGGTCGATGGGTTCACTCATGCGTCCCACCCTACCGGGAGGACGCGCTCACCTTGCGCTGTTTACGGCTCTGTTGCGGCGGGGGCTTGGATCAGGCTTTGTACCAGTCGAAGCGACGGATCAGTGGGCGCGGTGGTCCTGGACAGTCATCCGCGGGCCGAAGGTGGGCTTGCGGAAACCGCTCAGGTACAGCATGCGTACCAGCCGTTGCCTGTGACCCCGCCACGGCTCGAGGAGTTGGAGCATTCCGGCGTCATCGGTCTTGCGGCCGGTCAGCGCATATCCGACGTAGGCGGCCAAGTGGTAGTCCCCTACGGAGATGGAATCCGGGCAGCCATGGGTACGTTGCACCACTTCGGCTGCCGTCCAGATCCCGATGCCGGGAATCGTCTGCAGTTTGGCTCCGGCTTCCGTCGCGTCCAGCCCGGCCAGGCGTTCAAGTGCGACGGCGGACTGCAGCGCCCGCATCACGGTTGCCGAGCGCTGCGGGCCGACTCCCGCTTTGTGCCATTCCCACGAAGGCACGGCCAACCATTGCCGCGCGGTGGGTGGAACAAGCAGGCCTTGCGGTGCTACGCAACCGGGGGCCTTGGTTCCGTAGCGGTACATCAAATACCTGTAGCCGCGCCGGGCCTCCAAGGTGGTGACCTTTTGTTCGAGGATGGTGGGCACCAGCGAGTCAACCATCCGCCCGGTGGAAGGCAGGCGCACAGCCAGGTTCCGGCGTCGTGATTCAGTCACCAGCCGCGGAAGGGTGGAATGGAAAGCGGGTTCGTCGAAGGCGGACCAGTCGTCCTCGCCACCCAACAACCGGGGGACGCCGGCGATCGCTGCTTCAGCGCCCGGGCCCCAGGCCTGCGCATCGACGAACGAATCCGCGCCCAAACCCCCGGCCGAGAGCCGCAAAGTTACCGGCCCGGACGCCGTGGTGAAGGCAAGCCAGAAGCCGCTGGGGTGGGCAGCGAAAGAAGGGTCTCCGTTGCCGCGCTGGAGCGGAAACAAGGTCTGGTCGAGGCGGTAAGCGGCACCCGGATGCCACCTCAGCGATGCGTCCGCCGCGGCCGCGACGAGCGGCGGGGCTTCTGCAATGGTCATGTTTTCATGGTCCCACGCCCCGCTGACATTTCGCTCCACGGGGCCTTACGGCCGTTGTCCTCCGAGGCTAGACTCCGTGATGTGGCGCGGGTGGGCCGCGCCCCAAATCCTGAAAAGTCAAAGGAGCGCGGACCATGGGTGGAGTTGTGCATTTTGAGATTCCCACGGAGGACAGGGAACGGGCGAACTCGTTCTATGCGAGTGCTTTCGGCTGGAACCTGAGCCCCATGCAGGGGATGGACTACACCATCGCCCTTACTGCCGAGTCAGACGAACAGACAGGGGCACCCAAGGAGTCCGGCGTCATCAACGGAGCGCTGTTTTCGCGCACCGACACCCTGAAGAACCCCATTCTTACCATCGACGTTGATGACATCGACGCCGCGCTGGCTCACGTGGAGCAGTCCGGCGGTTCCGTGGTCCAAGGCAAAGACGCCGTGCCCGGAATGGGGTACTACGCATACTTCAAAGACACCGAGGGCAACATCCTGGGGGTGTGGCAGACGGACGCGTCAGCCGGAAGCTGACGGCGGAGGCTCCATGGGCGCGTTGCCCGGTCCGGTGGTGCAGCGGGCAGACGGTAACTTTGTACCTATGAAGTACGCCCAGTCCGTGTTGGACCTCATCGGCAATACGCCCCTCATCAAGCTCAACCACGTGGTGGAAGGCATCAAAGCCACCGTCCTGGTGAAGCTTGAATACATCAACCCGGGCGGCTCCATCAAGGACCGCATCGCCGTGAAGATGATTGAGGATGCCGAGAAGGACGGCCGGTTGAAGCCGGGCGGCACCATCGTGGAACCGACGTCCGGGAACACCGGTGTGGGCCTTGCGCTGGTAGCCCAGCAGAAGGGCTACAAATGCATCTTCGTCGTCCCGGACAAGGTGGGCGAGGACAAGCGTGCCGTTCTCCAGGCCTATGGCGCCGACGTAGTGGTGACGCCAACCGCCGTCGCCCCTGACAGCCCGCAGAGCTACTACGGTGTGTCCGATCGCCTGGTGCGGGAGATCCCGGGCGCTTTCAAGCCGGACCAGTTCTCCAACCCGGCCGCGCCCGGAAGCCACTTTGAATCCACCGGCCCGGAAATCTGGCGGGACACCGACGGCCGCGTGACCCACGTGGTCATCGGTGCAGGAACCGGCGGCACCATCACCGGTACCGGGCGGTACCTCAAGGAGGTTTCGGGGGACCGACCGCAGTCCGACGGCGGCCCGGTCAAGGTCATCGGGGCGGACCCGGAAGGCTCGGTCTACTCCGGCGGGACCGGCCGTCCGTACTTCGTCGAAGGTGTTGGCGAGGACATGTGGCCGGATAACTACGACCGTTCCGTTCCGGATCACGTCATTGCCGTCTCCGACGCGGACTCGTTCGCGATGACCCGGCGCCTGGCCCGTGAAGAGGGCCTCCTTGTGGGCGGCTCCTCGGGCATGGCGGTAGTGGCGGCTCTCCAAGCCGCCAAGGACCTTGATGAGTCCGCCGTCGTAGTGGTCATCCTTCCTGACTCCGGCCGCGGATACCTTGCCAAGATCTTCAACGACCAGTGGATGCGCTCCTACGGCTTCCTTTCCGGCGGCGAAGAGTCATCAGTGGGCGAGGTGCTTAAGTCAAAGACGGGGGAGATGCCGGACCTGGTCCACATCCACCCGAACGAGACCGTCCGCGACGTCATCAACATCATGAACGAGTTCGGTGTCTCCCATATCCCGGTCCTGTCACAGGAACCACCCGTTGTGATGGGCGAAGTGCTGGGTGCCGTGGATGAACGCAGCCTCACCAGCAAGCTGTTCCGCGGCGAGGCCAAACTCACGGACAAGATCTCCGAGCACATGGGCGATCGGCTGCCCGTCATCGGATCCCTCGAAACCATTTCCGCCGCGCGCGAGCTGCTGTCCGACGTCGACACCGTGATGGTGACGTTCGTCGGGGCTCCGGTGGGAATCCTCACCCGCCACGACCTCCTGGCCTACCTGAGCAACTAGCGCCGATCCCCAGCACTGACGCCGATCCCCAGCACTGACGCCGATCCCAGCACTGACAAAGGAGCTTCCATGTCTGCCAACAACACTGCAGGTTTCAATACCCGTGCCGTCCACGCCGGGCAGGAATTCGAGCCACGCACCGGCGCCGTGGTGCCGCCGCTGCACTTCAGCACCACCTACGCCCAGGACGGCATCGGCGGCCTGCGCTCCGGTTACGAGTACGGTCGCGGCGGCAACCCCACCCGCGACGCGCTGCAGGAGCAGCTGGCCGCCCTTGAAGGCGGAACTGCCGCCTTCTCCTTCGGCTCGGGACTCGCCGCCGAAGATTCGCTGATCCGCGCCATCGCCCGTCCGGGCGACCACATCGTGCTGGGCAATGATGCCTACGGCGGGACGTACCGGCTCATCAACCGGGTGCTCGGCGACTGGGGGATCGGCAACACCCCCGTGGATATGTCGGACCTCGACGCCGTAGCCCGCGCCGTGGCCGCGAACAAGACGCGCATCGTGTGGGTGGAAACGCCGTCCAACCCGATGATGAAGATCACCGACATCGCGGCGCTCGCCGAGGTAGCCCACGACGCCGGGGCCCTCCTGGTAGTGGACAACACCTTCGCGTCTCCCTACTTGCAGACGCCGCTGGCCCTGGGGGCCGACGTCGTGGTCCACTCCACCACCAAGTACATCGGTGGCCACTCCGACGTCGTCGGCGGTGCAATCGTGGTGAAGGATGCTGACCTGGCGGAGAAGATCGGCTTCATCCAGTTCGCTGTGGGTGCGGTCTCCGGGCCGATGGATGCTTTCCTGACGACGCGCGGGCTCAAGACCCTGGGTGTCCGCATGGACCGCCACAGCGAGAACGGGCAGGCTGTGGCCGAGTGGTTGCTGCAGCGTCCCGAGGTGGAGGCTGTGCTGTACCCGGGGCTCCCGGACCACCCGGGCCATGACCTCGCAGCCAAGCAGATGAAGAAGTTCGGCGGCATGGTTTCCGTGCAGTTCAAGGGCGGTGAGGCAGCTGCGCGCAAGGTGGCTGAATCAACGTCCGTCTTCACTCTGGCCGAATCCCTGGGCGGCATCGAATCCCTCATGAACTACCCGTCGGAAATGACCCACGCCTCAGTGAAGGGCACGGAACTGGCAGTACCGGTGAACCTCCTGCGTCTGTCCTGCGGCATCGAGGATGCCGAGGACCTGATTGCCGACCTTGAACAAGCCTTCGCCAAGATCAGCAACGGCTAGGGTCGTGTCCGCAACAACAAAACCCGTGGTCTCCTCAACGCGGCGCGGCTGGATCCTCACCAGCGCAGCCGCTTTCACGCTGGCCGTCGCCATATGGTTCCTCTACACCGATTACGAGCCGTTCCTGAATGACTTCGAGGTCTATTACTACGGCGGCGGCAAGGTCCTTGAGGGCGGCGATCTCTACGCAGTCCGCGACGGCCTGCCGTTCACCTATCCGCCGTTCGCCGCCCTGTTATTCACGGGTTTGGCCGCTGTGGGCTTCTTCGGTGGCAGCCTCGTCTTCATCCTCGCGGCATTGCTGGGGGCGGCGATTGTGGCAGCATGGCTGGCCCGGCATTACTTCTTCGGCCTCACTTCCTGGCGGGTGGCGTTCGCGGACTACCGGTTCCGGACCACTGCGTTGCTGGGAACGGGAGCTATCCTGCTGCTGGGTCCATGGCGGGACACTTTCGTCTTCGGACAGATCAACATCGTCCTGATGGGAGTCATCCTTACCGACTTCGCCTTGCACGGAAAAGCCCGGGCAGGTTTGATCCGGTGGCCGGCCGGCTTGTTGATCGGCATGGCTGCGGGCGTGAAGCTCACGCCCCTGGCGTTCGGGCTCTACTTCCTGGTGCGGAGGGATTTCAAGGCACTGGCCTGGATGGCGGCCGGGTTCTTCGGCTCGATCGCCTTCGCTTGGGCCATCCTGCCGCAGGCTTCAGTGGCCTTCTGGACCAAGATCCTGCCTGACACCGGGCGGATCGGGGGACCGGGTTATGTGGACAACCTCTCCTTGAAAGGCCTCCTCCTTCACTTCGGCATGCCGGACTCGTCCATGACCAGCCTGGTGTGGCTGGCGCTCTCCCTGGCACTGACCGTCCTCGCCGCCTTGATCATCAAGTGGGCAGTGGACGTGGAGGAGAACTTCATTGCCGTCTCCACCACCGCCATCCTCATGCTCCTGATCAGCCCTGTTTCCTGGTCGCACCACTGGGTTTGGGTTGCCGTGGCGCTGCCGAGCATGGCCTTCGCCATGCACAGGGTCCCGTCAAGGAGTGGTCGCATGAGGATCGCCGGCTGGGTCATTGTGGTCTTCTCCACGATCGCCTTCTACATGACCCCCAAGAACCTTGCGGTCTGGGCCGGCGCTGCTGAATGGGGCAAGGATCCGCAAACGCAATGGCAGCTGATGGTCTCCAGCCTCGGCGTGGTCTGCGGGATCGCGATGCTGGTCTACTGGGCTTTCGCCTACCATCCTGCCCGGGCGGGACTGAAGAACGCGGCTGCTCCCGCCGTCGGAAAGCAGTAGCCTAGCTTTCTTTAGAAAAGTCAGCTACATTTCTGCTCATGCCATTGCGTTCTGACTGGTCAGCCCGGTCCTGTAGCCTTGCCCGCGGCCTCGATGTGCTCGGCGATCCTTGGGGAAGCCTGGTCCTGCGCGAGGTCTTCTTCGGAAACGGCCGGTACGACGCCATCAAGAAACGCCTCGAAGTAGCGGACAACGTCCTCAGCAAGCGGCTGGCCTCGTTCGTGGAGGCCGGCATCCTTGCCCAGCGCCCCTACAAGGACGGCAACCGGACCAGGCAGGAATACGTCCTCACGCCCAAAGGCGAGGACACCCTCCCGGTCCTGAACGCGATCATCATCTGGGCCGAGAAGCATATGGATGCCCCGGACGAGGTCTCGCACATGCGCGTCATCCACACCGGCTGCGGCAAACCGACCTCCTCAGCCGACACGTGCACCCAGTGCGGCGCCCGCCTCACAGCCGCCAATACCAGCTGGCACAGCTTCAAGCGCAGCGACGGCCCGGTATCCCTCGCCGTCGCCCCCGACAACGCGAAAGCGGCCCCTGAAGACGTGAAAGAGATCCAAGCATGACCGCTCCCGACACCACCAAGACCGTTCCCACCGGCAGACGCCGCCGCCTGCACCCCGCGTGGATCGTCGCCGCGGTTGCGTTCCTTGCCTTGGTGGGAGCGGCGGGCTTCCGGGCTGCGCCCGGGGTGCTGATGGTGCCGCTGCAGCAGGAGTTCGGCTGGTCCACCACGGTCCTGTCCCTGGCCGTGAGCATCAACCTGGTGCTCTTTGGCCTGACCGCGCCCTTCGCAGCCGCGCTCATGGAACGCTTCGGAATCCGCAAAGTCACGGCGATCGCGCTGTGCCTCATTGGATTGGGCTCCGCGCTGACAGTCTTCGTGAACCAGTCCTGGCAGATCCTCCTCACCTGGGGCCTGCTGATCGGCCTGGGCACGGGATCCATGGCGCTCGTCTTTGCCGCCACCATCGCCAATACGTGGTTTGCCAAGAGCCGGGGCCTGGTGATCGGCATCCTGACTGCGGGCAGTGCCGCCGGGCAGTTGGTCTTCCTGCCCTTCATTGCCTTGCTGGCGCAGGACCCCGGGTGGCGCGGGGCCTCGCTGCTGATTGCCGCAGGTGCGCTGGCGGTGGTGCCGCTGGTACTGCGGTGGTTGCGGAACTCACCCGCCGACGTCGGGGTGTTGCCTTACGGGGCTGAGCAAGAGTCCGCAGAAAGTACGACGCCGGTCCCCGCCCCCGCGGCGAGCGCTGCGGTCCCGGTGGACTCGCCGAATGCTGCCGTCCGTGCGCTCCAGGTCCTCAAGCGGGCCAGCAAAGTCCGCACATTCTGGGCGTTGGCTGCCGGCTTCGCCATCTGCGGAGCAACCACCAACGGCTTGATTGGAACGCACTTCATTCCGTCAGCGCACGACCACGGGATGCCCGAAACCACAGCGGCCGGCCTGTTGGCCGTCGTCGGAATCTTCGACATCGTGGGAACCATCGCGTCGGGGTGGCTGACCGACCGTTTCAACCCGCGGGTCCTGTTGGCCGTCTACTACCAGTTCCGGGGGATCGGGCTGCTGGTGCTGCCGCTCCTGCTGGGCTCAACGGTGGAGCCGAGCATGATCATCTTCGTGGTGGTCTACGGCCTTGATTGGGTGGCCACCGTGCCCCCGACGGCGGCCATCTGCCGGCAGGTGTTCGGGGCAGACGGTTCCGTGGTGTTCGGTTGGGTGTTCGCGGCGCACCAACTGGGCGCAGCAGTGGCGGCACTGCTGGCCGGCTACATCCGGGATGCCACCGGGCACTACAACTACGCCTGGCTGGGAGCTGCCGCGATGTGCACGGTGGCGGCGGTGATCAGCGCCACGATTCGGAAGGATGCTGCGCGGAAAGAACCCGCGGCTGTTTGACCGGGCTGCGGGGCCGCCCTGCGTTCTCCAAAGAACGCAGGGCGGCCAACGCAACGCCTAGCGGGACGCTTCCGAGATGCGGAAGACCAGCGTCCTCGCCTCCGGCCGCAGCATGAAATCGGGCCACACATCAGGTCCGCAGGCCCGCGAGCCGAGCCCGTGCTGGGCGGCGTCCAGATACAGGTAGCTTTCATTGCCGGGCGGCAGCTCGTGGGGGTGGGCGGCTGCCGAGACCTGCTGCGCCGTGTGCCGGGACAAGGTGAAGCCCGGCAGGCGGTCGCGTGAATCGGCTACTGCTTCCAGCTCCAGCCACGGGGAGCCGGACTGCTGCAGCTCCAGGCGCCGGACCGCAGACCGGTGGCCTGTTTCCTGCGGCTTGGCGTAGGCGACGGACAACTCCTCGATGCCCGCACGGTAACTTCCCACCAAAGCCGAATGGAGGCTGTCAGGGTAGGACTCCCGTGGTCCTGCCCCGAACCAGGCGGCACCGTCAACGGTGCCGGGCAGATCGAACCGGACTCCCACCCTGGGCCACACCAGATCCCACCCTGAACTTGGCTCGATGTCGAGGCGCAACCAGAGACCGTCGTCCGCCAGTTGCCACTCTTCGGCAACGGAAACCCAATGGGCACTGTTGGCCGCGGCGTACTTGGTCCGGACCCGCACGCAGTCCTTGCCCGATGCTGCAGACTCAACCCTGCCTACCAGTCGGTCCAGGCCTTCCGCACGCCACATGGCCTCCATCGAAGGGGCCGGGACGCCGTTGCCGGTGTTGGACCATGGGTTTGCGAGGTCGTAACTTCCGCGGCCCGCTCCGGCGTCGTTGTCCGTCGGGGCGCGCCACAGCTCGAGGCGGGGTCCCGAGACCGCCAGCCCGGCCAGTTCAACCAGGCTGCCATGGTCAAAGTGGGCAGGACCCACGGAGAAGCTGCCGGCCGCGGCGGCCGAGGAGAGGGAAACAGCCGGGAGGGGCCGCGGCGTGGACGGACGTTTGAACGTGCCGCCGAGTTCCACCTGGGCAGCCGAGATGACGTGCCCGGCCTCGGCCCATTCGGTGTCCTTCCGCAGTACCACCTCGGCCGTGAACCACTGTTCTCCGTCTCCTCCGGCGGTAGGTTCCGGAAGATCAAAGCGTGCTGATTCGCCCGGTGCCAGCGGGGTGCCCGTGGCGGAAACAACGTCGAACTCGCCCGAGGAGGTCAGCTTGCCGTCCGTCTCACACCGCCACCGGATGACGACGTCGGACGCGTCAGCCGAGTGCCGCACATTGGTGAGTGTCAGGACCCGGCCAGCGCCGCCGTCGTGCTTTTCCGTGGAGAAGCCCAAGCGGAGGGGAGCCACAATCTGCTTGTACTCGAAGAGCCCCGGGCTGGGCGTGGAATCGGACAGGACCATTCCGTCCATCACGAAGTTGCCGTCGTGGACCACCTCGCCGAAATCGCCGCCGTAGGCGAAGAACTCCGTTCCGTCGGACGCCCGGGTGCGGATTCCATGATCCCGCCACTCCCAGACGAAGCCGCCGTGCAAACGCGGATACCGGTCCACCAGGTCCTCGTACTGGTCGATCGCGCCGGGGCCGTTGCCCATGGCGTGGACGTATTCGCACAGGATGAAAGGCTTGGTGCGCTGGCGGGCGGACTCGGCGGCGGAACATCCCAGCAACAGGGACCCGGCGTCGTCGCGGCCAATGGATTCGGTCTCCGGAACGGATGAGTACATCCGCGAGTAGACGTCCGTGTAAGCGCCGGTGTAGTCACCCTCATAGTGGACCGGCCGGCTGGTATCCCGGGCATGGGTCCAGGCGGACATGGCTGCGAGGTTCGAGCCGGTGCCGGACTCGTTCCCCAAGGACCACATGATGATCGAGGCGTGGTTCTTGTCCCGCTCAACCGTGCGCTCCATCCTGTCCACAAGGGCTTCGCGCCACGCGGGATCGTCACTGGGATTGCCTGCCCAGCCCTGCGCTTCAAAGCCGTGCGTTTCAAGATCGCACTCCAGGATCACCCAAAAACCCAACTCATCCGCAAGATCCAGGAGGCGCGGATGGGGCGGGTAGTGGCTGGTACGGATGGCGTTGACGTTGAACCGCTTCATCATGGCCAGGTCCTCGCGGGCGAACGCCTCATCGAACACCCGGCCCCTGTCCGGGTGGGTCTCGTGGCGGTTCACCCCGTGGAACACCACCCGGCGGCCGTTGACCAGGAAGCGGTCGCCGCGGATCTCCACCGTACGGAAACCCAAACGGAGGGAAACCGTCTCCGCCACGCTGCTGACGGTGGCCGAATAGAGCCGCGGCACTTCTGCCGACCAGGGTTCGACGGCGGCGATCACCACCGGGGCGACGTCGGCCGGGGACTCCCACAGGACATCGACGTCCAGCTCAGGCACGCTCAGGCGGATCGGGAAAGCCTCACTGGCAGCGACGATTTCGGGGTCGATTGTTCCCCCGATGTCCGCCCGGTATCCGGTGCGGAGCCAGACGTCGTCGATGCCGCCGCGGGGCCTCGCCTGGAGTGTCACGTCCCGGAAAATGCCCGGCATCCACCACTGGTCCTGGTCCTCCACGTAGCTTGCTGCCGACCACTGGTGGACCCGGACAGCGATCAGGTTGGTCCCCGCGCGCACGGCATCGGTGACGTCGAATTCCTGCGCAAGCCGGCTTCCGGTGCCTACACCGATCTCCGTCCCGTTCATCCACACTTTGTAGCGGGACTCGACGCCATCGAAGCGAAGGACAATGCGTTGGGCATCGTTCCAGTCCTCAGGGATCTCAAAGGACCTCCGGTAGTCGCCTGTGGGATTCGCATCAGGAACGAACGGCGGATCGATGGGGAAGGGGAACTGCACGTTGGTGTAGATGGGCCGTCCGTACCGGCCGTCGCCTTCCAGGACCCAGTGCGCGGGAACCGCGATCTTGTCCCACGTTGAATCGTCCAGCTCTTCGGCTGCTACGCCTTCCTGGTCCTCGCCCTGCGGAAGGACACCCCTGCCGCCCGGGGTACCCGGAGCCCCGGGCAGAAGGCGGAAACGCCACTGCCCGTTCAGTGACAGTGTTGGTGCGTCCGTATGCAGCCACGAGCGGGCCGGCAATCGTCGACCGGATCCGGGGCCGGTATCCGTGACGTAGCCGGCTACTGGGGAATGGGTCATTACTTGACGGCTCCTTCTGTCAGCCCGCCGCGCCAGAAGCGCTGCAGGACAACCATTGCGATGCTGAGCGGGATGATGGACAGCAGCACCCCGCCGGTGGTTAGTTCGTAGAATTCGGGCAGGCGGTCCACCTGGCTGAGCCAGTTGTTCAGGCCGAGCGTGATGGGATACAGCTCGGAATCGGACAGCATGACCAGTGGCAGGAAGTAGTTGTTCCAGATGCCTACCAGCTGGAACAGGAAGACAGTGACCAAAGCCGGAGTCAGTACTTTGAGGCCGATCGTATGGAAGATCCGCAGCTCACCTGCGCCATCGATCCTGGCCGCCTCGATCAGTGCCGTGTCCACGGTGGCTTCGGCGTAGATCCGGCACAGGAAAAGGCCAAAGGGTGAGACCAGGGAGGGCAGCAGGACACTCCAGTACGTGTTGGCCAGGCCCATTTGGCTGAAGAGCAGGAACAGCGGCAGGGCAGTGGCCGTTCCGGGGACCAGGACTCCGCCAAGGATGGTGCCGAACACCAGGTTCCGGCCGCGGAATTGGTACTTGGCCAGGGCGTAGCCGCCCGCCGCGGCGAAGTAGGTGGCCAGGAGCGCGCCCACTCCGGCGTAGATGGCCGAGTTCAGGAACCACCGGCCAAAGATTCCGCCGTCATAGCTGAGGACTTTGGAGAGGTTTTCGGTCAGCGCGAAGGTGGGGGCGAACCAGAATCCGTTGGTGGAGAAGAGGTCTGCAGTGGACTTGGTAGACGCTACGAACACCCAGTACACGGGGATCAGGAAGTACAGGGCGGCCACTACCAGGATCGCCGTGACGATGATGGTGGATGAACGACGGCGGCCTACCGTGCGGTCCGTGCCGGTGGCCGGCCGCTTGGCCGCCTGCCGTGGCGGTGCCGACGGTGTTTTGCTGGTGGTTGCTGTGGTCATGAGGACTTCCTGTTCGTGAATGCGAGGAAGGCGAAGGACAAGGTAAAGGCCGCGACGGCGATGATGACGGACTGCGCTGCGGCGACGTTGTAGTCGTTGTAAGCGAACGCGGTGGTGTAGGCGCTCAAGTTGGGTGTGTATTGGCTGTCAATCACCGGCGCGACTGTTTTCAGGACCTGGGCCTCGGCGAACAGCTGGAGGGTACCGATGATGGAGAAAACGGTGGTCAGGACCAGCGCGGGGCGGATCAGGGGAAGCTGGATGCTCCGCGCCACCCGCCAACTGGAAGCACCGTCCACTTTTGCCGCCTCGTAGAGCTCACCGGGAATCGCCTTCAATTGGGCCACGATGATCAGCATGTTGTACCCGGTGTAGCTCCAGGTGACGATGTTTGCGATGGACCACAGGACGCTGTTGGCACCGAGGAAATCCGGGGTTATGCCAACGAGCTTTGCGGCATCGAACAGGGGGCTGAGTCCCGGGACGTAGAGGAAGGACCAGAGGATGGTTGCAATGACGCCGGGAACGCCATAGGGCAGGAAGTAGGCAGCGCGGAAGAAACCGGGCCAGCGGGCTGACGCGGATTCGAGCAGCAAAGCCAGGAAGGTGCAGAGGACGATCATCACCGGCACCTGGATGACGCCGAAGAGCAGCATGCGGCCAATTGAGGCTATGAAAGCGCCATCGCCCAATGCCAGGGCATAGTTCGAGAACCCTGCGAACCCGCTGGTGACACCGGCTTCGCCGAAGAGGCCGCTGCGGGTGACCTTGGTAAAGCTTGAGCCGATGGCCGCCAGGATGGGCAGTACGAAAGTCAGGGCAAAGAGAGCCAGGAAGGGAGCCAGCAGGAGCCAAGGTGCCCTGGCCGCCGCGCCGTTCCGGCCGTTCCGGGACCTGTCTGTCCCTCTGCGTTCGGCTGTGGGGGCAGTACGGGTGGTCGTCATGCCGCTTCCTTCCGGATGGTGAGGCCTTTGTTCTTGAAGACAGTGATGATCTGCTGTTCGGCGGCAACTACTGAATCCACCAGGCTGGTTCCGAATGCCTTCTTGCGGAATCCGTCGCTGAGGATGTTGAAGGACTGCTGGGTGACCGGCCACCAGGACCATTCGGTGTTCTGCTGCCGGGTGGCCGGTACGAAGACTTCCTCGTTGTACCGCTGGCCGCCGAAGAAGGCCGAAGGCTTTTGTCGATCAGTTCCGATGAACTCCGGGTTCGGTGACCACCCAATGCCGCTGTTCTTGATCTCAGCGTCGATTCCTTCTTTGGACGTGGTGAGCCATACCGCGAATTCAAGGGCTTCCTTGGGGTGCTTGCTGTTGGCCAGGACTGCCGCCGTGGAACCCCCGAGGTAGCTCGACCCGTATCCGTCGCCGCCCCATGTGGGCATGGGGGCCACCCGCCATTTTCCGGAGGCTCCGCTGACCCCCTCAATGAGGGCGTCTCCCCAGCTTCCGGTGACGGTGGAGGCGATGTTTCCTTTGGCTGCCGCGGCAAACCATGCCGGCGAAAAGGTGCCGTAGGCCGTGTTGACGATGTCGTCGTCGATGGCCCTGTCGAAAAAGCGGGCAGTGTTGAGGGTGGCCTCATCGGTCATGTTGATGACCCAGCCGTCTGTTTCCGGCCGCAGCCAGACGGCCCCGGCCTGTGCTGCATAGGAAGCGAACGGTGAGGCGTCGCTGATCGGGAAGCAGTCAATGTAGACATCCTTGGCCCGGAGCTCCTTGCCGATCCCTGCCCAGTCGTCCCAGCTTCTTGGCAGGGCCCCGCCGGCGGCTTCCAACACAGCAGGCTGGTAGAACAAGGCCATGGGGCCGGAGTCCTGGGGAATGCCGTAGACGCCGCCGGCATAGCTGACCTGGTTCCAGAGGGTCTTGTCGTAAAGATGCGCGTGGTCCTGCGCGCCATAGCGGGACAGATCCACGAGTCCATTCACCAGGAGGAACTCAGGAATGGACCGCAGTTCCACCTGCGCCAGGTCGGGGCCGCCGCCTGCGGCAAGCGCTGAGTACAGCTTCTGGTATCCACCCGAGTTTCCGCCGGGAATCCAGACCACCTCCACCTGTATCCCGGGGTTCTGCGCATTCCAAATGTCTGCGACCTTCTGAAAGTCCTTGAGCCAGGCCCAGTAGGTGAGCTTCACTGGTCCGTTCGCGGGCGGGATGGTGGCCGCTGAGTTGACGGACTGGGTGCCGGGGGTAGCGCAGCCTGCCATCAGCCCCATGGCGGCAGCCCCGAGGCCGGTGCCCAGCAGTTGTCTTCGCGTGAGAAGGGTCATGTGCCTTCACCTCTTTGTGTCGGTTCCTGAGGCCGTTGAGCGTTCAAGAGAGCTCATCCGACGGCCGAGTGTGACCACGCTAACACAAATTTCGAGTATCTACTCGAAATTCAAAAGGTATGACTTTGCCGCTGTACACTGGCTAGCCATGACCACCAAGGAAGGCAACCGTGCGGGACGACGCGGTCCCTATGCCAAATCGGAAGCGCGGCGGCGCGCAATTCTGGATGCTGCCCACGCGGTTTTTGCCTCCCGCGGTTACCGGGGAGGCTCACTGCAGGACGTCGCGGACCAAGCCGGGATGAGCCAGACGAGTCTGCTGCACTATTTCCCATCTAAGAGCGACCTGCTCATGGCCGTGTTGGCCCGCCGCGACGAGATTACGGAGACAGCCAACCCGGCGGACATGGCCGAAGGCCTCGCCGAAGTGGTCTTCAGGACCGCCAAGTACAACGAGGACATTCCGGGCGTCATCGAGCTCTATACGGTGCTGTGCGCGGAGTCGCTGACAGAAGGCCACCCGGGCCGGGAATACTTCGCTGACCGTTTTGCCCGGCTTCGGCAAAGCTATGCGAGGCGGTTTACGGAACTCCAGTCCGAAGGGAAGCTGCGGCCCGGCGTCGATCCGCGGCAGGCAGCCACGTCACTGGTAGGTCTCTGGGACGGCCTGCAAACGCAGTGGTTGCTGGCTCCGGACGAGGTTGACGTGGCCCGGAGCCTCCGTGGCTTCTTCGACCTGGTGACGCTGCCCTAAGGAGCGCCTGAAGCGCCCGCCGGACTCAGGAAACAGAGGGTGCGCGGGTTTACTCCCCGCGGACAATCCCCATATCGGCGTGCTCCTTGGTGAAGTAGGCGCGTGTGGAGGGAGCGAAGCGGCACACCACAGCCAGGACCACTCCGAGGGCCAACAGCAGCACCCCGCTCACAAACGCGCCGCCAATGCCGAAGATCTGCGTGTCCCCGTAGGCCGGATCCCACATCTGGACGGCGGAGACGAAGAACGCAACCGTCAGTGTTACGCCGCCAAGGAACGGGAAGATCCCGCGGAACCAGAGGTTGCGGGCCGAGTCCCGCAGGGTGGCGCGGAAGAACCACACGCAGGCGAACCCGGTCAGGGCGTAGTAGAAAGCGATGAAGAGGCTGATGGCACTGATGGAGTCGGCCAGCAGGTCTTCGCTCAGGAAACTCATGGCCACGTAGTAGGCCGCGGCCGCGATTCCCATGACCAAGGTGGAGAAGCCGGGGGTCTGGAAGCGTTCATGCACTTTGCCGAACCGGGCGGGGAGGGCGCCGTGGACACCCATGGACAGCGTTCCGCGGGCCGTGGGAAGGATGGTGGTCTGCGTTGAAGAAAGAACCGACGCAAGGACGGCCAGCACGATCAGCCAACCCCACGGCCCCAGCACAACGTCCTTCATGGCCAGGAAAACGTCATCCTGGTTGGCCTCGTTGCCCAGTCCGATGCCGTCCGTGCCGATGGTCGCGTACATCATCACCAGCAGCGCCACGGAGACGTAGATGGCCATCAGGACCAGGGCCGAGATCACTGCACCGCGCCCGGGAGTCTTGGTCGGATTCTCCGTTTCCTCATTCAAAGCCAGGCACGTATCCCAGCCCCAGTAGATGAACAGGGCCAGCAGGACGCCGTGGACCACGGCACCGGGATCATTGAACGCGCCAACCGGGTTGAACCACTCGAAGGTGAATGCCTGGCCTTCCGGCGCTCCGCCGGCCACCCGGACGATGATCGCCACCGCGAAAATGCCCAGCGAAATGTACTGGATGTAGGTCAGGGTCCTTTGCACGTGCTCGCCGAGGCGGATGCCGCGGTGGTTCACGAACGTCATGAAGGCGATGAAAAGAACCCCCGTGGCGGTTACCAGCCATTTGTTGCCGGCCAGGGAACCGTCGCCCACCAACATCCAAAGGTAGGACCCCGCTACTTGGGCAAGGTTGGCCAGGACAACGACGCCGGCCAAGGCAACGCCCCAGCCGCCCAGCCATCCGGCCCACGGACCAAATGCCTTTCGCGCCCAAATGAAGGTGGTGCCGCAGTCGGGCAACGCACTGTTCAGCTCGCGGAAGGCATAGGCGATGAACAGGACAGGGATGAATCCCAGGACCAGGATCAGCGGGGTGTAGTTACCGTTGACGGCGACGATCAGGCCCAGGGTCGCGGCCAGCGAATAGACGGGCGCTGTGGATGCCAGGCCCAGCATGACGGAGTCGCCCAGGTCCAGGATTCCTGCCCGCAGGCCTTTGGACGGGACGACGGCGGTGCCGTTGCCGCCCGTGCTGCCACCCGGCGTCGAGGTTTCTGTGCTCATAGTACGGCTCCATAAGGGGAAGTCGGAGGGGCGCCCTGGGGTGCGGGTGCGTCGATGGTGTTGGGGACAAAACGGCAGAAGTAGTCCGTGATGGGTCCGTCCGATTCACGGATACCGCAGCCCACTGACTCGCCGTCCACTACCCAGAGACCCAGCACTGGATGGTTTCCGTCGAAGTCAGGGAGTTGGTGGTACTGCTGGTAGCACCAGCCCTCGCGTCCGTAGCCGCCGTCCTGCGCAATGTCGATGCCGGGCGCATGGATCTTGATGTTGTCGCCTTCGCGGCCGTGCAGGGGCTTTGCCACCCACTCCTTGAGTGGACCGGGATCGCCCAGGTAGGCCGGAAGGAGGTTCTCGTGACCGGGGTAGAGATGCCACAGGGCAGCCAGAAGGGCCTTGTTGGAGAGCAGCATCTTCCAGGCCGGCTCGATCCACCGCGGGTTGTGGGCGCGGGTCAGCAGGCGATGCCCGAAGGGTTCCTTCATCATCAGTTCCCACGGATACAACTTGAAGATGGTGCTGATCATGAAGTTGTCCAGGTCCACGAAGCGGTTGAGGTTCGGGTCCCAGCCAATGTCCGACATATTGATGCCGATGGTGGTCCACCCGCCCTGGCTCGCCACGTCCCGCATATAGGCCGCAGTCATCCAGTCCTCACCGGACTCCTCCGCCTCCGAATGGGCCACGTGCAAGGTGCTCATTCCCGTGCGGAACTGCAGCTTCTGCCACTGCCGGATGAGTGCCTCATGGATGCCGTTCCACTGGTCCTTGTCCGGGAAGGCGTCCTGCAACCAGAACCACTGCGCCACTGATGCTTCGATCAGGCCGGTAGGAGTGTCTGCGTTGTACTCCAGCATCTTGGCCGGGCCGCCCTGGCCGTCATAGATGAAATCGAAGCGGCCGTAGATGTCCATGTCTCCGGCCTGGAGTGATTCGGCCGCAAGCTCCAAGGCCTGCATGCCGATTCCGATGTCTCCCATCGCGCCCGTGGCCAGGTACTTCGCGGCCTCCAGGCACATGGCGTGCATGTCCTCGGCCGTCTTCTCGAGGGTTTCCACCTCGTCCATGGTGAATTCGTAGTAGGCCGATTCGTTCCAGTATTCGATCTTCCGGCCATCGGGCATCGTGGTGGTGGAAAAGACCAGGCCCTGCTCTTCGATCTTGTTCTTCCAGCCGGGCCGGGGTGTTGAGGGCAACCGCCGCACGCCTAGCCCCCCGAGCTTCCGCTTTTGGAGCTGCTGCCAAAGCCGCCGCGGCTGACCGTGCCGCCCTTGGTGCTGTATCCCTTGGAGGTTTTGGCTCCCTGCGGGGCTGTCTTGGTGTAGCTCGGGTACGAACTCCGGTTCTGCCCCACAGCCGGCACGGAAGCGCCCCGGGAGTAGAAGTACCAGGCATAGACACCCGAGCTGCGTCCTGCCGAGCTGCTGTTGTTGCACTGATCGTCGTTGACGCGCTCGCCGGTTTCCTCGTTGAAGCAAACCTGTGCGTAATCGGCTTCAGCCTCGTTGCTGGCGACGATTGCCGTGATGGTGCCTGCAAGGAGCGCGGTGACGCCCAAACCTACGACGACGGTGCGGCGCTGGGAGCGCTTCTTCCTCGCCGCTTCCCGGTGTGCTTCGCGTTCGCGTTCCTTCTCGAACGGGTTGACGACGGGCAGGAAACCAGCCGGGGCGTCCTGGTCCTGGCCCTTGCCCTGTCCGGGTTTGCCCTGTGGGGATTTGCCCTGACCGGGCTTGCCCTGTGGGGACTTGCCCTGCCGGGGCTGTCCTTGGCCGGTGGTGCCCTGCGTGGGCTGCGCCAGGCCGGGATGCAGCTCCGGCTTGGGTACTTGCCACGGCGGCGGCTTTGGCTGATTCCTGCCCGTACCGGGATCGCCGTTACCGCGCCCGTCGCCGGCGTTGGCACCGGTGCCGTCAGGGCTGTCTTGCGGGTCCATGTGTATCCCCCTGGATAGACCGTCGGAGTGTCCGGCGAGGGCCGGAGCGGAATGCTGAAAGCAAGCCTAGTCCCTGCGTCCGCCACTGGCATTCCTGACATCCGGTTGTGGGTAGAACTACCCGTCCCTTCACCCGCGGTGGTGGCTGAACGGCCCAAACCAAGCCAGCCGCCGTCGTCATTCACTGCGCACCGCCTTGGCTCAATCCCGGAGCTGTGCCGCCACGACCCACTTTGGGAGGAAGAGGGCTGCCGGGCCCCCCTGGGACGGCGTGTCTCCGGGTTTCGCCGCTCAAAGTGGGTCGCGGCGGTACGTCGGCAGGGCGCACACAACGCATGGATAAAGAGTCCCCGCTCCCGACGGCGCTGCACAGGGTGTCCAAAGGCGTGGCTTCCGTAGACTGTTCCCCATGAAAACTGCTTCCGTTCTTGCTGTTTGCCGCGTGCACCAGTTGTTGCCGGACCTCGAAGGCGGCGTTGGGGTGACGGCGATCGACAAACGTCCTATAGCCGGACCGGTCAAAGTACACAAGCTGGGTGTCCACGGGGACGTGCAGGCCAGCCGGAAGCACCATGGGGGAGAGGACCAGGCCCTCTACGCGTACTCCCAGGACGACGCCGACTACTGGTCGGGGGAGCTCGGACGGGACATTGCCCCGGGGACATTCGGCGAAAACCTGCGCGTGGCAGGCATCGAAACCACGGGAGCCGTCATCGGGGAACGATGGAAGATCGGCCTGGACCTGGAAGTGGAAGTGACCTCGCCCCGGGTCCCTTGCGCCACCTTCCAACGCGTGCTGAAGGAACCCGGGTGGGTGAAGCGGTTCACCGAGGCCGGCCGTGTGGGCACCTACCTGAGGGTCATCAAGACCGGCAGCGTGTCCGCAGGCGACTACATCCACCGCACGTTTGTACCCCGGCACGGAATCACCGTGGGCCAGTGGTTCAGCGAGCCCACCCCGGAGATGGTCCAGGCCCTGCTCGACGCCGAGGCTGACGGGGAGATCCGGTTGCAGGACGATTACCACAAGGAGTTCGCGAAAGTCCTGCGTCGCAACGGACTCTAGGGGCCCCTGGACAGCCCACTCCGGGCAAGGCCGGAGGGGGAGTGTGCGCAAGCTCTCACGCCCCCAGGCCCTTCACGGGTCGCGGAGTGGCTGCCGCGTACCCTACACTGGATATATCCCCCACTCCGGAATTCCCTTTTTCCTGCCCAATTCTTGAGGCAGGACTGGTAAGTGTTGGGGCCCGCAAACTGTGTGCGGGCATTTTCATAGGGAGCGCCGGCTAAAGAAAACGCTGTACAGACTGCTGGGATAGCAGCCAAGAGATGCAGCGCGAAGTCCTGCCATGGGATTGCGACAGCGCCGGACTTCTGCGAGAGCAGGGCACCCTTGCTTGGCTTTCGCGTGTACTGCGGCCAAGCCCAACCGGGCCGCGCCGACTGCCCCTATGGATGAGGAATTTCCCCCTAATGCCAGACACTCTCAATGAGAACCTCGACGCCGCCACTGAATCTGCCGAAGCAGCAGTGACCACCGCTGACGCTGCCGAAACCGCCGAAACGCAGCCGGCCGTCGAGACCCCCGCTTCCGCTCCCGCAGCAGAGTCCGCTCCCGCAGCAGAAGAAGAGGAAGAGGGCGTTCGTTTCACCGACCTCGGCCTTGACGGTCGCGTGCTCGCAGCCCTTCAGGACGTCGGCTACGAGAAGCCGTCGCCGATCCAGGCTGCCACCATTCCGCTGCTCCTCGAAGGCCGCGACGTCGTCGGACTGGCCCAGACCGGTACCGGCAAGACCGCAGCGTTCGCTGTTCCCGCCCTTTCCCGCCTGGCTGAGCTGCACGACCTCAACGGCCCCTCACGCAAGACCCAGGCCCTGGTCCTGGCCCCGACGCGTGAACTCGCCCTCCAGGTTGCTGAAGCCTTCACCTCCTACGCCAAGCACATGGACGACTTCACCGTGCTGCCCGTCTACGGTGGTTCGGCCTACGGTCCCCAGCTCGCAGGCCTTCGCCGCGGTGCCCAGGTTGTTGTGGGCACGCCGGGCCGCGTGATCGACCACATCTCCAAGGGTTCCCTGGACCTTTCCGAACTCCAGTACCTGGTGCTGGATGAAGCGGACGAGATGCTGCGCATGGGCTTTGCCGATGACGTGGAGCAGATCTTCCAGGAGACCCCGGAAACCCGCCAGGTGGCGCTGTTCTCCGCCACCATGCCCGGCCAGATCCGCCGCATGTCCAAGCAGTACCTGAACAACCCGGCGGAAATTTCGGTCAAGTCCAAGACCTCCACGGGTTCCAACATCCGCCAGCGCTACCTGCAGGTCATGGGCCCGCACAAGCTGGACGCGATGACCCGCATCCTCGAGGTTGAAGAGTTCGACGGCGTTATCGCCTTCGTGCGGACCAAGATGGCTACCGAGGACCTCGCCGACAAACTGAAGGCCCGCGGTTTCCAGGCCGCCGCCATCAACGGCGACATTCCCCAGCAGCAGCGTGAACGCACGGTGGACGCCCTGCGTGAGGGCCGCATCGACATCCTGGTGGCTACCGACGTCGCCGCCCGTGGCCTCGACGTGGAGCGCATCAGCCACGTGGTGAACTACGACATCCCGCACGACACCGAGTCCTACGTCCACCGCATCGGCCGTACGGGTCGTGCAGGACGCAGCGGTGACGCCATCCTCTTCATGACGCCGCGCGAGAAGTACCTGCTGCGTGCCATCGAGAAGGCGACCCGCCAGCCTGTCGAGCAGATGCACCTGCCCACGGCCGAGACGGTCAACTCGCTGCGCTTGGGCAAGTTCGCAGAGCGCATCACGGAGACCCTCGAATCCGAGGACGTCGCGCTGTTCCGCGACCTGATTGCCTCCTACGAAGAAGAGCACAAGGTCCCGGCCGCAGAGATCGCTGCAGCGCTCGCAGTCATGGCACAGGGCGGCCAGCCGCTCCTGGTCAAGGACCTTCCCGCTGCACCGGAATTCCAGAAGCGCGAACGTTCCAAGGACGGCTTCAACTCCCGCGGCCCGTCCCGCACCCTCACCGAGGGCAACGCGACCTACCGGATCGCGGTTGGACGCCGTCAGCGCGTGATGCCCGGTTCCATCGTGGGCGCCATTGCCAACGAGGGCGGTATCTCGTCCTCGCAGATCGGTGGCATCGACATCCGCTCGGACCACTCCCTGGTTGAACTGCCTGCAGACCTCAGCCCGGAGCAGCTGCGCGCCCTGTCCCGCACCCGCATCGGCGGCGAACTGATCCACCTCGAGCTGGACACGGGACGCAAGCCGAACCGTGACGGAGACCGTGGCGGTCGTGGCGGCAACTTCAAGGGCAACGGTGGCTTCAAGAAGGAGTTCCGCCGGCACGACGGCGAGCGTTCCTCCGCTGACCGCGGCGGACGCTCCTACAGCGAGCGTACGTCCGGTAGCTACGGTGACCGTGACCGCGGCCAGTCCGGCGGCTCCCGTTTCGGCGGCCATGGTGACGGCGCCCGCAAGCCCCGCGGCGGCGGCGAAGGCGGCCACCGCGACTTCAACCGCAAGGGCAAGTGGTAAACACTACTGAATGATCCAAGGGTCGGCTTTAGAGCCGGCCCTTGGGCGTTTAACGTGATCCTTCAACGCCCGCACACGGGTTCACAGCCGGCAGGCCCCGCGCTTACGATCGAGCCATGGGATTCCTGGATAACGTGAAAAAGAACCTCGGCCTGGGCGGGAAAGATCATGGCGGGAAGGATCACGGCGGGGAGGCATCGGCCCGGAGCCAGGCGGCAGAGGATAGTGCCGCCGTCGAGGTTTCCGCCTCGGACCGGGAGGCGGCCGAAGCTGCGGCAGCCCAGGCCACAGAGCAGCAGGAGGCAGCGAACCGGGCTGCGGCGGAGCAAGCGCATCAGGCGGGCGTGGAACCGCAGGATCCGGAAGTCCGCCCGGAGGCCCGGGAAGCGGCTGCTACGGCCGCAGCGGAGGCGGGACAACAAGGGCCGGTGGCACCGCAGGTCACTGAGGTTGTGGTGGAGCCCGGGGACACCATGCGGGGGATCGCAGCGCAGTTCGGCGTGGACCTCGGAGCACTGATCGCGACCAACAGTGATACGGTCCCCAACCCGGACGCAATCTACCCCGGGCAGGTCCTTCGCTTGCCCTGAAAAAGGTGAATTGAGAGCAGGAAAATCGCGCGTCCGCAAATTGTGTCGACGCCGCTTTTCCCTGTCTTTGCGCCGATTTGGAGCTTCGGAAAACCTCCGGTAGAGTATTTACTCGTTGCCCCCCTAGCTCAGTGGTAGAGCGCGTTCTTGGTAAGAACGAGGTCACCGGATCGATTCCGGTGGGGGGCTCTGGATGAGGGCCTGCGTCAAGGCGGTTTGACCGGCTTGACGCAGGCTTTTCTCATCCGTGGCGGTGTAGCTCAGTTGGTTAGAGCGCACGACTCATAATCGTGAGGTCGGGAGATCGAGCCTCCCCACCGCTACCAGATATAACCCCCGGAATCCGCGAGATTCCGGGGGTTTCCTCCGTCCCAAGGCATGCCCCGGATTCTGGCGAGATTCCACTCGATTCCCCCTAAACCTTCACCTTTCTCTCGGTCGTGGATGTTTTGTGGATGTCCTGGGCTGGCCGCCGAGCTGGTGTCGTCGGCCGGCGTCAGTTCGCGCTACGTCCGAGCTGCGTGTCCAGTTGTCGGCCACAGGGTCGGTATTGTCGGCGGGCCGACGGCGCTCTGCGGTCCGGCACGACGTCGATGGGCCGACGGGGCGGTTACCCTGTTCCAGATGCTTTCTGGCGCCTCCAGCAGCCCTCAGGGGCTGTCGGAAGAGGTCGCGGGGAAGGGTACGCCCTGTATCGTCGACGAACTCGTGTTGGAGATTTGTGATTACACATCTCCGGAAGGACGCTTCGAGTGGTGCGCTTCCTACTGAAAATCGAAGGGTCACCGGATCGACGCCGGTCGGAGCCACCAGCTAGAACCCCGCCGTTCCCAGTATTTACAAGGGAAACGACAGGGTTTTTTCGCATCTGGAGCGAACTGAGGGTTCAGCATGAATCAGCCGAAATCAGGCACGACCTGTGACGCCCCTCTGGTATGGCCTTGGTAGCCGTTCCTTGCTGGCGGCTGGCCTCTGCATCAGTCAGAAGGTCGGCCCGGCTCACGACGTCTCGTGATCACTGGTCCGTACCCCGCAGTACAGGCCACCCTGATCCCCTTAGTTTTTCTTGATCGATCGGCCCTGGAAGCGCCGGAGCGCGAGCGGGCTACAACGAACCGGAAAGCTTCGGGGCGCGCCGATTAGCGAGTGCGACTTCGAGGGGGTTGAATACCAGCATGGGGATAAATGAATCAGTTGCTTCCGCTGTTTCGGACTTCGGCAAAGCAGCCAAGGCGAAACTAACGGCACTATCTATGTCGGGCCAGCCCGAGGACCAACTCCGTGGTCCCATTGAGCAGCTCTGGGCTGCATTGTGCTCTGCAACTGACAGGAAAGTTGACCACCTGACTCTTGTTGGGGAGACTTCCCTTGCCGAGTTGTCCGTCCGGCCCGACTATGCGGTCGAGTATGCGGGGACGCTCATAGGATTCATAGAGGTGAAAGCCCCGGGGAAAGGTGCTGACCCCCGTCTCTTCCGCGACCCTCACGACCGAACACAGTGGACAAAACTGCAAGCTCTCCCTAACCTGATCTACTTCGATGGTCAGGAAATGTCATTGTGGCAAAGCGGTCAGTTGGTCGGCTCGATCGCCAAGTTCGGAGGCGGAATAGTAGAAGCGGGCGAGAAGCTCGCGCCGCCGCCCAACTTACTTCAACTCTGGGAAGCGTTCTTCTCTTGGCGGCCGATAGCGCCAAGGACGCCTCACGCGCTTGCCACGATGTCTGCACAGTTGTGCCGCCTGCTCAGGGATGAGGCAGCTGAACAGCTGGCTCTTGAGAACGCCGAATTGGTGGGCCTCATGAATGATTGGAAAGGCCTGCTTTTCCCGGAAGCGACCCCCGCCCAATTCGCTGACTGGTATGCGCAATCAGTCACCTTCGGGCTCCTACTGGCACGCGCCCGTGGTATTGATCTCACTCAAGGCGTAGCTGCTGCTGCCCGCGAGTTGTCAGCAAGCACCCAAACTCTGATCGGTTCGGCACTCCGGGCGCTCGTTGACACCTCAGCTTCACGCGACGCGTTGCAGACTTCCGTTGCCACCATGGGGCGGGTTCTGGCCGTGGTCGACTGGGCAAGGATTTCAAAAAACGATCCCGATGCCTGGCTCTACTTCTACGAAGGATTCCTGCAAACCTACGACAAGAAGCTCAGGAAGAAGACCGGGTCATACTACACTCCCGTGGAAGTCGTTCGTGCAATGGCAGGTTTGGTCGATGAAGCGTTAGTCTCGCACTTAGGCCTGCCTGCAGGAGTCGGTGACGACACTGTGACGATCGTAGATCCCGCGATGGGTACAGGCACTTTCTTACTCGAAATACTCAGACGCATTGCCGAGACTGTCACCGCGGACCAAGGGGTGGGAGCTGTTGGACCGGCTTTGGAAGAGGCACTGCGACGGCTCATCGGTTTCGAAATACAGTTAGGCCCTTTTGCCGTTGCTCAGTTGAGGCTCTTGGCGGAGCTCCATGAGTATGGGGCCGCCTCCGTCGACCCCTCGCTGCTGCGCACATATGTGACGAACACCTTGGAGGATCCTTTCGTTGAAGAGAAATCCCTAGGCAGCTGGTACCAGCCAATAACGGAAGCACGACGTGCTGCCAACAAAGCCAAGGCTGAGGAGGAGATTCTCGTTGTCATTGGTAATCCTCCGTACAAGGACAAGTCCAGAGGGAAAGGCGCATGGATCGAAAGTGGTTCGGACCAATATGACGTGCCTCCTCTGGAAGACTTCTTCCCCCCGAAAGAATGGGGCGTAGGTACCCACACTAAGCATCTTTATAACTTGTACGTGTACTTCTGGCGCTGGGCCATGTGGAAAGTGTTTGACCGGCACAAACTTGCTGACAAGGGTGTAATTTGCTTCATCACTGTGGCAGGGATGCTGCACGGGCCCGGCTTCCAAGGCATGCGGAGAAGCATGCGGGAAAAGGCTGACGATATTTGGGTGATTAACTGCTCTCCTGAAGGCTTTACGCCGCCCGTGAATACCCGTGTGTTTGAAGCCATGAAACATGAAGTCTGCATCGTGCTTGCCGTCAAGAACGGCCGGACTTCGTCCGAGAAGCCCGCGACGGTTCGATATCGAGAACTTGCCCCTGGGCATCGGACGGACAAATTCCTTGAGCTAGAAGGTGTCCGACTGGCTGACGGGGGATGGGCAGATTGTTCTTCAGACTGGCGGGCACCCTTTCTTCCTGCCGGAGGCGACGAATGGCTTGCCTACCCAAGTCTTAGCGACATATTCCGGTATAACGGCTCAGGAACTATGCCAGGCCGCACCTGGGTAATTGACCCGGACTCGGCGACGCTCAAGAAGCGGTGGAAGGCGTTGATAACTGAAAAGGACTTGGCTACCAAACGTCTCTTGATGCAGGAACACTCCAGCGACAGGCGAATCGACACGGTCCCTAAGGACAACCTGCCGGGCTTTCCGCCTATCAACCGGTCGCTTAATGATGAGACTGCGGATTGTCCGGAGCCCATTCAAATCGCATTCCGATCTCTGGACCGCCAGAGAATGATCCCCGACAAGCGCGTTATCAACCGACCCAATCCTTCCTTGTGGTCAGCGCGGTCCGATAAGCAGGCCTGGTTGACCGCCCCGGGGAGCGAGACACCCCTGAACGGTCCGGCATTAACAGCCAGTGGACTCGTCCCCGACCTCGACCACTACAGGGGCCGAGGGGGCCGCGTATTCCCCCTTTGGCTGGACAAAGAAGCTACGGTGTCTAATGTCGTTCCTGGATTGGCAGCGATGTTGGGAGCGAAGTTTGGCGACCCTGTTTCGGACGAAGATTTGTTTGCTTACGTAGCCGGGCTGACGTCCCATGACGCCTATACGACCACTTTCGCGCAAGACCTTGAGACGCCCGGCCTCAGAGTGCCGCTCACAGCATCCGCGGAATTGTTCAAAGCGGTCTCGGCTGCAGGGAGACAAGTAGTGTGGCTGCACTCGTATGGAACACGATTTGTCGACGCGTCTGAGGGGCGCCCCAGCGGAGCGCCCCGCCTGCAAGCAAGCACACGGCCCGCTGTCCCCGCCGGTAAGACGATTCCCACAACTCCCGACGCGATGCCAGAAACGATTGGTTATGATGCCGATGCAGGCGAGCTAACTGTAGGTGCAGGCCGAATCTCGAACGTTACGTCGGAAATGTGGGCATACGAGATATCTGGCAATCAGGTTATCAAGCAGTGGTTCAGTTCCCGGCAGAAGAACAGGGAGAAAGTGGTGATCGGAGACCGAGTTGTCTCTCCTCTTCTGAAAATCCACGGCGACCGATGGACCGCAGAATACACGTCACAGCTCATCGATCTCCTCAACGTCATTGGGATGCTGGTGGAGTTGGAAGTCGAGCAGGCATCTCTGCTGAAACGTGTGCTGGACGCGCCCACCATTTCTGTTGACGATCTGACCGCTGCCGGAGTCTTGCCCGTCCCCGCCAGGGACCGCGTTCCGAAAAACGTCCTCGCGGCTGCAGATTCCGCGGCCGGAAGGCTATTCACGCTCTAGTTTCAGATGCTGTAATGTCTGCGGTCATACATCCTTGTGGCCTCTCGACATACGGCGCCGCGCCGCGCGATTTAGTGATTGCTAAAAGCGCCAAACGGGCCTCCAGCCGGGTCCGACGAAGACGGACGTGAAGAAAAGGCAAGAGGTCGTGAACCTGAGGAGATGGCCTTGGATCATATTCTCCTATGCATGTGCCTTCGTGGTCGAGACGGACGAAACTCGCGTGCCAAGCCACTGGTCCAGCAAAGTGGTTCTGAGGGTTATTCCGCGATGGCGACAAGCACGTTGGACGCCGGCGTGAATGATAGGCCTGCGCTTGTCACCCTCCCGGGAACAGCGACGCTACGTCTTCAGACGTGCGCACTTTGCCGCTTGATGGTGTGAAAAGCCCAGCCAGCGCTCCTGGGGCGGGCAGCAATTTCTCTACTTCAGATCGTGCTGATCCGCGAGCTGAGGCTGACCCGGCATTTCCCAGCGATGAGTATAGGCGTAGCCTGTCGGCCAAAAGGTCGTAAAGCCGCACGGCCGCCGGTTGATGTATGAGCGAAATCTTACTAAGGGCTGCCTCCGCAGATTCGGCGGGAACCTCCAGCGTAGGCGTCAATAGACAGCCTAGGACTCGTGCTTTGGGGGCCCGGCGTGCCTCAACCTCGAGCTGGCCAAGAAGTTGGTTGACATCCCCTCGCGGCACTTCACGAGACTTCCCTGTTTTGACCTCCCATAAGCGTCGTTCACTGTGGCGAACTGTCGTCCACATCCATTTGCAGTCGGTGGCGCTCTGCTCTTTTTGCGGCGGTAGCTCACTAGAGGCTCCGCAGAGTCGAGCTAGAATTCGCAGCCCCTCGCACTGATCATTGTGGCTTCCATCAAGGCGGAGGCGACCGCTAGCTAGAACTGAATCCAGCCTATGGCCCGTCTCCCTTATCCATTCGTCCCAAGCGAAGAAAAGGCGGTCGGTTTCGTCGGCCACAACCTGCTGCCCACCGCTCAATCCCGCCGCGGACACGGCAAGACGTCGAAACCAGGCCGTCCGTGGCCCATTCTCCACAACGTCATCCAAGATGCGTTTCGCTTCGGACCTACCAGCCTCGTTTCCGGCATCGAAGTGGATGTGAGCTTCTACGTATCGCCAGAACGCAGAGTGTTCGGCTTCACCTACTTTCGCAAGGTCCGTTGCTGCTTGCTGCGCCGCGGAAGCGGCACTCGTATGGCTTCCTATCCACAGGTCCGTTGATGCAGTGATCTCGTGGTTGGCACTCGAGCCTTCGACGCCGGCACTTGCACGGCCAGGGCGTTTCTTCTTTGGCTCGGGAGGGGCCGATTGCGAGGTCGAGATGGACGGGACTGGCGTGTCGCTCAGGTATGCGAGAGAAGCTTGGACAGTTGGCTCCCAGCCCGTCTCGAAGAGTTCCAGGGCGTCCCGAATATAGGTCTGCGCACTGTCTGGGATGGAGCCCCTAACCGCACGGTCGGCCAGCACCTGGCCAAACCTAGGATCAAGCCCAACGTATAGCGACTTATCGGACGGTGTGCGGTTGGCCCTGCCCAAGGCTTGGGTCACCCTCTGACCGACCCTATGACGCATGTGGGTGGCGTCCCCCAAATAGGCTGCCACAAATCGTTCGAACTCTGTACTTGCCTGAGGGATGCCAACTATGAACACCAACCGGCATACGTCCCCGGGGAAGTCGAGGCCGTCGTACCGGCCAGCAGTTATCAGATGTCCACTTTTCGCTTGAACCCAATGATCGAGTGCTGAGTCATTCCCCGCGCGTAGGCGGTAGGTAGTCTCGTTGGACTCCAGGAGGGCGCGTTCGATTTCGTCAGCCTCGCTGTTGCTTGCGCACAACCATGCGGCACGGTCATTTGCCGCACGGCTCAGGGCCAAGGTCCATGAAATGACTGAGTCGGAATTCGGCAGGTCCACTGTCGGATTCAGCACCAGACGGCGTGTTCCGGTCTCCCCGTCAGGGAGCGTACGCTCCGGCACCAACCGCAGAATGGGTCCCGTCCCAAGACGACGTTGTAGGTCGTCCATAGAACCCAGCGTTGCTGACATGTACAGGCGTTGTTGCGCCTTGTTGTGCCACTGATTTAGCGCTGTCGGCGGGTGGTAGGGACGCATCTCTATGGCGGAAGGACCTATCAGGACGCCGCAACGTTTGAGGCGGCCCTGGATGTCGCGCCAAACATACCTCGGCTCACCCTTGGCGATGAACGTGGACTGAGCGATTAGGGACTCCACAGAAGCTGAAACTTCCGCCCAATCGCTAAAGGAGATCAACTCGGGGGCAGCGCCTGGCAGTGCCGTTCCTTCCCTCATGGCCCTAAGTCCTGGATAGTTGTCGGCCCGCGCTAGGATCTTGTCGCAGATTGCCCTGTAGAGGGTATTGGAGGTCTCGCCGGCGTAGGGAATGCGAAGTGTATTTTGTCCGCTGAGTGGTTGTTCAGCCAGATGAGCGTCATCGAAAATGACTAGATCTGCGGGCTGGGGCACCGGGCTGCTATTAAAGTAAACCCAGTAGTTCATCACACCAACGGCCTGAGCCTGGTGGTAGTCGTCGAGGGCGGTCGGGCCGTAATTCTTGGAGGCAAAACGCACAGTATCCAGCCCCAGCTTTGCAGCCTCCTGTTCCACGTGTTCCGCTAACTGTCTGGTCCCAGTTAGATACGCCACAGACCAACCGCGGTCTAATGCATAATCAGCAATGAGCAAGGCCACCAGAGTTTTGCCCTCTCCAGTGGGCATCTCGATTGCCAAGTCCGATTCGTCGAGATACAGTTTCGCGTACTTTTGGAGAACCAGCCGTTGTCCGGGCCGCAAATCCTTAAAAGTCGGCGATTCAAAGGTCGAGAGTCTCTCGTCGAAGTTGGACTCAAGCTTAGACATGAATGCCCTTTCTGGTGTGCGACTTACATATAGGGTACGTAGGTTTGGTGGCCGTCAATACTGAGGCCTCAGTCGCAAGCGAGCACAGCCATGTCTCTGGTCTGGCGGGTTGGGCTCCTACGTCATGGGGCGAGAAGGCGTCTGCCCGAGCCAGCTATGAAACGCTTCTGAGCCCTCTTTGGATCGGCGCGAACGCGTGCGGGCTCCGGCCGGAGTTTTGACCAACTAGCTTAGCGATCTCATCCCGAGTAAGGCCGTTAGCCTGAAGATTTTCCCCAATGGACGTTGCGAGCAAGGCCTGCTCAGGGGCCAATTCGTCGCTTCCAGGCTCAGAGGTCTTCCACCCTCGGGCATTCATCGCCCGATAGAATTTGAGCCGGTCCTCTGCTGATACCTTCCCGAGCCTGTACGCCCGTTCGAAGAGCGCTTGCATCGAAACTCCCCACTCGCGTTTGAGATCCACGAGTTTACCCAGAGAGATACCACCCAGAGAGGGCGAGATCACGCGCTCCGGCATTAGGAACTCAGCAGCGAACTGATTTGCTTGCTCTTCCATATCGAGGTCAGCGTAATTGGAATGCAGGACCAAGTGCCCCAGCTCATGGGCCAAGGTGAGGCGTTTTCTGTCCGTCGGCAGAGATGCATTTAGAAGTATTACTGGGTACTCACTTGCCCATTGGGAGAGCCCGTCCATCCGCCGGGTGCCGAAATCTTCTTCGATAACCAGTACGCCAGCAGACTCGATCCAACGGATCAAATTCCTCACAGGCCCAATTGGGAGGCGCCACTGCGCACGAACGTGAGCTGCCGCCTGGGCGGGCTCCACGCTGTCCGGGTCGAAGGTGGGCACGTGGTTCTCGGCCTGCATGGGCAACCGCTCAAAGAGGTATGAAGATTGCATCCGCACGAGGTTGAGGCGTGCTTCCATTCGCTTCCAATCGGAGGCCTTGGTGGATTTCTGACGTCTCATGTGGGCATCTGCGGCGATGGCGCCCTGCAGCCGAAATGAGTGTTTAAGAAAATCTGCCGAGAGGCCCAAAGCCTCGCCCAGCTTCATCAGGGTGTCCTCGTCGGGAGTCCGCAGATTGTTTTCATAGCGCGAGAGCGCAGCTTGAGTTACGCCAAGCGCCTCCCGTAGCTCCTGTTGCGTGATCCCTGCAGCCTGTCGGGCGGCGAGTATGACGTCACCGATGCCATCCACTAGGAGCCTCGCTGCTGTTCTGATGCGGCAACAACCTGGCTCAAATCCAGAGCCGGTAGGTTGGGCTCGACCGGCGTCCAAGTGATCTCGGTGGTGCCCTCTTCGATTTCGCCTAGTCGGATACACCAGACTGGCTTATCCATGCGATCTCGGTAAGAGATAAGGGCGTCCCCCATCTTTCGTTCGTCGGCGTGCCACATATATCCCATGGCCAGTGGGATCAACTCCATAGTCGGGAGGGCGTCGTCGGTTGACCAGAACGACCGGGCACCGTCAGTGGGATAGCTGGAGATGCGATCGCCCGGGAGATGACGTTTGTAACGTACGACGAAGTTGGCGTTACCGAAGGGGACCACCATCTCCCGTTTCGGTTCTTTGTCCACGATCTGTACCAGGAGGTCTTCGTGGAGCACTTGCTCATTCATCCTGGCCCACAGGCGCTCGTGAATGAAGTTCGCGAGGTAGCGTTCCGAAGACGTGGACATCCAGTCAGGGTGTTGGGAACGATGTGTCTGGTAGTCGACTTGGGTGAGTGCTACGGCACGCCGGAAGCAGTTGACGAAGGGGGACCCGAGCTGGCTGAGAACGTCATCAGCATTTCGCGATGAAAACATACCAGAAAATATACCAGACGCTGACGCGAAATCGGTGGACGCGCAGGGAGCGTGTCCCCGACTGCGCGTTGAGGGGCCCGTCGGGTCTTCGGGAGTGCGCTGGACTCGAGGCTGCCGGGATTGCGTTCCGGTGAGTGCTGCCCCCTTAGGTCCTAGCCTTTGCCAAGTAGCGGTACAGGGTCGCCACGGAGATGCCCAGCGCGTCGGCGATTTCCTGGGGACTCATGACGCCTGCGGCGTGCAATTGCTTCGCCCTCATTATTGGATAGGCGCGACCAAATCTGGAGGGACTCGATACGCTACAACTGTAAGATCCACTCATGACGGCAACCGTGGTTGAGTACGAAGTTGGCACACACGTAATCAACTCAAAATTGCGTGCTGTGCCTACGCATCTGCCAGCCAATTCTGTTTTGGCCTTGGTTAGGGGGCTCACCGAAGCGTTGGCCTTCGCGTTAGTTCTTTCTCCGGAGGGGGGATTCTTGCCGGGGCGCGGTACAACCATTGACAAGCCAGGCATTGATGGGCTGCCCTTTCCTCCGACCCCGGCTAACTTACGAAAAGCGGCCGGCTGGCCTGTTCACCCGATCGATGTTTGGTGGGAACTGGAACCGGAAGAGAAGGTCCGCCCTTTGGGGTATCCGAATGGGGCCACCTTTACGGGGCATAGCGTTCAAGTTTTTTTCGAGAAACCAGCTAACGCGATCGAGTCAGCATCGTGGCTCATCTCGGTCAGGCGTATGGGGTACGGATCCCCCGTAGAAGTCGACTTGGTTATTGCGGCCGTCCAGGCCGTGCCCAGCTTCGCTGCCACGTTTCTGGCATATTTCTTGGGAGGCCGGGCGCAGAAGCGCAAGGTGCTCGGGGAAGCTGCACAGCTTGAGCAGGCGACCCGGCTCGCCGAACTTCAGAGCCCCGACAAGGTTAGGCAACTTAGGGCAGAGATTACGCTGGCTGAAGCGCAGGCGCTAGTTGCTCGGACGGAGGCTGGAATCAAGGCTGCGGAGGCCGACAAGCTGCGGTTAGAGAATGTGCGCAATCGTCTTGCTCTCCTAAAGGAGGTCGAGGAGTACATGGCAAATACCCCCGGAGCAGCAGGGTGGAACCGCGAGCAGCTTTGGTCTTTCCTGGAATCACCTAACCTAGTTGAGACTCTTACGAGCTTTCAGGTATTCGATCCGAAGTTCGAGGTTATAGACGAGGATGGATCTACATCCCAGTACTAGCCAATGCCCATGTTCCACGTAATGCTCGCGATCGCCTGTGGGGGGGTATACCCAGAAGCAGCCGCACTGCAGCCCGGTGGTGGTTAACTCGTTTTTTCGCGTACGGGTTAGAAGCTCGCAGAAGTGGTGCCGACGATTGCCGTGGGGTCCTGGGCGTGGCGAAGGCGGTGCCGTGTTCATCCCACCCGCCAACCCATTAGATCACCTATCCAGCTACCGGCATTTCACGCCAGCGCCGGTTGAAAGCTGGCGTCCTCATCGGCGGTTCTTAGGCACCCATCGGGCGCCGCCCGCCACGGTAGGCCTCGTACTTAGCAGGCGATGTGGGCTCGTTCAGCAGGGCGCTGACAGGTACTTCCAGGGCGTCTGCGATATCCCACAGCCTTTCGTAGGCAACGCTCTTCTTGCCCCATTCCAGCCCAATGATCATGTTTCGGCTCAGTCCGGACTCCAAGGCAAGCGCTTCTTGCGAGATCTCCTGGCCCAGTCGCAGCTCCCGAATGCGCGCACCGACGCTCCGCCGTCGCTCCTCCCACCGAAGAGCCTGCTCTTCGGTTGATTGGGACGGGCGTGTGGGCATGCATCCATGTCAACGAAGATTGTCAGAGTTGTCTGCTCTACTAGTGAGACATGCAAGCTGCGACTTCGGAGGAATGACATGTGGTTGCTGGATGAGGGTGATTCGGAAGAAGGGGAACTCTTGGTGATTGGGGAGGAGCCCCTCCCCGCCGGTGAGGGCCAGGCCCCCACGGGATTGATGCGACGGTCTCCTGATGTCGCCTCCGTGAACGTCGGCGGGAGGCTGCCGATGCGATGTTCGGGCCCCGGCAGAAATGGGGATGAATTTTGCAGCAACCCCACGGAAAGCAAAACATCCCAACTGTGCCGTGCCCACAATGAGCAGAACAGGAAGCACAACGAGCTACGGCCGCTCAGGACGAGGACATCCAAGTCGACGTGCGTTGGGCCCGGGCAAGCAGGCGGTGAGTTGTGCGGGCGGCAGGTATATAGTCGCCCCGTCGGGCAGGATGATGGGATATGCAAAACCCATTACGACCAGATGAGTCGTAGAGGGTTCCTGGGCCCCATCGAACGACGCCTACCTCCCATTCCGGAATTACCGTGCTGGGGGCCTGGCCAGGATGGCAACGACCGCTGCGACCGACCTGCCGAGGGGCGTGAAACACTGCTTTGTTCCCCGCATGATCGGCAACACAAAAGGAATGACGGGGTCTTAAAGCCGATCAGACGGATCAATACGCCCGACGGGCCCTGTATCGGCCCCGGGCCTGACGGTTCCATGTGTGGTCGGCCAATAAGCAACAAAACCCACTCGCTTTGCGGCGGACACTACGGACAGCACAATCGGGACGTGCCCCTCACGCCGTTGAAGCTAACAAGGAAGAGCGGTGAAGTCACGAGATGCAAGTTCCCCGGCTGCCGCTACAACGACGCCCCAGACGCAGGCGGGTACTGCCGCCACCACTGGAGGCAGCACCAGAATGGCTCCGAGCTTAAGGCCCTGAGGGGTAACCCCAACCGCGGTAACGCGGTTCGCCTTAGGGATGAAAGCGGGAACAAGTTTTGCCCCACATGCGAGCAGTGGAAGCCTGAGGATCAGTTCAATCGGGCGTCGCGGTCGAGCGACGGACTGGATTATAGGTGTCGGCGCTGCCAAGGTTCAGCGCAGAAGAAGGCTAGATACGGCATAAGCCTAGACGAATTTGAGGAGTTGCTCCGGATACAAGGGGGCCGGTGCGCAATTTGTCCCGTTGAGGTGGTGGCGGACGGCCGTAGGCTTGCGATAGACCACGACCATCGATGCTGCCCTGGGACCATTTCCTGCGGTAAGTGTATCCGTGGGATCCTCTGCCCGAACTGTAACCGGGGGCTCGGCCTGTTTCAGGAGGATTTTGAACTGGTCAAGGCAGCAGCTGCGTACCTGTTGAGGGCCTCTCACCTCATAGATGTCCCACTTGACAGAAGCCTAGGCGGAGCAGTGCCAGCTGGGCTAGCGGGCACGTCGACACCTTGACGGGATGTCAATGGCCATTGGTTTCTGCCCACGGACGGCCAGTTAATCGGCCCGCTGGTG